>JAKACN010000038.1 GCA_021821365.1 Pseudomonadota bacterium | reverse complement strand
CAGTTCGTTGGTCGGTGACGCCTCCAGCCCGCGCTTGCAGATGGTCTCGAATTCTTCCGGGTTGTAGGCGATGCCGCCGCCCGTGCCGCCCAGGGTGAAGGACGGCCGGATGATGACCGGGAAACCGATTTCCTTCTGCACCGACCACGCCTCGTCCATCGAATGAGCGATACCGGAACGCGCGGAACCGAGACCGATCTTGGTCATCGCGTCCTTGAACTTCAGGCGGTCTTCCGCCTTGTCGATCGCTTCCGGCGTGGCGCCGATCAGTTCGCAGCCATACTTGTCCAGCACACCGTGGCGATGCAGATCGAGTGCGCAATTGAGCGCGGTCTGGCCGCCCATGGTCGGCAGGATCGCGTTGGGGCGCTCCTTGTCGATAATGCGCTCCACCACCTGCCAGGTAATCGGCTCGATGTAGGTCACATCGGCCATTTCCGGATCGGTCATGATGGTCGCCGGATTGCTGTTGACCAGGATGACCTTGTATCCCTCCTCGCGCAATGCCTTGCAGGCCTGTGCGCCGGAGTAGTCGAATTCGCACGCCTGGCCGATGATGATCGGGCCGGCGCCAATGATCAGGATGCTTTTGATGTCTGTGCGCTTAGGCATTTGTGTGTTTCTCCATCATCGCCTGGGTCATGAGCCCAATAAAGCGATCGAACAGGGGGGCGATGTCGTGCGGGCCGGGCGACGCTTCCGGGTGTCCCTGGAAGCAGAACGCGGGCTTGTCGGTGCGCGCGAAGCCTTGCAGCGAACCGTCGAACAGCGACACGTGCGTGATGCGGCAGTTGGACGGCAGGGTATCCACGTCAACGGCAAAACCATGGTTCTGCGAGGTGATCATCACCTGCTTGGTATCGAGGTCCTGCACGGGATGGTTGGCGCCGTGATGGCCGAATTTCATCTTCAAGGTTTTTGCGCCGGAGGCCAGGGCCATGATCTGGTGGCCGAGGCAGATGCCGAAGGTCGGGATTCCACGCTCGATCAGCTCGCGAGTGGCTGCAATGGCGTAATCGCAGGGTTCCGGGTCACCAGGGCCGTTGGACAGGAAGATGCCATCCGGGTTCAGCGCAAGCGCGTCGGCGGCGGAAGCCTGCGCCGGCAGTACGGTCACCTTGCAGCCGCGCTCGGCCAGCATGCGCAGGATGTTGTACTTGATGCCGTAGTCATAGGCGACGACGTGGAATTTGGGATTTACCTGCTTGCCGTAGCCCTGGCCGAGCCGCCACTCGGTCTGATCCCACACGTATGGCTTGGCTGTGGACACCACCTTCGCCAGGTCCATGCCGGCCAGCCCCGGGAAGGACCTCGCCAGCGCCAATGCTTCCTCGGCGTTCGCCGCCTCGCCTGCCATGATGGCGCCGTTCTGGGCACCCTTCTCGCGCAGGATGCGCGTCAGCTTACGGGTGTCGATGCCAGCGATGCCGACGACGTTTTCCGACTTGAGATAGTCGGACAGACTTTGCTTCGAACGGAAATTCGATGCCAGCAACGGCAGGTCCTTGATGATCAGGCCGGCGGCGTGGATCTTGTTCGCCTCGACGTCTTCCTCATTCACGCCGACGTTGCCGATGTGCGGATAGGTCAGCGTCACGATCTGACGGCTGTAGCTGGGGTCGGTCAGGATTTCCTGGTAGCCGGTGATGGCCGTGTTGAACACGACTTCCCCGATCGTATGACCGGAAGCACCGATGGAAAAACCCTGGAAAATCGACCCGTCTGCAAGCGCTAGGATGGCCGGAACTGATTGGCCAGAAAAAAATGGCAGCAAGGGTAACTCCTGAGATTGTTACCGCCGCTGCGCCGCGCCGGAACGACCGCCAACCGAACGGCATGCGCTGGGTGTCGAGGGTCTTTTCGGGACGAGATGGAAGGGGTATGCGCTACGGCGGACTGGATTTAGTTAAACCCCGAGATTATAGCCGAGAACGCCCCTCCCCGCAAACTTGTAAGTTTGCGGTAAGGCTTGCCGGCGACTCGGCGGCAGTCGCAGAATCAGGAGCCCGCCAAGCTGGAAATCGCGCCGCAATAAGCCGACTCAAAGGCCCAGTGCGGCAATACCCGCCCGGGCGATCTGCACATCTTCCGACGACTTGACACCCGATACGCCGACAGCGCCGACGCATTGTTCATTTACCATCACCGGAACGCCGCCTTCCAGCATTCCTTCGATTTCCGGCACGGTCACGAAGGATACCCGGCCGTTGTTGATCATGTCTTCGTACACCTTCGATTCACGACGACCAAGCGCGGCGGTTTTGGCCTTGGCGGGCGCGATGTGCGCGGAGATCGGTGCGGCGCCGTCCAGGCGATGCAGCCACAACAGGTGGCCGCCATCATCCACGATCGAAATGGTCACCGCCCAGTTGTTTGCCTTGGCTTCAGCTTCTGCGGCGACGGCAATTTTCCTGGCATCGTCGAGTGTGAGAACTTGCTTGGACTGCATGACTCCTCCTTGATTTTATAAAAGGATGGATTCTACGCCCGGGCTAACATACGCACAGTCAGCAATTTTACGTAGACCTGATGGCAATTGAAATAGGAAAGCCGCCTTGACTCAGGCCGCTAGTTCTTGCTTTGCTTCAGGAGCAAGTCAACCAGCGGCTGCAATTCTGATGAAAGCTGGCCGATATAGGGCGCGACTTCGTTCTGCCGCCCTTCCTTTATCCACTGCAACAGTGTTGCCAGGTCCGGCGTTGTCGCAAGACTTTCCCCGCTGCGGGCTAGGCTGCCGCCCAGCTCGGCCGATTCCAGTACGGGAATATCGCCGCGCCGGAATGCCGTTTCCTCTTCCTTGCCGACGATTCCCGTGATCGCGCGATTCAGTCCCAGCATGCCGCGCCTGTGAGCCAGGTCGAGCATTGCCTGCAAGTCATGCGTACCGTTCGATGTCACATCGTCGCTGAGGGACACGAGCCCGCAACTGGCAATAAATGCCATGCGCTCGCTCTTCACCAATTGTGCAGTGGCAATCGCGCGGCATACGCGCTGGGCAAAATTGCGCGCGGAATCGAAATTGATGCTGCCGGTCGCCAGGATGAATCCAGCCTCCCCGTTTTTCGCCACATGGTCCGTCTGACGGACGGTTCGCCGCAATAGATCTCCGATCGCATCGACGACATTGCACGGGGGATCCGTTGCAAGGTCCTCCATGCCGATGTGCTTCAGCCCGATGCAAACATTGAGCAGCACGAAATTTTTCCTCGCCCTGACGGCATTTTCCAGCAGGGATTCGATGCCGGGACGTACGGCATCCACGGTAGGCAGACCCACCGCGCGTCCTTCCGCATTCTGCTGGACAAGTGCTTCCAGTCCACGCTCGAATTCGTTTTGCGTCGTTACAAGCCTGGCCAGGACGTCCAGCCGCGACAGGAGCTGCGCCGTCCCGATGCCCTTGGTGATGAGGTCTGTCGCGCCTGCTGCCTTGGCGCGCTCGCGCTCTTCTCGCTCGTCGCTGCCGGAAACCACGACCACCGGAATGTCGCGGATACGGCTCACGCGCGAGCTGCGGATGCGTTGCAGAAGGCCATAGCCATCCAGCTTAGGCATTGTCAGGTCTGTAATGACAACGCGTATCGACGGGTCAAGGAGCAGCGTTTCCCAGGCTTGTTCGCCGTCGAGCGCCTCGCGAAAATCAAACATGCCCTCGATATGTTTGATCAGGGTCGCGCGCACAATGCGCGAATCGTCAGCGATCAGTACTCGTGGCTTGATTGGCAGGTCCGTCGAGGTGTATGTGGTCATGCTGCGTAGTTAAAGATGCTTTCTCGAAGAATAACCTTGCGCCGTGAATTTTGACAGCGCTCCCCAATTCACTTACATTGCTGGTGTCTTCACCACGCAACTTGCTTCAATGGAAACATTCTTCCAAGGTCGACGGCTCCGCCTCCGCGCTCGCCTCTGCGTGGTCGGTATCAGCCTCTGCCTCGCCGGGATGGCGTTCGCCGACGAGCAACAGGCCGCCCCGGAACAGACGACAGCATTCAGCAAGTTGCATGACTTCACCGCGCGCGCGACTTCGCATGCATCGGAACTGGTCATCCGCGCGATGGGAATGATCGGCATCCGGTACAAATATGGCGGCACTGCGCCGGAAAATGGCCTGGATTGCAGCGGGCTTGTCCGCTATGTCTTCAAGGATGCGTGGGGAGCCGATTTGCCGCGCACCTCGGAGGAAATGAGCCGGGTAGGCGAGAAAGTCGACACCAAGAACCTGCAACCCGGCGACCTCGTCTTCTATCACACCCTGCGGCATGCCTTTTCCCATGTCGGCATCTACCTGGGCGACAACAAATTCATCCACGCACCCTCTCCCGGCGGCCAGGTCCGCGTGGAAAGCATGGATCTGAGCTACTGGAAAAAACGCTTCAACGGTGCGCGACGCATCAACGAGCCGGAATAGGCCTTCCCACGGGCAGAATCTGCCCGCAGACATCCATCCCGCTACTGTTCGCGCATCGCGTTCAGCTTGCGCCTGATTTCCGGCAGCATTGCCGCCGTGGCCTGCTCCCCCGCCAGGATTGCGGTGTTCCTGGCCGGAAAATCATTTCCTTTCATTGTGCCGAGCCGCGGCTGGATCACGATATCGGCATCCTTCAATTCATAGCTGTTGATGCTCTGCCCCATGATGGCAAAGGTCTGCAGCAGCACGTCGAGATTGCTGGATGATGGCTGCGCCTCGGGTTGCGATGAAATGTTCACCGCAATCACGAAATCCGCCCCCATCTGACGGGCAAAACGAACCGGGACCGGTGACACCAGGCCACCGTCGACATAGGAATGTCCGCCGATCGTTACCGGCTGGAACACGCTTGGAACAGCAGACGAGGCACGCACCGCCAAGCCGGTATTGCCGCGCTGGAAAAGGATCGGCTGGCCGTTGCGCAGGTCGGTGGCTACCGCCCCGAACCGGATCTTGAGATTTTCGAGCGGAACGTTCTTCACCGCCCGATTAACGTAATTCTGCAAGGCCTCGCCCTTGAGCACGCCAGTCACCTTGCTGAAGAATGGCACGGACCAATCCGAAATGGTCGCCTCGTCCATCTCCAGTGCCATCTTGTTCAGTGCGAAGCCGTTATTGCCCGCGGCATATAGCGCGCCAACCAGGCTGCCGGCACTGGTTCCGACGACGATATCCGGAACAATCCCCTGCGCTTCCAGTTCCTTGATTACCCCGATATGCGCAAATCCGCGCGCTGCACCGCCACCCAACGCGAGCCCGATCTTGACCTGACGTGGTGGCTTGGGTTGAGCAGCGCGCTGCGTCACCGCTGGCGAGACGGACGGCGGGTTGACAGTGGAGCAGGCGGAAAGCAGCAGTACGGCAGAAAACAGGACAACCAGGAATGGACGTTTCATGGATAAGCAGGCACACGCGTCGGCGTGGAAGGACATTGAATGATGAACAACGGGGGAATGCATCCGGCACCTAAGCGGGAACATTGCCTGAAGACATCGCATTTTAACGGATGTTCCGAGGCAATGACGGCGATGGTCGTGTAGACCTCACCGGGTCAGCAGGGTCGGGCCAAATCCCTGGAAGGGGCCGAGCGGGCTCCTTTCCTCTTCCCGCTGATGTACGTTGGGTTTGCCGTTCCACAACTTGTACACGACCGTGTCGTCCTTGATAACGAATACGGCGTTGAAACGCCAGCCGGAGATATCGATCTGGCGTCGGAAGTTGAAAAAGTCGAGCCAGAAATTTCCGTATCGCTTACGGTCGAGCGTAAGCTGGTCGACTTCATAGGCATAGCACGTCTCCTTCGACGAAACGCACGCCTTCAATCCGGGATCGATCAGGTTGATGTCATAAGAAAAAATAGGGAACAGACGCCGCAACAGATCCGTGTGGCTGAGATAGGCGACGTTCGGAGTGACATCCGGGTCGATAGACATCGCCTTGAGCTCGGCGACCGTGGTCTTTCCGGCGATGACCTTGTCGAATGCGGCCTGGGCATCCGCATAACTGCGCCAAGGCGTCTGGGTTTCCTGTTTCGCAGTGGGAAGCAGGCTGGAACAACCGGCGACGAAGATAAGCGCAATGCCAGCGATAAACACTTTCAGCATTACGCTGCGAAACACTACCGTTTTTGAGGTCATGGCGGTGAACCTGGTGGGCTAGGCGGGCATGCGGCCCGATTAGCTGATTACCATGCCTACAGTTTATCCCAAGAAATCCATTCGGCCATGTCATTCCGCAAAGACTGCTTTTTTCGGGAACTTCACGATAAAAGTACTTCCTCTTTCCGGTTCGGACTCGATGTGCAGCGATGCGTTGTGGCGCAACAGCACGTGCTTGACGATGGCGAGGCCCAGGCCGGTTCCCTGCGTTTCACGCGAGCGGCTCTTGTCGACGCGATAAAAACGCTCCGTCAAGCGTGAAATGTGTTCGGGGCGAATGCCGATACCGGTGTCCTTCACGATGAAGCGAGGACCGTCCTCCGTCATTCGCCACGCCAGTGCAATGCTGCCCTGCTCCGGCGTGTACCGCACGGCATTGGATGCCAGGTTGCCGAAGGCGCTTCGCAACTCGTCCGCGCTGCCTCTGATGTCCGGTCCGTCGATGTCGAGCGAAACCTGGTGCCGACCCGCGGACAGGGCCAGCACTTCCTGGTGAATCTGTTCCAGCAGCGTGTGGATATCGACGCGCTCTGGCCGCAGCGGGTGTTCGACCGACTCCAGCCGGGTGAGCGTCAGCATGTCCTCCACCAGGTTCTGCATGCGCTGGCCCTGCTCGATCATCAGCTTCAGGTGCGACATGCGCGTCTGCAGGTCGAGATTCGGCTGGTTGTAGGCGATTTCGAGAAAGCCGTTGATGACAGTAAGCGGCGTGCGCAACTCATGCGACGCATTGGCGATGAAATCGCGCCGCATCATGTCGACGCGCTCCGCGTCGGTGACGTCATGCGTCACGAGAATCTGGCGACGGCTTTCGAAGGGAATGATCTGTACGATCAACTTGCGCTCGCGCAGGTTCAGGGTCAGCGGCTGTTCGTAACGACCCAGCACCACGTAATCGATGAAGGACGGCGTACGCACCAGATTCGTCACGCGCATGCCTTTGTCGCGCGCCAGCTCCAGGCCGAGGTGCTTTTCCGCCGCGGGATTGCACCATTCGAGGAACAGGACGTCGTCCATGATGGCCACCCCGTCAGGCAGCAGGCGCATCGCCTGACGGAAGCGTGCCAGCCATTCGGTCAATTCGGCCTGGTTCTTTTCGTCGTCGCGACGCAGTTTGTAGAGGCGGGAGAAAATGTCGGTCCAGGCGCCCCAGCCGTCCGGCAGCCTCGCGCTGCCCGGGTTATCGAGCCAGTCCGAAAGCTGGTAGAGGTAATGCAGCTGCGTGGCCAGCATGACCGTCATCGCACCCAGCACGGCCGCGAGGGCAACGATCGGGCCGAGGAAATACCAGACGACTCCAGCCCCGATCAAGACAAGGAGTAGCCGCATAGCGGCCGGAATCCAGAATATCAGGCGTCGATTCATGAACAGGCTATTTTATTTTTCGGACAGCATATAGCCTACACTACGCACCGTCCGGATCAGGGATTCTGCGTCCTTGAGCGCCTTGCGCAGGCGCAGCACGTGGACGTCGACCGTTCGTTCCTCGATCACGACATGATCGCCCCACACCTTGTCGAGCAGCTGACTGCGCGAGAACACCCGGTCTGGATGCGCGAGGAAGAATTTCAGCAGCTTGTATTCGGCGTGTCCGATATCGATCTTCTGGCCGTTCAACTGGACAGTGCAGCTCACCGGATCGAGCGAGACCGGTCCCGCCGTCATCAGGCTCTGCGCATGTTCCGGACTCTTTCGCCGCAATAGTGCCTTGATGCGCGACGTCAGCTCGCGCGGTGAGAACGGCTTCGTGATGTAATCGTCGGCACCCTGGTCGAGCCCGGCGATCTTGTCTTCTTCCATGCTCTTCGCGGTAAGCATGATCACCGGCAGATGCTGATGCTGGCGGTCGCCGCGAATGCGCGACAGCAGGCGCAACCCGCTTTGGTCTGGCAGCATCCAGTCCAGCAACACCAGTTGCGGCGTACGACGCTGGATGAACTCCCACGCTTCCGAGGTGCTGTGCACCGCGTAGCTGCTCCAGCCTGCCTCCCTCAGCGTGAATGTAACCAGCTCGATAATCGCCGGCTCATCCTCGACAATCAGAATTGTTGTTTGATCGACAGCCATGTTCAGGTGGTGCCATCCTTCTTGATATGCAAAAAGTCGGTGTGGCGAATATCCTTGCCCTCCACCACATATATCACATATTCCGCAATGTTCTTCGCGTGGTCGCCGATCCGCTCGATCGCCTTGGCCACCCACAGAACGTCGAGCGCGGCGGAAATGGTGCGCGGGTCTTCCATCATGAAGGTGACCATGGTGCGGATGATGGAGCGGAATTCATGGTCGATTTCCTGATCCTGGGCGATGATGCGGGCCGCCTGCTTGTCGTCGAGGCGCGCGAAGGTATCGAGCGCATCATGCAGCAGGCTCGCGGTGCCGGCTGCCATCACGCGAATCGATTCATAGTGGTTGAGCACGCCGACCGTGCCGCGCTCATGCAGGTTCTTCGCACTGCGCGCGATCTTGGTCGCCTCGTCGCCGATGCGTTCCAGATCGGTGATCACCTTGAGGGTGGCGATCACGGTCCGCAGATCGTTCGCCGCCGGCTGGCGTTTGACGATCAGGTGGCTGCAGGTATCGTCCAGCGTGACCTCGAGGCGATTGACGTTTTCATCGGCCTTGATCACCTGCTCCGCCTGCTCCAGGTTCCCGCTGCGGAAGCTGGTGACCGCGTCGTTGAACTGGTTCTCGACCAGCCCGCCCATGAGCAGCACTTTCGAGCGAATTGCTTCGAGGTCCAGATCGTACTGTTTTGAAGAATGATCGCCTGGCATCAGGTTCTCCTTGATGAATCGATTGTCGTAGTTCCGGCTCAGCCGAAGCGGCCGGTGATGTAGTCCTGGGTTGCCTTCTTCGCAGGGTTCATGAAGACCTGGTCGGTTTCTCCGAACTCGACCAATTCGCCCAGGTACATGTAAGCGGTGTAGTCGGAGCAGCGCGCCGCCTGCTGCATGTTGTGCGTCACGATGGCGATCGTATAGTCATGTTTCAGTTCGTGGATCAGCTCCTCGATCTTCACAGTCGAAATCGGATCCAGCGCCGAAGTCGGTTCGTCCAGCAGCAGCACATCCGGCTTGACCGCAATGCCGCGCGCGATGCATAGGCGCTGTTGCTGGCCGCCGGACAGACTGAGGCCGCTCTTGTTCAGCTTGTCCTTCACCTCGTCCCACAGAGCGGCCTTGCGCAGCGCTGCTTCAACGCGCTCGTCCATTTCGCCTTTCGAGAGATTCTCATACAGACGCACGCCGAACGCGATGTTGTCATAGACGGACATTGGAAACGGCGTCGGTTTCTGGAACACCATGCCGATTTTTGCACGCAGCATGTTGACGTCCTGCCCCGCGTCGAGGATATTGCGACCGTGGTAGACGATCTTCCCTTCTGCGCGCTGGCCTGGGTACAGGTCGAACATGCGGTTGAAGGTGCGCAGCAGCGTCGATTTTCCACAGCCGGATGGCCCGATGAAGGCCGTGACCTTGCGCTCGCAGATGCGCATATTGATGTTTTTCAGCCCCTGGAAATTTCCGTAAAAGAAATTCAGGTCGGCGATTTCAAGGGTAGCCTTTTCCGTTGCGATCATTGTCGAAGTCGTCATCATGTCAATGCGGTGTTTTCTGGCTGAACAGGGTGCGCGACAGGATGTTGAGGCCGAGCACGCTGAAAGTGATCAACAAGGCGCCGCCCCATGCTAGGGCGCGCCAGTTGTCGTAGGGGCTCATGGCGAACTGGTAGATCACAACCGGCAGGTTCGCCATGGGCGCATTCATGTTGGCGCTGAAGAACTGATTGTTCAGCGCAGTGAACAGGAGCGGTGCGGTTTCGCCGGAAATGCGCGCCACTGCGAGCAGCACGCCGGTCACGACGCCGGCCTTGACGGCGCGCAGTCGTACCATCATCGCCACTTTCCAGCGCGGTGCGCCAAGCGAGAACGCCGCCTCGCGCAAGCTGCTCGGCACCAGTTTGAGCATGTTGTCGGTGGTGCGCACGATGACTGGAATGGCAATCAGTGAAATTGCAAAGGTGCCGGCCCAGCCGGAAAAGTGCTTCACGTTCGCGACATAGATCGCGTACACAAACAGGCCGATCACGATGGAAGGTGCGGACAGCATGATGTCGGTCACAAAGCGCGTCACTTGCGCCAGCCAGCTTTCCTCGCCGTATTCGGCCAGGTAGATGCCCGCCAGGATGCCGATTGGCGTGCTGACCAGCGTTGCCGCGCCGACCATCATCAGGCTGCCGACGATGGCGTTCATCAGCCCGCCTCCCTCGTTGCCGGGCGCCGGGGTGGTCTCGGTGAGCATGGACAGGCTCAGCGCGTCGATCCCCTTCAGCAGCAATGTGACAAGAATCCACATCAGGAAGAACAGGCCGACCGCCATCGCCGCGACGGAGAGTGCGATGCCGATACGATGCGCCCACAGGCGTCTGCGATAAACCGGATTCATGTCTTGGTTCCTTCCTTGCGGGACATGCCTATCAACATCAGTTTTGCCGCAGACAGGACGATGAAGGTGATGACAAACAGGATCAGGCCAAGGGCAAACAACGACGAGACGTGCAATTTCGATTCGGCTTCGGCAAATTCATTGGCCAGCGTGGACGCGATGCTGTTGCCAGGTGCGAACAGCGACCAGGACAGCGCGTTCGCATTGCCGATCACGAAGGTGACCGCCATCGTTTCACCCAGTGCGCGCCCGAGGCCAAGCATGACGCCGCCGACCACGCCGTTGCGCGTATAAGGAAGCACAATCTTGCGCACGACTTCCCATTTGGTGCAGCCGAGGCCGTAGGCCGATTCCTTCAGCACCGCAGGCACCACTTCGAAAACGTCGCGCATGACGGACGCGATGAACGGAATGATCATGACCGACAGGATCAGTCCTGCGGTAAGTATGCCGATACCCATCATCGGCCCGCTGAACAGCTTGCCGATCACCGGCAGCTGTCCCAGCGTCTCGTTCAGCAGTGGCTGCACATGGTCGCCAAACAATGGCGCAAAGACGAAGAGGCCCCACATGCCGTAGATGATGCTCGGCACGCCGGCCAGCAGTTCCACCGCGGTACCGAGCGGACGGCGCAGCGACGACGGGCAGATCTCGGTGAGGAAGAGCGCAATGCCGAAGCTGATGGGAAATGCAATCAGCAACGCGACCAGGGACGTGGCCAGCGTGCCCACGATGGCGATCAGCGCGCCGAATTGATCATTGGGAGGATCCCATTCGACCCGGGTGATAAAGCCCGGGCCGAACTCCCTGAATGCGGGCCAGGCGCCGATCACGAGCGACACGATGATCCCGACCAGCACCAGCAGGACGCTCAAGGCAAAGAACAGCGTGACCTTGTGGAACAGGAAGTCCTGGAAACGCAGCTTGCGCATGGTCCGTGCCATGTCGCCGGTCATGACTTCGTGTTCGTCGCCCTCGGTGCGAAGGCGCTTGGCGTCCGACCTGGCCGTCGCGGGGGATGATAATTGTGCAGTCATAAATTCGATTGCCCTTGCGGGCGCTTGCAACGACATGCGACCGCCATCCAGGAACGGCGGTCGCGCACTGCGCTGCATGAACGGTTGTTCAGGAAAGCTCCTCGCTTACCAAACCGACTTGCCGGCGCTGTCCTTCAACTGAGACTTCCATGCGTCCTCGACCAGCTTGATGACGGGAGCGGGCATGGCGACATAATCGAGCTCGCTTGCCATCTTGCCGCCATTCTTGTACGCCCAGTCAAAGAATTTCAGCACTTCTTTGGCCTTGTTCGCATCAGCCTGCGCCTTGTGCATCAGAATGAAGGACGCGCCGGTGATCGGCCAGCTGGTCTTGCCAGCCTGGTCGGTCAGGATCACGGCGAATCCAGGAGTCTTGGCCCAGTCGGCGTTTGCCGCCGCGGCCTTGAAGGTTTCGTCGTCAGGCTGCACGAATTGGCCGTCGCGGTTCTTCAGCTGGGTGTGGATCATCTTGTTTTTCTTGGCATAGGCGTATTCAACGTAGCCGATCGAATTCCGGATACGCTGCACGTTGGCCGCAACACCTTCGTTACCCTTGCCACCCACGCCAACCGGCCATTTCACCGCAGTGCCGGAGCCGACTTTCGTCTTGAAATCAGGGCTGGCCTTCGACAGGTAATCGGTGAACAGGAAAGACGTGCCGGACCCGTCCGCGCGATGCACGACGGTGATATCCTGGGTCGGCAGCTTTACGCCCGCGTTGAGCGCAGCAATTTCCGGGGCATTCCATTTCGTGACCTTGCCGAGGTAGATATCCGCCAGCACCTGGCCGGTCAGTTTCAGTTGACCCGGTGCGACGCCTTCAAGGTTAACGACCGGCACCACGCCGCCCATGATGGCCGGGAATTGCATCAGGCCGTCAGCCTGCAGGTCTTCTGCCTTGAGCGGCATGTCGGAGGCGCCGAAATCGACGGTTTTGGCCTTGATCTGCTTGATGCCGCCGCCTGAACCGATCGACTGGTAATTCAGGCCGATGCCACTGGCCTTCCTGTATTCTTCGGCCCATTTCGCGTAGATCGGGTACGGAAAGGTCGCGCCAGCGCCAGTGATGTCGGCGGCAAATGCGGACGAAAACGTGATTGCCAGGCCGGCAGCGGCAGCCGCTGCGGTGAAGAATTTGTTCAGTCGCATATCTGCTCCATGAAATGTTGTCAAAGTTAGACAGCGCGAACTTTAACGGTGGAATGTGACGGCTTTATGACATGGTGAGACTGGCATGTCATAAATGTCATGGGACTTGATGACATGCCGATGCATGGCATTTTATTAACACACCGGAAACAGTCTAGGCGACGCCGGTTAGAGCGCAAGCGAAATTGCGTGAAGAATGAGTCCGACGAGGCCGCCGACGAGCGTGCCATTGATGCGGATGTACTGGAGATCTTTGCCGACATGCAACTCCAGCTTACGCGACATGGTATCGGCATCCCATTTCCGGATCACTCTGGCCACCAGGTCGGCAATCACCTCGCGCCGGCCGACGATTGTTTCAGTCGCAAAAATCCGGATCCACTGATTCAGTTTTTTTTGCACCGCGGCATCGTTCAAAAGTTCGTTTCCGAAGGAATGCAGTCCCCGCTCAAGTTTGGCAATCAGCTGCGAATCGGTTGATCCGATATCCGCCTCCAGGCGCAATTTGATGTCATGCCATACCTCCACGATATAGTTTCGCGTGAGCGGATGGCCCAGTACCTCGCTCAACATGGCATCGAGTTTTTCCTCGTATTCGGGGGAAGTGCGCAGTTGTTCGATGAACTCGTTGGCCAGGTTCTGAAAGCGCAGGCGCCACTCGCTGTCCTCGTCGCGCATTTCGTCCAGCGTGCTTTGCAGCGCCTCGATCAGACGGTGATAAAACTTGTCATCGATTACCTTGGGCAGCCAGCGCGGACTGTTTTCATGAATTTTCCACCGGATGTAGTCCTTGTTCTGGTCCAGCGCCCGCGCCGCCATCGCCACCAGCCTGTCAAACACGGCCTGGTGATGCTGGCCTGCCACCAGTACCGACAGCACTTCGGCCAGCACAGGTGCGAACTTCGTGTTCTCCAGCGCAGCGGCAAGCCTGTTCTGCATGAACTGGCGCACGTCATCATCTTCGATCACACGGAGGATCGCCGGAATGCCGCGCGCAATCTGGTGGGATACAGCCCGGCTGTTTTCGGGCTGCGCAAGCCAGGAAGCGGCGGCGCCAGCGAAGTCGATCCTGCGCAATTCTTCGCGGATGATTTCCTGGGTAATGAAATTGTGTTCAAGGAAATCAGACAGACTGTCTCCGATGCGATCCTTGTTCCTGGGAATGATCGCGGTATGCGGTATGGGCAAGCCGAGCGGGGAACGAAACAGTGCCGTGACCGCGAACCAATCGGCCAGCCCGCCAACCATGGCCGCCTCCGCAAAGGCCGACACGAACGATAGATAAGGGAATCGGGACTGGAATAGCCGTGCAGCAACAAACAGCACCGCCATCGCCACAAGTAAGCCGGTGGCCAATCCACGGGTTTTCTTTAATTGAGCAGTCTGCTCTTTTTCGTGCATTGATTGGCTGATTTCGCTGAAGATCCAATATCCAGTTCGAGCATTTGGCCGGGGAATTGGTTCATGTATGACAACAGGCATCTCGGAAAAATGTCATTTCATCATCTTGTCATGTTCCACGGGCAGAATCGCTGCGCAAAAAACCTGTCCTTCTACTTGTGCCATGCGAACACGAATTGCCTGCCTCTCCTGCTTCTTTTATTTCCTTGTTTTGCTCTGCCCGCCATCGTCGGCAGTCGCGGCTGAAAACCGTATCGTGATCGGTCATGCCATCGATCTCTCCGGGCCGAATGCAAGCATAGGGCGTGACTATGTCGCCGGCATCAAGACCTGCTTCGACATGGTCAATGCGAATGGAGGGATCGGCGGCAAGCGCATCCAGTACATCGTACGCGACGACCGCGGCGAGGCGAGAGCCGCAGCCGATGTCGTGACTGAATTGATCGAACGAGAACATCCCGATCTTCTGTTCGGCGGGGTCGGCAACGATACGATCACCGCGGTCCTCGACACGCCCGCGATGAAAAGCAGCGGACTGATCCTGTACGCGCCCCTGGCAACAGCAGAACGTCCCGCCCCCCGCGTCGTGTTCTGGCGACCGGGATACAAGCAGGAGATCCGGCACCTCTTTTCGCACTTCAGCCAGCTTGGTATCGATGATGTCGGCATCGTAGTGCAGGATTCCGCTGCGAATCAGGAAGCTTATCGCAGTCTGATTGCCATGATCCGCGAACGCGGCATGCGCCTGCGCGGCGTGGCGCATGTCGGCACTCAGGGCGAGCAAGTGGCGACCGAGGCAGCGCGACTGGCGTCCGCGAAGCCCGGCTTCATCATCTCCATCGCCGACACCATAAGCACGGCGCTATTCCTCAAGGAGTACCGCACCCATGATGCCCGCACTTTCGTGGCAGGCACGTCGCTCATCAACCTCGACACGCTGCGCGAACTGGCCGGAGCCAAGGCGGTCGAATGGACAGTGTTCTCGCAGGTCGTGCCCAATCCGGCCGCGGGCATGTCCCAGATCCAGGTCGAGCATCTGAAGATGATGAAGAAGTATCGCGACGAAACGGTGTCATCGATGACGCTCGAAGGATTTGCAGCGGCCAAGGCATTGGTCAAGATGATCCAGATTTCGAAGCATGGTGCCAGGAATGCGCTCAAGGAATTCCTGGCCCGTGGCGGCGATATCGATCTCGGCGGCCTTGCAGCTTCCGCGCCCGCTGGCGGCAACCGGCTTTCCAGTTATCTCGATATCGCTTTGTTTAACAGAAACGGGCTGTCTTTCTGAAAACGTCGCGGCTGCCTTTTCAATCGTCCACGTGTTCGATCCCCCGGGAGCAAGCGCATCCGCGCACCGCGTCTCCATCGAACTTAACATAGCGTCAAACACTCCAACGACCGACAAGCGGAGCACGCAATCGTGCGCTTCGCCGTAACGGATCATGTCTTTCAAGGACAGTGACCCGCCGTTGCTCGCGTACCGATTTCGATGCCGTTCGCGTACGCTCCGCGCGTTCATCTGTAAATCGGAAATTCCAATGAAACGACCCAGAACACACCGGGCACCGCCCAATCCATTCATTATCTGGACACAGCTTGCGGTAAAGAGCAGCGAAATCATGATGGCCTCGGCGCAGGTCATTCATCATCGCGCCGGCCGCCTTGTCATGGCTGGCGTTATACCGGGCGAGCGAGACCGGCGTGAATTCGCGTTGATGGGGCAGGAAAAGCTTGAAGCGGTGGTCGAGTCGACCCAGGCTGTCGCCACGCGCGCCATGATCATTTACACGCAGATCGGAACGCTGGCGTTCAGGCAGCTCCTGAACGGCGCTGCCGGCATGATGAAATTCGTTGCAAGTCCTGCGGCGCTGCTGTCGGCCAATGGCCAGGCGGATCTTCTTCGCGGCGCGATCAATGGCTCGTCAGCGATGGCATCCCAGCTTTCCAACGCGCTCGCGCACCTTGCTCACCATGGCCTGAAGCCGATCCACACGCGGGTAAAAGGCAACGCCAAGCGGCTTCTGGGAGATTAGGGAGTAGAAAAAAATAAAGCCGCACAAGGCGGCTTCGGCATCCAGGATCACTGGCGGAAAGGGACCTTTTCGAACCCATCGTTAAGGATAGCCTCGGCGGTCGCAGCCATCCTCTTGGTAAAAACTTCCCATAGTGAGTGCTGTCCTGTCCTCTCTGCGCGATCCATATCGGCGGCCATGATGATCTGCATGGGGTCGATGCCGATTTCCAATGCCAAAGCAATGCATGCCTCATTGTCCATAATGCGCTTTCCATGTCGATACATGGAGATGGATCCCGTCGACCATCCCAGCTTCTTTGCCAGTGCCGCGTCGTTTTTATGGTGACCTGCCTCGGTTGCCATATCTAGAAATTTCACGCTCTTCATAAGTTTCTCCTTGACATTCTCGCAGGTGTGAAATATCTTGCACCTGTGAATGTTCACGCCTGCAAGATTTCCGTAAACCATAGCACATGGGAGAGCTTGACGCCATGACCCGGCCTGAGATTTACCACTTGTTGTCTGTTCTTCCGTCGCAGCGAAAGTGCTTGTCAGGGTCGTATGGCTTGCCGGCGACGGTAAGGCGTCGAAATGGCTTCGGGTTGTATGTCGCCGGTTGTATGCGTTGGTCCGGCGCGTTTTTCTGCCGCTCCTCAAGGGCTTTCCCGGCTTCCTTAAGACGCTTTCGCTCCTTCAGTTTTCTGAGTAACCAAAGATTTAGTGCGACTCCCGCGATCCAGCTGGTTAGAAGTGACAACCATTGCAGTCCGGTCATGATCTCCCCCTGATTTTTTCGCGACGATATCACACCCAGAAGGTGTCACTGCCATGGCGAATCGTTTTCTATCAAAGCGTCTATGTGGGTATCGCTCATGGTGGCTTCAACTTCCTCTTTTCCGAATCCCGTACCCCTCAAAGAGGGGCGGCTAACCGTGCTCGAGAGAGCGCTCTATCTTCAACTTCAAAAAGGTGCCTTCATGGACAACAAACACCACGTTCAAATCGTCGGCTTCAAGACTATCGACTATCGCAATAAGAAAACTGGCGCTCCGGAGCAAATGAAGCTTGCGCAATGCGTCGTCACCTCTGAGACCGTCGATAAGGGTCCGCAGATCGTGGTGGGTGAGTTGGTAATGCCCAAGGCGATGCATGAGACGCCGATTGGTTCGTACTTGGCAGAGTTCGAACTGGCGGTTGGTCAGGACTTGCGAATCGGTTCCAGGCTCACAAAATTGCACCCGATTGGCGGTGCATCCTCGGCGCGTCCCAAGGCGGACACAAAGGCGTCTTAAGCGCTCACTGGTCGCTTCATGTTAATGCGGGGGTGAGCCGTGTCGGCAATCGTTCCTATTAGTTGGTCGCCCTACCCTGCTCCCTCTGGCGGGTGTCCGGGTCCGTCTTATGCCCCTCTACATGTGGCGTACGGTTATCCGACCACGTATCAATGTGTGTCCGATACGGGTGCGGTGTTTACGACTGCCTTCGTCACAAATCCGAGTTGTCCCGATGGCTATCGTGCGGATTTTCAGGCGCAGATATGCGTTCCACTGTCCGAAGTGCAGGCGTTTGATTCCGTTGGCGCTGGTGCGTTTTTCGGCTTGTGCTTCGCGTCGACGGTGTTTGTTTATCTGGTGTCGCTTGCATGTGGCTCGATCATCAGGGCCGTGAAGCGTGCATGAATTGCTGTACCGCGCCGGGCGGTTCCCGGCTATTTCTGATGGAGGTAGTGATGATTCAAGCAATGAAAAACACGGCTGCAAAGGTTGCTGCGAAAAAGCGTGAACAGGCTGCGCGTATCGCTGTTCTGCTCGGCTTGGGCGGTGCGGCGGGTTCGACCTTCGCCGTTGCTCCTACAACGCCGGCTGAGTTGGCCGCTTCGGTGGATTTTACCGGCGTCGGTCTGGCAATCCTGGCGGTTGCCGGCGTCGTCATCGGTGTGTATGTGACGTGGAAGGGAGCCGATTTCGTGGTTCGTGCTGTGAAGCGGGCCTAAGTTTTCGGGGTGGGGGCGCTTCGGCGCCCTTTTTTTTCGTTTTTAGTGGGGGCGTGATGACTGCGGAACTTTGGAACTTGTTTTTTTCTGCATGGGGGGTCGTATGTGCAGTCGTATGCGTGGTTGGCTTGCGCGGCTAGTGGCCGCTGTCGTGTTGGCGTCGGCTGTCTCGTCGTCGTTCGCCTTCGTCCCTCCCGAATATAACGGCAAGGCAAATGTGGCTGTCGGGTCGGTGATTCGAGAAAAGGTAACTAGTTGGGGTTTGAGTCCTTCTGATCCGCGTGTCGGTGCGACGTTCGCGGGTGTCGGCACGTTCGTGGCCGGGGTGGCGGCTAGTGTCGCTACAGGCGCAGTTGTCACGATTGGTTGGCCGGCGGTCTTGATCGGTGCCGGCGTGTATGGGGTGGCCGCTGGCGCGGTAGTGCTTGCGCAAGATGGGGCGATGAACTGGCTGTTTGGCTCCGATGGGTCGATTACTTCGAAGAGTGGCCCTGATCCTGTTCAGGTCGCGGCCGGTGCTCCGCAGGCTTTGTGGTGCTCGAATGGTGGCGCGTGTGCGGTTGATCGGGCGGCGGCGTGTAACTATAGCCCGTCGTACACCGATGGCAACGGAAATCACAATTACTACTCCTTCGATTTTTCGTTGAGCAGGTGCCTGCACTACACCGTTTATCCGGATGGTTCGAAGAACTATGGCTATACGGGTGACGGTGTGTTCACTGGTTGCCCAGGCATCGGCTTGTCGCCGGTGAATGGTGTCTGTCCGGCGTCGAATTTTCCTCCACCGGACACGGTGCTTTATCACGATGCCGGCACCGCTGTTCAGGCGGTTCCGAACGATGAGGCTCTTAAGCCGATTTCCAGTCAAATGTTGGCCGATGCGGTCAATACCGCTTGGAAGGGGATGTCGGCCAGCGGCAACGGAATTCCATGGTCGGCGTCTGATCCGGTCACGGCTGCCGATGTCGATGCATGGCGGGCTGCGAATCCTTCGCTGGTGCCTACGGTCGGGGATTTTGCTGCGCCTGTGGAATCGCCGGCTGGCAAGGTTGAAATGAATCCGGAGGTGGCGGGTGGTGCGCAAACTCAGACTGCGCCGGCTACGCAAGGTCAGGGGCAGCAAGTTGACCTTGGCGCTGATCCGAATTTAGGCGCTCCTTCTCTCGAACCCATTCCGACTGCTCAACAGATTCTTGGTCCGCTGTTGTCGTTGATGCCCGATCTGAAAAATTTTGTGATGCCTTCGCATACGGCGGTCTGTCCGACCGGCAGTTTTATGGCCTTCGGTCAGAACTACGTCTTCGATGCGCATTGCGCGTTGTTTGAAAATAATCGCGCGTTGTTAGAGGGGGCCATGCTGCTTGTGTGGTCGGTCATGTCGGTGCTTATCGTGCTGAGGGCTTAGTCATGTTCGGTCGTGTTCTATCGGCGTTGTTCGCCTTCGCGGGATTCGCTTTCAAGTCGATCATCGCGAAGTTCTTCGTGTTTTTCGCGCTGTTTTTCGTGGTGACGGAATTCATTGTGGTCGTGGTGCCGATGCTGCCGGGTGCGTCGCAGTTGTCCGCGGCGTTTGCAAATCAGGCGTCGGGCGTCTGGTATTTTCTCGATCTTTTTCAGTTGTCGTTGGGGGTGCCGATGTGCCTGAGTGCGGCGGTGACGCGCTTCATTATTCGGCGTCTGCCGGTGATTGGCTGACCATGCCAATCAATGCATTCGGTGGCGGGCCAGGGTCCGGTAAGACATACGGCGTAATGGAGCATGTGATTCTGCCGGCCATTGCGGCGGGTCGCTTCGTCGTGACGAATATTGAAGGTCTGAACGATGAGGCGATCTATCAGTACGTCGCCGCGAATGCGCCCAAGGGCAAGATTATTTGCATCGGACATATCCGGCGCTGTTCGCGGTCTGCGCCGTCAGAGGTAGATTTTTTTCCGACTGAGGCGGCATTGGATAAAGCGCTGCCGGTGCCGTCGCCGGATTATCCGCGCGTGTGGGGCGGTGACCTTGTCGTCATCGATGAGGCTACGCGCTATTGGTCCGTCGGTGAAAAGGTCCACCGTGCACACGATTATTTCTTCCGTGAGCATCGCCACTTTGCCAATGAAATGGGGCAGACGTGCGACTTGGTTGTCATCGATCCGGATTTGACGCTGTTGGCGCGTTCGCTCAAGGGGAAGGTGGAACTGGCGAGTGTGACGCACAAGCCGAAAGAGATCGGCCTGAATCGCTACGTGGTGAACCTTTACCGCGGCGTGAGATTAAGTCGCAAGCCGGTGTCGACGGAAGGGCCTTACGCGTTCCGCAAAGAGATTTATTCACTCTACAAGAGCTATTCCCATGAGGGGGCGAAAGAGCAAGCAATCGACCGGCGTCAGAACATCCTGTTGCGTCCGAAAACTCTGTTCATGATCGCCGGGGCGGTGCTGCTGCTGGTCGCCAGCGTGGGCAGTGCGTTGCTCCTCTGGAAGCGGGAAAAGGCGAAGTTTTCGAAGGATGCCGATGCGCCGGCTGCTTCGGTCGCGCCTGCCGTTGGTTCGGTTCCTGCGACTGCTCCCGGCGCGGGTGTGGTTGCCTCGCGTGTGGTCGGGGCCGGCTCGGAAAAGTCCGGCTCGTTGCGGGTGGTGGGCACGGTCGTATTGCGCGGCCGGTCGTGGGTCGTGGTGCGCGATCTAGCATCAGGCGCTGTGCGGTTGGAGAATCCCGGCGCGTTCGTCGGGTCGGGTTCGATCATGGTTGGCAGTATCGAGGGGCAGCGCGTTACGACGTGGACCGGCGTTGCTCGCTCGTCGGGTGTTGGCGCGGTGTTCGGTGGCGGGGGGCAATGATGAGACGGTTTTTTTGCGTGGTGCTGTTGCTGTTGGCTGCGCGGTGGTCGTTGGCTGCGCCGGCTGCGGCGGGGTCGCTGTTCGATCTGACCAGTGTTCCGGTCGGACAGGTGGTGAGCCTGTACTTGAAAGAGGTCGCGCAGGGGCCTTATTTGGCTTGTAACGAAGTGTTGAACGATACGCGCATGGTGTCCATCAGGGCGAGCGGAAAAACGCTTGATAAGGCGGTTTTCGGGGTGTTGCTGGATTCGTTCGGGTATTCGGTGCGGGTTGAGGATGGGGTGACGGTCATTTGCAAGGGCGTTGCGGCTGGCGGCGCGGATGAGTCGGTTTTTGTCTATCGGCCATATTTCCGTGATGCGTCGTATCTCGTGGATTTTCTCTCTCCGCTGTTTCATGGTTCGTTTGCGAATAAACGTGCCCAGCAAGGCGCGGCGTTGGCGGTGGGCGGTGCTGCTGTCGGGCCGGCTGGTGGTGGGGCTGCTGTGCCTTCGGCTGGCGGGCCGGCTGCTGGCGTGTCCGGTGCTGCGCCTGGTGGTGCGCAAGCTGTCGGCCAGCGTGGCGGCATGGGTGTGCTCAAGCCTTCGGTTGGCGATGACTTTATTGTTTATACGGGCAGTGATGCGGACATAAAGAAGCTGGAAAAGCTGTTGCGCCAGATCGATGTTCCGACGGGGGAAGTGGTGGTGAAGGGCTATGTCTATGAGGTCGGCACAAATGAATCGGATGCGACTGCGCTTGATCTTTTCTTGTCGGTGTTGGGCGGCAAGGTGAGCGTGTTGTCGCATGCGTCCAGTCTCGGCAATGCGGTCCGCTTGAAAACGGCGTCCCTCGATGTCATTGCATCGGAGCTAAAGACCGATGGCCGCTTTCGGGTGGTCACGTCGCCATTTACGCGGGTGCGGTCCGGTGGCACTGCGCGGTTCGTTGTCGGCAATGAGGTTCCGGTGCTCGGCGCAATCGTCACCACGCAAGGCGGTGCGACGCAGCAGTCTGTTGAATATCGTTCTGCCGGGATGATTTTTGAGGTGTCGCCGCGTGTGCGGGAAGCAAGTACCGATGTGGATTTGTTCCAGCAGGTTTCCACGTTCGTCAATACGGATACCGGGGTCAATGGCTCGCCTACGCTCAATAAGCGGGAGTTGCGCACGTCTCTTAGCCTGGACGATGGTGAAGTGATTGTTATAGGCGGCCTGACCGACTCGAAAACAGAGCGTGCGTCGAATGGGCTTTCGTTCTTGCCGTTCTCCTTGTCGCGCTCCAATGCGTCTCGTAATTCTGAGTTGTTGTTGGTGTTGGAATTGAAGCGTATCTAACCTGAAAATTGGGAGGTCTTATGAATCGCCGTTCTTGGTTGCCTGCGGTGTTGCTGTCGTTCTTCTTGCATGGTGTCGCGTTGGCTGCCGTGCCGGTGTGTGATCCTGGCTATAGTCTTGTTGGCATTGCTACCTATTCTTGTCAGACCACCGTTTGGCCTTCTCCGACTCATCCGGCCTCTTACGATCCGTATACGCTGATCGATAACAATGGCAATCATTACGTTGTGCAGAGTCCGACCGCAACGGGCTATGTTGCGCCGGCACCAGCCACGCCGGCTTCTGTTACAGACTTGGCGTCGCGTGTGAGTTTTGCCGGCGTGGGTGGCGGTCTGCTGGTCATTGCGTCGGCCTTGATCGGTGTGCTCGTCCTTTTGTTTCTCTATCGTGTGTTGGTCGCGGTCGTGTGGGCACAATCGCCGGCAGGGCGTCTGGAGTCGCGCAATGCGGCTGCGCGGTCTGCGCAGTTTCGTCAGCGGGCGGTTCGTCGTGCCTATTCCGGTCTGCGTTCTCCTCGGCGCGGTTGATGGGGCGTCGAGCCGGCCCCGCAGGGGTGAAATATCCGCGCGTGTTCATTGCTCGTGTATTCAGGTTGCGGCGTTCGAAGAGTGCCGGTAGTCGCTTCCAGCGTGGCAGGCGGATTTTCAGGCGGTTGCCGGCGCGCTTGGCTGTAAAGGCCGCTGGCCGTGGCGGCAAACCCCTCGCGCTTGCAGGCTGGTTTTGGTGGTTGCGTTTCTGCTGTAGGCCGCTGCTTCACTCGCGCCGCCCGCAGCTTGCGAGGACGGCGCGAGCGAAGCGAGCGCCTAAACTTGTATCAGGGACACTTAACGGAAAACAGATAGAAAGGTGCACGAAATGACACGGAAGAAGCCGGATACAAAGTTTCAATGCCCTCCCCATGAAAAGCGAAAGCATTACGCCTGTCTGCTCCGTGAGTTTGTCCGTGACGCATTTAAGCGGGAGGTCAAGAGGTTAAATTGCTCTCAGGGCGTTTATCTTGAAATCTTGCTTATCAAAGCGTTAGAGAATGAATTGGTTACCGTAGATGATGTGTTCGAATACGACGCGTTAGAACGCTCTAAGGGGCGTATTGAAAGCATGGACTGGATTGGGGCCATTAAGGCAGGTATGTCTAAACCGGGTGGCCGGAAAACTCTGTTTGAGAGGTATACAGAGCAATTGCATTCTGCGACTGAAGGACATCCTTTGTATAAGGACGACTTTGGCGATCCATTGAAGATGGATTAGGTAAAAGAAAGGGCGGCGAATCCTGCCAGATTCCCGCCCAATGATCAACGCAAACTTAGGGGAGTTCGCGCCAATGAATACAAGTGTATTTGAATCTCTTGACAATAACAATGACTTCGATCTAGACGGCTGTCATTTAGCGACGGCTGAAGAAACTGCAAGTTGGCTTCTAGATGATGGTCCGGTTCTGAAGACGACATGGACGGTCTATGACCGGCAGTTCCCGGACGGTCAACGTGAGCTTTGTGTGACTAAGTCCACTCGAATCAGGCAAACAGGTCCGCTGCCTATGCCAAAACGCGCTAAGCGCGGCGAATCCGAAAAACGTGAAGAGAATGACGAAGATAGCGCGAAACGCGCTAAACAGGCTGTAAGGCTGCGGTGTAAGGCGATTTCTGCGGACCGGATGATTACACTGTCGTACCGCGAGGATGTGAGGGATCCGGAACGTCTAAAGCGGGATTACGACGCCTTTCGGCGCAAGATGGGAAAACACAAGCAATTTCATTATGTTGCTGCGGTCGAGGTTCAGGAGGGGTACAAGAAGGGCAATCTGCAAGCCGTAGAGGGCCGTGAATCGTTTCATATTCATGTAGCGGTTCATGGTCGGCAGTGCTATCACCTGCTAAAGTCTGTTTGGCTTTCTATTGTTGGCAAGGGGATGGGGTATGCGCATGTTCGGAATCCGAATGACTTTCTGAAGGGTTGTCCGCGTGGTGCCAAGAAGAGCAATAAGGGCCTGGAGCATTTAATCGCTGGTTATTTGTCGAAGTACATAACCAAGGATCAAGACAGGCACGAGTTGAACAAAAAGCGTTATTGGACCTCTCGCGGGATCGTTGTTCCGGAAAAGAATTACTACCAGTTACCATACGGTTTCACTGAGTCCGAGGCGTATGCATATATCCTCGAACTCGCGGCAGGCCATAACAATCACGGCATGGTCTTCTTTTCGAATCAGGCATTAGGTGTCTGTTGGGTCGCTACTGGACCGATAACGTAGGTAATGCAATGAGGAGATAGGGATGGGGATTTCTCGGGCTTGTGTTGGTGACGTCTCGAAGGAATTTGGAGGGGATTCATCATTGGTGGAGGTTTGGGAGTTCGTCAACTCGCTGATGGCCACGGCAAGTGGCGAACGTGCGATTGTGCTCGTAGACGATATGGGGCGGACAATGGGTGAGATTTGGGATAGCTCTTTGTATTACGCGCATTGGGAAACGCCATCAAAGATGGCGGCATATTTTTGTTTGATCGGGTTTGATCAGGATGACGGAACGGCTGGCTCCGATGATGTTGTCGGGCTATAGTTCGTTAGCTGTACTAGTTGTGATTTGACCTGACAGGATGTGTCAGGTCGTGATTTTCCGAGCTCCACCCAAAGCGGATGTTCAACGCATTTGCAAGCAGCCTTTCGAGACTGGCGCTTCTCTCAAGGCGCGGAGGCTCCCCGCATCAAGCCAGAGATTGGTCGTGCGGATTTAGAAGCTGCAGCCAATGCTGCTTTCGTCGCCGAATCGCGGTTGACGCCCTATGCAGGGGTTGGTCCAATTAAGGGCAACGCACGAGGAAGGGAGAAGACGTGGAACCGAATCAGTCTCAAGACGATAATCAAGCCGCGACACCGAGGAGAGTCAGCTTCAAATACCGCTCGGGGTCCGCCGCGCTGCGCTGCCTATCTGACGGTTTGGCCTACTTCGCAAAACCATCCGAGTTCAATGACTGTCTTGAAGCTAAGTTTGATCATTCGAGTGCGGCTGATTACATCGAGCGTATAGATCTGTCGATCAGAAGTGTGGCGGAGCAGCGCGGTTGTGCGGGTGGATACACAGTGCCGGGGGGCGAGCTTGCGTCGTTTGAAGCGAAGAACGCCCGCGATAATGCAAATTTCTTGGAGGCGACTCAGCGAGTCGGTATCTACTCGACGGCGAGCAGGCCAGACAACCAACCCATGTGGGCCTACTACTGCGACAATTCAAAGGGCTTCTGCTTCGAGTTGGAATGGCCCGACACCGTGTTGGGGCGATACCAGATTGCCCCAGTCGGCGTGCTTTATTCATCGGCGGCACGCGTGCATAACCGCGCCGAAATCTTTGACACTTTGATCCGTGAGGAAGCTGAGTTGCATCCGGATTGGTCGATGGATCGAATCCTTAAAGAAACTCAATCTGAATTCTTTAGGTTTCGCTTTCAGATGTTGAACACATGCCGTGCCGTATCAATTAAGCACAGCGACTGGTCCCACGAACACGAAGTCCGGTTTGTCACTCCCCGTGCAGGACCCTTGCCAATCATGGCCCAAGTGCTTAAGCGTGTTTACTTCGTGCGCACGGATTTCCCCGAATGGGGACCGGTGATGACGTTGCTGCATCAACTCTACCCGAACGTTGAGCTAGCGAAGCTGACCTTTCAACATATCGAGCCATATGTGAAAGTGGAGGGCATGACCAAGAAGCTGGTCCCGGTTTACGAATGAGATTCTAAGCGCGCGGAGCAACCGGATAGCGCGTCACCTATCTCAGCGTCAGGATAGGCCATGCGACTGCTTTAGAGCGAAGGATTAACTGACCGCTCATGGCCGAACTCGGGCGTATTGCCAGTCATGAGTTGCAATGAAATTTGACACTGGCGGGCGGATCGAGTTTGGTTTAATACACGTTAGCTTGCAAATGGTAGTCGGGTCTGTGCTTTTTCATCTGCACGTTTGATCGCTCGTTTTATTGATGACAGGTGCACGCCATAGCGCCTTGCAAGCTCGGTTCGGGTATGTCGTCCCCCTCTCCATAAGGCGATAGCTTCGGCTTCCTCGGTTTCCGACATTCCGCGTGGTCGTCCGACAATTACGCCTCGTTGCATTGCTGCGTGCATGCCGACACGTGTTCTTTCTCGTATCAGCTCGCGTTCAAATTCTGCGAACGCGCCCACGATCTGAAAGATCATTCGGCCTGCCGGGGATTTGGTATCGATGTGTTCAGTTAGCGACCGAAATTCCGCGCCTGCGGACTCGATTCGTTCGATGATGGTGAGGAGGTCTTTTAGGGAACGGGCAATGCGGTCTAGCTTGTACACTACGACCGTGTGTCCAGGTTCGAGAGCGAGGAGGAGTTGTTCA
Source organism: Pseudomonadota bacterium (assembly GCA_021821365.1). GTDB lineage: Bacteria > Pseudomonadota > Gammaproteobacteria > Burkholderiales > Burkholderiaceae_D > Noviherbaspirillum. The sequence goes on along the minus strand of JAKACN010000038.1, from coordinate 1,924 downwards.
AGTTGAGGTCGTCGGAGATTTCCGCCTGACCTCTTTTCTTGATAGATTCGATCGCAGCCGGCCTTGGTCAGTGCGTCGATTTGTGCGTGGGTTTGCTGTTCCTCTGTCGAAACTCTTGCATACCCAATTAGCATGTGACTGTCGGTTTCACCTTGGAAACTAACAGTCTAAGCCAATTTGTTACTTGGCGGAAAGGGAGGGATTCGAACCCTCGATACGGGAGAACCGTATACTGGATTTCGAGTCCAGCGCATTCGACCACTCTGCCACCTTTCCGTTTCTGGTCGTTCTGCGGCGGTTCGCGCCGCAAAGCACGCAAGTATAACAGAGGTTGCCCGCGGACGGAATAGTCTGTCTTTGCCTTGCATTTCGCAAGGCAACCTTGCATTCCTTCAGGCCCTCGGCATCAGGCGCTTCAGGCCGCCCATGTATGGCTGCAAGGCCTCCGGAATATCCACGCTGCCATCAGCCTGCTGGTAATTTTCCAGGATGGCAACCAGTGTGCGGCCGACTGCCAGGCCGGAGCCATTCAGGGTATGCACCAGTTCCGGTTTGCCCTGCGCATTGCGGAAACGGGCCTGCATGCGGCGCGCCTGAAAGGCTTCGCAGTTGGACACCGAGGAGATTTCGCGATAGGTGTTCTGCGCCGGCAACCAGACCTCCAGATCATAAGTCTTGGTCGCGCCGAAGCCCATGTCGCCGGTACACAGCGTGATCACACGATACGGCAGGCCCAGCTTCTTCAGGATATTTTCAGCGTGACCGACCATTTCTTCCAGCGCCTCGTACGACTTCTCCGGGTGCACGATCTGCACCATCTCGACCTTGTCGAACTGGTGCTGGCGGATCATGCCGCGCGTGTCGCGCCCGTAGCTGCCGGCTTCGGAACGGAAGCACGGCGTATGCGCGGTCAGCTTCATGGGCAACGCATCGCCGGGAACGATTTCGTCGCGCACCATGTTCGTCAGCGGCACTTCAGACGTCGGAATCAGATACAAAGCCTCGCCCTCGCCTTCCTGACCGCCCTTCCTGGCGGCGAACAGGTCCGCTTCGAATTTCGGCAATTGGCCTGTACCCCGCAACGAATCGGCATTGACAATGTAAGGCGTGTAGCACTCGGTATAGCCGTGCTCGCCGGTATGCGTGTCGAGCATGAACTGCGCGATGGCCCGATGCAGGCGTGCGATCCCGCCCTTCATCACCGCGAAACGCGAGCCGGTCAGCTTGGCGGCCACATCGAAATCCAGCCCAAGCTTCTCGCCGACATCGACATGGTCCTTGATCTCGAAGTCGAAGCTGCGCGGCGTGCCGACCTTGCGCACCTCGACGTTGTCCGCCTCGTCCTGGCCGACCGGCACGGACTCGTTCGGCAGGTTGGGCACGGACAGCATGAATTCGCTCATCTTCGCCTGCACGGCGTCGAGGCGCTCGGCCGACGCCTTCAGCTCGTCGCCGATGCCGGCCACTTCCGCCATCACCGCCGTGGTGTCCTCACCCTTGCCTTTCAGCATGCCGATCTGCTTGGACAAGGTGTTGCGCTTGCCCTGCAGCTCTTCGGTACGGGTCTGGATCTGCTTGCGCTCTGCCTCCAGCGCATTGAAGGCGGCGACATCCAGCTGGAATTTGCGCGTGGCGAGGCGAGCCGCGACGCTGTCGATGTCTTTGCGGAGAAGTTGAATATCGATCATGGAATTTGGAGCAAGGTTGAATGCGAAACCGCCATTGTATCAAGGGGATCCGGTTCTACCTCTGTTGTACAAGCTTACTTTTTTTCGTTCTTCCTGGCTTCGCGGTCGAGCGAGCGCAAGTACGACAGTTTCTCGCCGATCTTGCCCTCCAGCCCACGCGGCGTGGGCCGGTACCAGCTCGGCTCGTGCATGCCTTCCGGCAGGTAGGTCTCCCCTGCTGCGTAGGCATCCGGCTC
>JAKACN010000037.1 GCA_021821365.1 Pseudomonadota bacterium | reverse complement strand
TAGGAATGTCCACAAAAGACACAAAATACACAGAAAAATTCTTATCTACATTTCTGTGTATTTTGTGTCTTTTGTGGACAAGGCTTTCTATAGCTCGGATAAACCCTGTCCGGCACCTCAGGTACTGTTGCCGCTACGCCTCCCTTTCCATTTCGCCCTTGCAACCCGAGAGAAGATGATGGCCATTGACGATGATTTCGACGCGGGCGTGAACTCCCGCGAGACGATCTGGCAGGCGGGCGCGGAGCCGACGGATTTTCCCGCGCTGGACGGCGACCTGGAGGTGGACGTGGCGATTGTCGGCGGGGGAATTACCGGCATCACCACGGCGGCGTTGCTGTTGCAGGCGGGGCTGCGCGTTGCCGTCCTCGAAGCCGCGCAGGTCGGCTCCGGCACGACGGGGCATTCCACCGGCAATCTGTACGCGCCGGTCGATTGCTTCCTGCACAAGCTGGCGTCGAAGTGGGGCGAGGACAAGATGCTCGGCGTCGCCGAGTCGCGACGCGACGCCGTTAATCTGGTGGAAAAGAACACGCGCGACTTTCGGCTCGCATGCGATTTCTCGCGCCAGCCGTGGGTGCTGTACAGCATGGAGGCCTCGGGTGAAAGCGATAGCATTATCGACCAGGAATTCCTGGCTGTGCAGAAGGTGGGGCTGGCTGCGCGGGTGACGAACGATTTGCCGCTGCCATTCCACGTCGACAAGGCGCTCGTCGTGTCGAACCAGGCGCAGTTTCATCCGCTCAAGTATGTGCGCGGCCTCGCGGCGGCCATCCAGTCGGCACAGTGCAGGATCTTCGAATCGTCGCCGGTGATCGACCATGACGGCGATTCCGGGACCGTGCGCACGGCGGCGCATACCGTCAAGGCCGCGCACATCGTGCTCGCCACCCATACGCCGAAAGGATTCAACACCATCCAGACCGAACTCGGACCCTATCGCGAGTACGCGCTGGCCGCGCCGCTCGCGGGCCAGCCGCTGCATGGCGGCATCTTCTGGGGCGTCGGGCCGGAAAAATATTCGACGCGACTGGTCGAGCTGGACGGCAAGCCCCATGTGCTCATGATCGGCGAACTCCACAAGACCGGCCAGAACGACGATCCGGAGGCTGCGTGGCGCAAGCTGGAAGCGGTGCTGCACGCGCGCTTCGACATCGGTCCGGTCGCGTTCCGGTGGTCGGCGCAGCAGTATCAGCCGGCCGACGGGCTGCCGTATATCGGCCAGGCCATCGGCTCCGATCAGTTGCTGATCGCTTCGGGCTTTTCGGCGGATGGCCTCACCTACGGCACGCTGGCCGCCACGATCCTGTCCGACCTCGTGCAGGGCAAGGACAACCCGTACAGCGCGCTGTACTCGCCGCGGCGCTTCACGCCGCTCAAGTCGGCCGGTGCGTTCCTCAAGGAAAATCTGAACGTGGCCGGCTATTACGTGAAGGACTACATGACGGGCGCGGCGGTCACGCGCCTGGCGGACGTGCCGCGCGGCGAAGGCAGGATCGTCGATCTCGCCGGCGACAAGCTGGCTGTCTATCGCGACGACGCTTACCAGCTGCACGTGGTGTCCCCGGTCTGCACGCATCTCAAGTGCGTGGTGCACTGGAACCAGGCGGAGCGCAGCTGGGATTGCCCGTGTCACGGCAGCCGCTTCTCGATCAACGGCTCCGTGCTGGAAGGTCCGGCGTTGCAGCCGCTGGAGCGGCGCGTGATGCCGCCTGGGGCCGAAACCGGCACCGACCTGCCGCCGGAGTCCTGAATGCCGAATGGCATGGACCTTGCGTCCCTGCCGCGATGGCATTTTCGCTACTCGCCCCGAGGTCAATGAAGCTCCCTCCTGCGGCGCCGGCGCATCCCGGCGCGCCATCATGCACATCTCTCCTTTACGCAGGATGCCGGCACGGCAGCGCGGCACACGCGCGTTTCTCTTCTTCGCTTCACCGCATGTTTCCGTTTCATGCCGGCGGATGGTCGTGCCGGCCCGCGCGAGTGGCCGAACCACGAGGGCCGCCCGTCGCGCGCGGCCCGTGCCCGGCAACATCCGGGCCTCATGGAGATGGATCATGGCGTTATCGGTACACAGCGAACAGGTCAGGATTCCGGCCGGCGGTTTCGACATGGAAGCGGTCTTCCGGCTTCCGGAAGAACATATTGGCGTCATCCTGTTCGCCAACAGCGGCATCAGCAATCGACTGGTGCCGCCCAACGGCTATATGGCCAGCGTGCTGCACGACGCGCGATTCGGCACGCTGTGGCTCGATCTGCTCAGCCCGCAGGAAGCGCGGGACCGGCATGCCCATTCCGACATCGGCCTGCAGACCGAACGGCTGATCGCCAGCTGCGACTGGCTCGCGCAGCATGAAACGGCCGCCGGCCAGCCGATCGGCGTGCTGGCCACCAGCACGGCGGCCGCTGCCGCGCTGCAGCTCGCGGCGGAGCGCATGCGTGGACTCTTCGCCATCGTCTTGCGCGGAGGCAGGCCCGACCTTGCCAGCCACGGCGCGATCGGCAAAGTCTCGGTGCCGACGCTGCTGATCGCCGGCGGACTGGACGACGGCGCGATCGAACTGAACCGGAATGCGTTCACTGCATTGCGATGCAAGAAGCGTCTGGAAATCATCCCGGGTGCGACACAGGCGTTCGACGAGCCGGGCAGCCTCGAGGTGGCGGCCCGGCTTGCCCGCGGCTGGTTCCTGCAGCATACTCATTGCGCGCGCCTCTGAATCTCGTGGACGTGTAAATCGTTCTTCCCGCGGAAATATTTACATGACGGGGCCGTCGCCTTGCCGGCCGGATAATCCGGCTTCGCGGCGTGCGGGTCGCCTGCCTGGGGGAGCACCATGCAAGTCATCAAGCCAATCATGCTGCTGCTGTGCGCGCTGGCCTGCGCGGGATGCGCCGGGCCGGAAAGCGCCGGTGCCGGATCGTCGGCCAGCGCGGCGGTCAACGACAAGGCCATTGTGGCCAATGTCAAGGCGGCGCTGGCGACTTATCCTGAAATCGGCCCGAACATCGACGTCGAGTCCAGCAAGGGCTTTGTCAGCCTGCGCGGCGAAGTCAAGTCGATCGCGCTGAGACGAAAAGCCAACGCCATTGCGCGCCGGGTCGACGGCGTGATGTCGGTGGACAACTACCTGGTGGTGGTCGATGGCGACTGAGGCGCAGCGTACTACTCCGAAACGAGTGCGCGTATCGTGCGGCGCTGCGCGTCGGCACGATGTCGATGCACGCGTTGCCAGTGCAGCATGCCTTCCCAGCGTCCCCATGCGGTCACGCAGCCATTGACGAATTCCCGCGCAATCCTGCCCCCGAGAAACGGTCGCAACAACGGCGCGACCAGGCCGCGCGCGATGACATGCACGGGCAGGGCGTGCTTGGCATACAGCGCGCCGGTTCCGCGCTCCCTGTGCCGCATTTCCCTTCTCGCGGCAGCGCCGGTGCCGGCCGATTTCCACGGATGATGGACCACGGCGTCGTGGGAAAAGGCGATGGACGCGCCGGCGTGCAGCGCGCGCACCACCAGATCGGTTTCCTCGCCTGCGCCGAACCACTGGCCGACACCCAGCCGCGCATCGAAGTTGCCGATGTGCGCGAACAGCTTGCGGTTGAAGAACAGCATGAACGACACCGCCATGCGATCGCGAAACACGCGCGAACGCCGGTATGTCAGGCGCAATGGCAGGCGCGCGGGCTCGGCGCGCTCAGCCCATCGCGCCATGACGCCGGTGAGCGGCGCGGTGCAATGGAAGAACGGGCTCAGGCGCTCCAGCAGATCCGGCTCGTACCAGCAGTCGTCATCGGGAAACCCGACCCATTCGCCCCGCGCGGCGCGAATGCCGATGTTGCGCGCCGTCGAGAGGTTCGGATGCCCATGCCGCAGATGCATCACTGTCATTCCCGACAGCCGCGCCTGTTCAAGAAACGGCGAAATCCGCTCGTCCGCATTCTGGTCGACCACGATGATCTCGAAGTCCTTGAAGGATTGGGCGGCGAGCGAGCGGAACAACCGGTCGAGTTCGGCGGTCCGCCGGTAGGTGCAGAGGATGAGCGAGAGAGCGGGCTTCTTCATGGCATGCATGCTTCTCGTGGAGGAGGCCGCCGCATGGCGCAGCGCATTACTCGGCGGGCGTGGCCGCACTCCGCGTGCCGCGCCGGTGGTGTTTCCAGTCGGCATAGATCTTCACCCAGGCTGCCGACTTCGGTTCGTCCAGCAGCGGCGCGCGCAGGGACGCCGGAATCATGTGACCGTCCTTGAAATGGCCGCACAGGCGACACAGCGTGCGGCTCAGATCGAGCATGTCGTCCGCATCGCGGGGCAGGGAGGCACGGCCATGGGGGTAGCCGAGCAGCCGGTCGATGCCGCCGGCGACGGCGCACTGGTAGTAGCCGCCGGGCGTCAGACCCATGCCGCATTCCGTCATGATCGAGCAGCCGTTGGCGTAGTCGGACGAGCGGAACGCGGGATCATCCATCGGCGCCATGTTGAACGGGCCGAAGTCGGGCTGCACGTTGCCCTCTTTCGCCGAATTCTCCACGCGGATGTCCGGCGGGATTTTCCGCAAGGCAGCCTGCACGGCCTTTCCATGGCCATTGGTCACCACCTGGATGCTGCACTCCGGCGCAAACCCGCGGTACTTCCGAAGGACATGAAGTATGTCGAGAAAGCGCGGATGCAGCGTCGGCTCGCCGCCAAGCACGCGAATGGTGCGCCAGCGCTTGTTGTGCGCGATCGAATCACGCACGAAAGCCTCGATCATGTCGAGCGGCATGTGCGTCTTGTCCGGCGCCTGCGTGACTGAGCGGTTGCAGTTCGTGCATCGAAGGTTGCAGGCATAAGTGATGTCGATCTCGATCGCGTCGCGGCTGCGCAGGTATTGCGGGCCGAGCAGCCGTGTCGCGGTGGGAGTGATGCGGAATTGCCGGTAGCATCCCCGCAGGGCGTACCACGGGCCGGAGAGCAGTGAGATCAGGTAATGAACGGCGGAGCGTGCGGCGCTGCGAATGGATGCCATATTTCTACTTGTGCCAGGGCATGCGGACGAAGTGCTCCATTGTCGGCAAATCGCACGGCGGCGGCTTTGAGAATTGCCAACCCGATTTCATTATTCCGCGTCAACGACGCGGCCTTTCGGGAGGAAATGGTCGAAGGAGTCTTTCCGGCCGCCATGCATCAGGCGCATGACACGTGCGTGCGCGCGGCGCCGGGTGCTTCGATCACGACATCCGAGTCGGCCTGCGCGACGCACGGAAGGATCCAGCCATCGCGCTTTTCCTCCATGCTCAGGCCCGGCCATTCGATGCCGTAGCGTACCGTGCCGCTCGTCATGCGGCACATGCAGGCGCGACAGGTGCCGTTGCGGCACGATGCCGGCAAGACTATGCCCGCGGCGCGTGCCGCGGCTAACAGCGACGCGGAACCGGATGCGGCAAAGCGCCATCCGAAGGGCATGACGGTAACAACGTGGCTGTGGCTCATTGTTGCAGGACGGATAGGAGGAAAAGCCGTCATCCTATCCGAAGCGGCGCCCGGCGCAAACCGCCGTCCTGGCAGAACGCCCGCCGATTACGCCAGGAGATCGTTCTCGAAGGCGTAGCGGGCAAGTTCGACGTTGCTCGCCATGCCCATCTTTTCCAGGATGCGCGCGCGATAGGTGGTGACGGTGTGCGGGCTGAGGTGAAGCAGGTCGGCGATGCGGACCAGGCTCGCGCCTTCGGCGATATGGCGGAGCACTTCCAGTTCCCGGTCCGAGAGCAGTGCGTGCGGCGGCTGGTCGCCGCTGTTGGCCATGTCGGCAACCCGGTCGACCAGCGTGGGGCTGAGATGCTTGCCGCCGGAAGCGGCCTTGCGCACCGCGGCAACGAGCGTGGGTGCCGGCGAGTTTTTTGTCAGGTAGCCGGACGCGCCCGCGCGCAGCGCGCGCACCGCATAAATGTCTTCCGCATACATGCTCAGGATCAGGATCGCGGCCTTCGGGTTGCGCGATTTGATCAGCTTGATGAGTTCGAGGCCGCTGCGGTCGGGCAGGGCGATGTCGACGATGGCCACGTCGAAATTCGCCTTTTCCGCCAGCAGCAACGCGTCGCGCGCGGTCTCCGCTTCGCCCACGATCGTGATGTCGTCCGCGATGCCCAGCATCAGCCTGACGCCGCTGCGCGCGATCAGGTGGTCGTCCACCAGCAATACGGTGATCATTCCCGTTCCTTTCCAGTGTCCTCGTTATCGGTTCGTTGCGCCGGAAAACCGATTTTCCGCGACGCAGGGTGCCTGATTCGTCAGCTCTCTTCCACGGCCTGGCGATTCGGAACAGTGTGCATCTCCAATGGCAGGCGCAAGCGCGCGATGGTTCCCTTGCCCGGTGTGCCGACCAGTTCGAAATCGCCGCCGAAATAGCGTGCCCGCTCATTCATGCCGATGATGCCGAAACTCTGTCCCTTGCGCGGCAAGGGGGCATCGCTGCCCTTGCCGTTGTCCTCGATTTCCACCACGATCATGTTCCCGTCGAGCGTGGCGCGGATCGTCACCCACCACGCTTGCGCATGGCGCATCACATTGGTCAATGCTTCTTGCGCGATGCGGAAGATCGCGATGCTGCGCTCGGGGTCGACAGCGATATCGGCGAGGCTTTCGTCGATCAGGCATTCGCACACGATCTGCGAACGCTGTTCGGTCTGTTGCGCATGCCAGCGCAGCGCTTCCCAGATGCCGAGCTGGTCGAGCACGCTCGGCCGGAGCTCGGAAACCACCTCGCGCACGGTCTGGGACGCGCGGTCCACCAGCACCGAAGCGTCCGTCAGCAGCTGGTCGGGCACGGCAAGGCGGCTCATGCTAACAGAAAGGTAAGCCTTGATGCCCGCCAGCACGCTGCCCAGCGCATCATGCACTTCGCGCGCGATGCGCTTGCGTTCGTCCTCGCGGATGCGCTCCTGGTGCGCGGCCAGCTCGCGCAGTTCGTCCTGCGACCTGCGCAACGCCAATTCGGCCTGTTTGTGTTCGGTGACGTCGAGCATCGATCCGACCACCTTCACCAGCCATCCGCGCCGATCACGACTGGCCTCGCCGACACCGATCATGTGACGGATCGAACCATCGGGCCGGACAATGCGGCACTCGCGCCGGAAATCGCGGCCCTCGTCGCGCGCCGCGAGAATGGCTTTCCTGGCCGCATCGCGGTCCTCCGGATGAATCAGGGCGAGCAGGCTGTCGACCGTGGGTGCGATGGACTGGGGCGCAAGGCCGCAGATGCGGAACAGTTCATCCGAACACTGCATTTCGTCGGTCTGCACATCCAATTCCCAGCTGGCGAGGTGGCCGAGCTTTTGCGCGACGGTCAGCACGTGCTGCGCCTGCCGCACGTCCGACTCGGCCTGCTCGCGCGCCGCGATGTCGCGCAACAGCTCGTCGTTGGCCTGCTGCAGTTCCGCGGTCCGCTCATCCACAAGGCGCTGAATGCGCTGCGAGCGCGAGACCTGCAGGTGCATCCAGAAGCCGATCATCACGCTGAACAGGGTGCCGGCGAACAGCGTGAGCTGCGACCCGAGGCCGCCGGGAGCGAAGACCTCCGGCTGCGTGGAGGCGCTGATGTGCCATGTCATGCCGACGGCCTCGAAGTTGCGCGAGATGTGCAGCGGCGGGCGTTTCAGGATGGCGGGCAGCAGCGATGCAAGGGTGCTTGCCGTCTGGCGCCGCTGGCGGTGGTATTCCAGGTCCAGGTCGTCGGTGGGCACGTGGACCTGCACGCTGATCTCGAAATCGTCGATGCCATGCAGGGGTAATGGGCGCAACGCTTTTCCGAGAAGGGAGTCGATATCGACCACCGCGGCGGTGGTGCCCGGAATGGTCCCGGTTTTTTGCATCTGCTTGCCTGTCCAGGGCGGCAGGACCAATGTGAAGCTGCGATGCCGTGGGGGATCGGCGGGGCTTCGCGCCGCCTGGCGCGCCCAGACGGCTGACGATTCATCGGGAGCGGGTGGCATTGCACTGAGATGGACCCGGCCGCCACCCGCCACCGGCAATTCGGTGCTGAACATCCGGATGTGGGGAAAACGCGTGAACAGCGGTTGAAGGAAAGCCTCGAACTGGCGCTGCCTGACCGGTCCGAAAATATCCAATGTCCGGTCGAGCACCTGCAGTTCATGCATCACATCCTCGAGTTCGGCGCGGATGGAAGTGATATGCCTGTCGGCGCGCTGCTCCAGCGCGAAGCGCTCGAACCTCTCCTCGTAGGCCTGGATCCGCAGGGCAAGCAGGATGGTCGCCGCCAGACAGGCTGCAAACGCGATCATCGGCGTCATGGGCTTGCAGGCGTGCAGGTGGCGAAGGCGGATCATGTGTCGGGGAACCCGGATTGCCGGTCCGGTCCGGCCACCGGATCATCCGGGCGGGCAGCGAATGTCGGTCACGGCAGCGCGGCTGTCGGGTCGATGGAGCGCATACCTCGCGCCGTATGCGATGGACAGCGTGCGCGTTCGGAGACTATGTGCCGATCAGGAAGGCCGCGTCAATCCCATGATAGACGTAGGTGTCCGGACTACGGGTTTCCTTCCCGTCGTTCCGGGAGCGGCGGCGCGCGGAATCCGGCGCGGCGAACCGCGCCCCAATCCGGTGCGCGGTCTTCGCGCGCCGCCGTCAGCGCGTCCCGCAGTGCCGTGATGATGGTTTCTCTCAGGCGGCGCCAATGCGCGGGGGACTGGCGCACATGCTTCTGGTTGATTTCCAGTTCGATGCCGACATATTCGTCGGCTGAAAACTGTCGGCGCAGATAGACGGTAAAGCCATCGGCGGTGCCGGTGTAGGGGTAATTCAGCCGGATCCTGAGCGCCTGCGCCGTGCTGCGCAGCGCCGCGCGCCAGTGCCGGCACAGGGCCGCCTCGGGGCGTCGCGCTGGATCGTACAGCAGGCCGAGGTCGGCGTCGCGCACCTGCCCGCCAAGCTCGGGCGTAAAACTGTGGCAGGAGATATGGATCACGCGCCGGCCGGACGCGACCGCCTGCGCGATCTGCGTTTCCGCCTTGGTGCGGTAGGGCCGGTAATAGCGGCGGAAGATCTCGCGCCGTATCTCTTCGGGTGCGGCGCGGGTCGCTTCCGAATAGAGCTTCGGGTGGCTGGGCGAGCGGTTGAGGTCGATCAGCAGGCGGCTGATGGTCGACACCAGCAGGGGCGCGGACAGGGCTGCCGACATCTCGCGCGCGACGCGGATCGCGCCGACGTCATAACCGCGATGCGTGCGCAGCAGTTCTTCGTGGCCGCGGAAGAAGTCGCGGTAGCGCGAAGGAATGCGGTTCCCGCCATGCTCGCAGGTCACGAAGAAGAAATCGGAAGGGGAGAGGTTCATGCCATGTTCCATGTCGCGGCCGTCAGCAAAACATCGCGCCTTCCTGCAGGCAATCGCACAGGCGCCCATACACGGCGCGCAGGCGAGCCCGCGAGAAGTCGCCGCCGGCGGCGCGCAGTATCCGTCGCGCCAGGGGGCCATGGTCCAGCATGACCTGCAAGGGCGCGCGCCACTGCCGCGCATTCTCTGCATCGTCTTCCATCATGCGCGCGACCAGGAAACGCCACAGTTCGTTCGCGGTGCAATGCTGATCCGGATAGCCCAGCAGCCCGAGGTAGGCGCGATGATCGATACGTGTTTCTTCGGCATCCCGCACGCAGGCCTGCAGGATCGCTGCCAGGTCGGCCGTCAGCATGTCCTGCTGCGCGACGAATGCATCCTCGCCGGCGCGGTACAGATGCCGCACCACGTCGGTCGTTAGCGCTGCGATGGCGAGGTCGGCCTGCGGGCATTCCTGCGTATCGATCACGCGGATCTCGATCGCGTTGCGCTCGAAGCGCGCGATCGCGCCGCGCGAGTTCAACCATTCTTCCTGCAGCACATGCTCCGGATCGAGCCGGGCGATGTCGCGATACATCGGCGCGAGGATCTGCTCCTCGTAGGCCGTGCGATGGGTGATGGTTTCCGGCACCACCATGCCGGTGATCGAAGGGATCGGATGCGCATTGTTGGCATAGACCTGCATGCGGTAATCGGCCCAGCCGGCCGGGCGCCCCTCGGCGACGGGCGAACTGGCGGCCAGCGCCGGCAGGATGGGCAGCACCAGGCGGATCGCCGCATGCAGGCGCGCGAATTCGCGGTCGCCGGCGAACGGCAGGTTCACATGCATGCTCTGCAGGTTGGCCCAGCCGTGGCTCCTGCTGTTGAAAATGCGGTCGTAGGCGCGATAGATGGCGTCATTGTCGTGCGGCCAGATATGCGTCTCGGTGCGCGGGTCCATCCACGGATGCATCGCGCCCGGCATCAGGCGCGCGCCCATCGCCGCAAGGCGGTCGTTGATCTCGCGCACCTCGGCAAGGAAGGCGTCCGGCAGCGGGGCGAGCGATCCGCTCGGCTGCAGGTTCTTGATTTCGACGACATGCATCACGAGTTCGTTCGACCAGCCGAGCGCTCCGCGCCGCACCTCGTTGACGATCTTGCGGCTGCCGTCCGGGCCGTCGGCTTGCAGCAGGCGGTCGGCAAGCGGCAGCACTGACAGGGTGTCGCGCTGCACGATCATGTATTCCAGTTCGATGCCGTAACCGGTGAAGGCATGGAGCAATGGCGGATCGGTCATGTTCATGGCAGGACGCTTCCCTTGCGCGCATCGATGCGCTTGCGGAACACGCCCATCACCTCGCGGTACAGGGCGTCCGACAGGACGGCATCTTCATTGCCGGCATCGACGTTCGGATTGTCATTGATTTCGATGACGTAGCATTGCACGCCGACCTGCTTCAGGTCGACGCCGTAGAAGCCGTCGCCCATCAGGTTGGCGGCCTGCACGGCGATCCGCACCACGTCGTCCGGTGCCTCGCCCACCGACAGCGCTTCCGTCCGGCCTTCGCTCATGCGCTGGTGTTCGTGCTTGATGATCTGCCAGTGCCCCGGGGCCATGTAATATTTGCAGACGAACAGCGGACGCTGATCGAGCACGCCGATGCGCCAGTCGAAATCGGTCGGCAGGTATTCCTGCGCCAGCACCAGCTCGGATTCCTTCAGCAGTTCGTTGACCTTCGTCAGCAATTCCTGTTCCGACTCGATCTTCATCACGCCAGCGGAGAAGGCGCCGTCCGGCTGCTTCAGGATGCAGGGCAGGCCGAGCGTGGACACGATCTGCTCGACGTTGCCCTTGTGCACCACCATGGTTTCCGGCGTCGGGATGTGATGCCGGGCGAGCAGTTCGTTCAGGTAGATCTTGTTCGTGCAGCGCAGGATCGAATCCGGATCGTCGATCACCACCATGCCGGCATCGATCGCCTGGCGCGACAGCTGGTAGGTGTAATGGTTGACGTTGGTGGTGTCGCGGATGAACAGCGCATCGAAGCTGGTCACGTGCCGTGCCTCTTTCGGCGTGATCAGTTCCGCGTGCATGCCAAGCAGTTCGGCGGCCTCCAGGAATTTCTTCAGCGCTTCCGGGTTGGAGGGGGACTCCTTGCGCTGCGGATCGTGCAGGATGGCCAGCGACGGCTTCTTGCTGGGCGGCGCGTTGCTGCGGATCTTCTGTTCCTTCAGGTAATCGATGGCCGCCTGCGTCGCGCATGGCTGCTGATGCGGCGGAATGTCGCGCACGCTGCCCGCGAAGATGCTGCACAGGTGCCAATGCGCGTTGGCACGCTCGAAGCGGGCATGCAGCACCGGCGTGCGCAGCAGCTTGAACAGCTGTTCGCTCAGCGGCTGGTGATGCTGATCCGCATCATGGCCGAAATAGAGGTTGAGGTCGACGAAGTCGTCCGCCGTGCGAGCGAAGGAGCACTCGATCAGATCGCCGAGCTTTTCCGAGATGTCCTGCACCAGCGTTTCGGATTGCAGGTCTTTCATTGCCTGCACATCCGGCACGGGCTGGTGGCCGCGCGCTTCCGCGAGGAGCGACACATAGTAGCCCTGGCTTTGATAGCGGTAGGTGTTGCAGAGGTTGAAGACTTTGGTGGCGGTGTTGGTGTCCCCGTAGGCGGGGTCCATCAGGTAGGTTTGGGCAGGTATCACGGTGACACCTGGAATGTCGGCCGGCCAATCTTGCTGTTGACTGACGACGAAAAGGATGTTCATGGTACTTCCTGTCGCGGCGGGCACCGCGGGTGAATGATCAAAAGATTCGCGTCGTGCGTCACGATGCCGAGCAGCACCGCGCAAATGACCCGGTCGACGCTCAGCCAGTATTCATGCGTGCTGGCATAGGGATTGAGCTGGTAGGGGTCGACCACGAGCACCTTGCGGCGCACCTTGTCATAGCCGGCCATCACCACGAAATGCCCGGAGGGAAGGCCGCGCACATCGTCCGGGATGTCGTCCGGGCCGAATTCGCGCGGCACGCGGTAAAGGAAGGTCGAGCTCAGCCCGGTGATGATGGGCAGGCCGCGCCGCAGGATGCTGCGGATCAGGTTGTGCGACAGGTCCAGCAGGCGCAGGCGCCCGCCGAGACTGAGAAATTCGAGGTAGCCGGTGGTGGCGTGCTGCAGCCGGTAGTCCATCTTGATCTCGCGCTGCCGGCGCAGCCGGTCGGCGACGTCCACGCCATGCCCGAACCAGCTCGGGTCGAACACCCCGAGGTTGTAGGTATAGATCGTGGCCTTGTAGCCCCGGCGCAAGGCGTCGCAGGCGAGGAACACGGCAAAGGTTCCGCCATGTTCGAGCTTGCCCGTGCGATTGATGACATCGGCGAGCGATTCCTGGTCTCCCCAGTAGCGGTACATCGCTTGCAGGCAGGTCGGTCCGCAGGTGGTCTCGTCCGGTTGCGGGAGAATCTTGACGGGCAACTGCAATATGGGCTGGGTCACGGCAGGGCGCTTGTCTGGAATCGCTTCATGAGAGCTTGCACGCGAAGCATTTTCGGTGCCAGTTTCAGGTTAGGCCAGATCGCTTGCAAAGCAAGCATTCCTGTCAACATGAAGCGCGTTTTTATGACCCGACGCCGTTTGTAAAAGTTTCCATCTCGCGCAGCGCTTTTGCGACTGCCGCTTTTGTGATTGCCGCATTGCCGATTGGCAGCTGCATTCCGTCAAGGCGGGCAGCGGAAGTCCGACGCGCACCATCGCAACGGGCATGGATGATGCATTGTCCCCGGAATGCCATGCGGCGCGGCTGCGTGGGTTTCGCATGTCCGTTGCCTTGAGGAACGGACATGCCGCTTCTGGATTCAGGAGGTTTCGATCATGAAAAAGTCTCTTGGCATATTGTTGGCCATCGGATTGGGCGCGCCGCTTGCCATGGCGCAGAACCAGGCGCCTTCGCAGCCGATGACAGTTCCGCCGGGAACGCCGGCGCAATCCGACCTCGGCATGCCGCCACAGCCCGGCATCACCTCGCCCTCGACCTCGGGCGGCTCGGGCTCTTCCGGCGCCGCAGAGTCGTCCGGCGCGCCTTCGGGCGCATCGAGCGAGTCCGGCACCGCGCCGGTGAATCACAACAACGGTACGGATCTTTCCTCGGGCGGATCGGCCCAGATGCAATCCGAGGCCGGCGCCGAACTCCAGCCCGCGCCGCCGCTGGCCGAACACCTCCAGCCGGTGGTGCAGGGCGACGTCACCTATGTGTGCGGCGGCGTCGGATCGGACGAGGCGAGCTATATGAAACGCGAAGCGAAGAACTACGACCTGATGCTCACCTTCGCCGCGAAGAGCGGCGCCTATCTCGCCGACGTGAACGTCGAGATCAAGGACCCGAAGGGCAATTCGGTGCTGCAGGCTTCCTGCGATTCGCCGATGATGCTGATCGACCTTCCACGGCGCGGCAATTACAAGGTGCATGCGGACGCCGCGGGTTACACGCTGGACCGGACAGTTCGCGTGGCGGCGGCGAAGCGCAAGGGGCAGCATCTTGCCTCGGCGGTGCTCGTCTGGCCACAGCAGGTGGCCGAGGCGCAAGGATCGGCGGCCACCTCGACCGGGAGCAGCGGGAACAGGGGAAAAGGCGCGGGTGAAAGCGGAGCCGGCAGCAACAACAGCAACAAGAACGGCAACGATAGCGCGCGCTAAATGTGTCGTCCAGTATGGACCATCGTCCCGGCGTATTGCGCGCGACGGACCGACGCGCCGAGCGCCATGATGCCGTCCCGTTGCCGGTGAACGTGGAAGCAGGCGAGGCGGGAGCATCGCGCGAGAGGAAGGCTTCGACGTTGGGCAACGGGCAGGATTTCAGCGACAGCCAGTTCTTCCGGCGCACCGTGCTGGTGGGAGCGCTGATCGTCGTCACGGGCCTGCTGCTGGCCATCATCTGGTTTGCCATCGATGTTTTCCTGGTCCTGTTTGCCGGCATCCTGACCGCGGTGCTGCTGCGCGCGCCGACCAACTGGCTGGCGCAGCACACGCCCCTCAGCGAGCGGGTCGCGCTGTCGCTGTCGATCGCGGGGCTGGCCTGTCTCATCGGACTGCTGGGCTATCTGTTCGCGGTGCCCATCGCCGAGCAGGTCGGACAGCTGGTCGATACCCTGCCGCGCGCGATCTTGCGCATGCGGCAGTGGGTGCGCCATTACGACTGGGCCAAGCCCTTGCAGCCGCTGATCACGGAACTGGCGCATACCCGGCTCGATGGGCAACTGCTGAGCCGTGCACGCGGCCTGATCACATCGACCATGGTCGCGCTCGGCGGTGGACTGGTCGCGCTGTTCCTCGGCATTTACATGGCGGCGCAACCGCGGCTCTACCAGCGCGGTTTCATGCACCTGCTGCCGCGGAAAGCGCGGCCGCGCGCCTATGAAGTGCTGGATGAGATTGGCGTCGTGTTGCGCTGGTGGCTGATCGGCCGGATGATCACCATGGTGACGGTCGGCATCGCCGGCGGCATCGGCCTGTGGTGGCTGCAGGTGCCGCTCGCGTTCACCCTCGGCGTGCTGAGCGGTCTGCTGGAATTCATTCCCTACATCGGCCCGATCATGGCGTCCATTCCGCCGCTGCTGGTAGCGTTCAACGTCGACGCCGACCTGGCGTTCTACGTGCTGCTGCTCTATGTCTTCATCCAGGCCGCCGAGAACTATCTGCTCACGCCTATCGTGGAGCAGCGCGCGGTATCGCTGCCGCCGGCGCTCGTCATCTTCGCCAGCCTTCTGCTGGCCGCGCTGGCCGGTCCGCTCGGCGTGGTCCTCGCATCGCCGCTCACAGCCACCGGCATCGTGGCGGTCAAGCTGCTGTACGTGGAGGATGTGGTGGAGCAGCCGGCGTCCCGCTGAGTGCGCCGGCCCGTGGCTGCTCAAATAAATGGCTCGTCCGCAGGCTCGTAGCGGGCACCAAGTGTATGATGCGCATGGAAAAAAATGGGACGACGAGGGACATTTTTTTCGGATAGTTTTCGCAGATCTTTTTTTTCTCTCGCCAAGACGCCGGGAACGCCAAGGGAAGGGGAAGAATGACGGAAGATGCGATTGGGAAGCAGATCGTTGACGTTGCGGTACGGATTCATCGGGAGGTTGGCCCCGGTCTGCTGGAGACGGTCTATGAAATTATTCTCGCGCACGCGCTTCGGCAGCGGGGCCTGCAGGTTGAAAGGCAAGTTGCAATTCCGGTCGCATACCAAGGACTCAAGTTCGAGGAGGGCTTTCGGGCCGACCTGCTGGTCGAAAACAAGGTCATTGTCGAGCTCAAGTGTGTCGAGCGGCTCAACAACGCGCACAAGAAGCAGCTCCTCACTCACTTACTTGCGCCTTGCCGACAAGAGACTCGGGTATTTGCTCAATTTCGGCGAGGCGCTCATGAAGCACGGGATCACTCGCATCGTATATCGGCTGGAAGAGGATCGTTGATTTCTTGGCGTGCCTGGCGTCTTGGCGAGAAAAAAACTCCTCTCTCCACACGAATTCCGCTGACGAGCAACTAAGAAAGGCCGGGACACTGCCCGGCCTGCGCTTGTCTGCGCTGCCTGCGCGGCTACTTCGACCTCTCCGCGGCCCCCTGGACCTTCTCGCCGCCGCGTTCGACGTCCTTGCCGAAACCCTGCATCGTGTTGCACGCGGTGAGTCCGGCGGAAAACATCAGGAGAACAACCAGGGAAATGAGTTTCTTCATGGATTTTCCTTTCACGGCAGATGGTAATAACGGAATGCCTTCCATACCGTGCAATGAGCATGCCCGCACCGTGCGCCGCTCAGGGCGGCATGCTGCCCCGGGCCTGGGCGAACGTTCCCACGATGGTGAGAACTTTTCCGATCATGTCCATGGGCGAGTCGCCCGGCGTCGACAAGGTGCCGGCCGCCGCCGCGCCCTGCGACACGGTGCGCATGATGCGGCGCGGGCCGATCGCCACGACCGCCGCCACACCCAGCGCAACCAGGAAGGGATGGTCCATCACGGTCCGCATCAGCATGCTGCGCGGAAAATGCTGCGGCTCATCGACATGGCGATACACCGTCATGCCCTGCATGGTGGGCGGGATGCGCTTCAGGTTCGCCGTGTCGAGGTCGGTGCCTTCGATCAGCATGCGGCGATAGGTTTCGCGCCGGGCCTGCATGCGCTCCAGGATCGCTTGCTTTTCCGCTTCGAGGGAACTCAGGCTCATAGGCTGTCCTTGATGACGTCGAGGTCATGCTGCAATTCGCTGCGCATGGTCGTGCCCAGTGGCGGCGAGCGGAAATGCTTCAGGCAAAGGTTGAACGCGATTCCGGCGATCCCGCCATACAGGAGAACGACGAACCACGCGGCCAGCGTGCGGTACTCGCTGCTCCAGAAGCTGATGATGATCGCCAGGCCGAGGAACACCGTTGCCAGCAGGGTGAACAGGATGGCGATTGTGAAGCCGGCGATGCGAAACGCGATTTGCTGCTCGCGTATCTTCATCTCCACGCGCAGCAAATCCAGGTAATCGCCGATCCGATCCAGCGTGATGATGTAAAGCTGCTTGGACTTGTGAAGGGCGGCAAACATGGCGAGCTATCCTTTGCGGGTTCGAGGTGGATTCGGTGCCGGCGCGCCGCGCGGCAAGGCAAAGCGCGAATGTGCGGCCGTGCTGACGCACGGGGTCATGTTCCGCCGCGCGGGCTCGCGGTAGCTCATCCAGATGGTTTTGCAGGGCGCGGTGCGCACCCTGCATCGTTATCCGAACGATCCGCTAGCTCCGCTTCAACAGCAGCCCCAGCAACAAGCCGGCGCCGGCCGCCACGGCCATCGACTGCATCGGCTTGTCCTTGACATACTCGGTGGTGGTTTCCATGCCGCGATTGAACTGCTGGGATGCCTGGCTGGCGATACCCTTGGCGGCGTAGCGCAGCGAGCTGAACTTCGTCATCATCTGCGTGTACGCCTGGTTCAACTCGTCGTCCGACAGGCCCGTCGCGCGGTTGACCAGCGCGTCCAGATCGTTCTTCAGGCTGGACAGATCGGCGCGCAGCGTCGCCGACGTGCGCTGGCCGCTCGTCCTCGTTCCGCCGAACGTGCTTCGGCCGGCTGTGGCGGTGCCGGCCGAGGTGGTGCCTGCCGTCGCGGCCGTCGTCTTGTCGCTGCCATTGCCGGTCACAGGGGAAGTGGTGTTTGGTTCCATGAATCGCTCCTTGATGAAGTTAAACAGGATTGAGCAACGATGACGAAACAGGGCGCCACCGTCGTGCCAACTTCGCAATGCTTCTCACAACGGCGAACGCACTGAACGCGAATGCATGCGTCGCGCTCCCCGTTCTGCCCGTTGCCGCCGCGACCTTGATTGCGAGCATGAATACAGGTCGGCGCAGGAAGACCGGCGGCCTTCCAATTCCGGCTGGTGTCCGTATGCGCAGCAAGGCGTGTGCCAAGAGCGAGGAGGCGCGAATGTGACTGAAGCGGCAGGAAAATTTTTGCGGAGCGGGTAAGGCCGTAAAAAACAGCGGCGTTTTTGTACACGCCGCATGTAATTCTTGCAACGCGGAGACATTCGCGAAATGCCACGCGGCAGCGCAAAATCCTTGCGAAATAGTGCCGTACGGAAACATAATTCCCGGCAGGGATTTTCGGGCAGCGCAGGCACGGCGCGGAACGCCGGACGCGGCGACGGCTTCCTTCTTCGCATGAATGAAGGGACGAGAAGCGTGTTCCGCGCACGGGTCGAAGACGCCGCCGATCCTCCAACGATTGCAGCCACAGAAAGGACCCTATGTCTTCCAATTTCGGCCCCGATGAAGCACGCACCTACATGCATCAGCTCCTGAAGGTGATGTTCCAGCAGGGTGGCTCGGACCTGTTCATTTCCGCCGATTTCCCGCCCAGCATGAAACACCAGGGTGCGATGAAACCGCTCAGCCAGCAGAAGCTCAACGGCGACATCACGAAGAAGCTGGCGGTGGCGCTGATGAACGACAAGCAGCGGCAGGAATTCGACACCGAGCTGGAGTGCAATTTCGCGATTTCGCTGCCCGGCGTCTGCCGCTTTCGCGTCAACGTCTTCGTGCAGCAGCAACAGGTCGGCATGGTGATCCGTACCATCGCCGCTGAAATCCCCAGTTTCGAAAAGCTGCAATTGCCGGAGGTGCTCAAGGAAGTGATCATGACCAAGCGCGGCCTCGTGCTGGTCGTGGGCGGCACCGGCTCCGGCAAGTCGACCACGCTGGCGGCGATGATCGATCACCGCAACGCCAATTCCTCCGGCCACATCATCACCGTCGAAGATCCGGTCGAATACGTGCACAAGAACAAGTCCTGCCTCATCACGCACCGCGAGGTCGGTGTCGATACGCTCTCCTGGCACCATGCGCTGAAGAACACACTGCGCCAGGCTCCCGACGTGATCCTGATCGGCGAGATCCGCGACACCGAAACGATGGAGCACGCCATCGCGTTCGCCGAAACCGGCCACCTTTGCCTCGGCACGCTGCATGCAAACAACGCCAACCAGACCATAGACCGCATCATCAACTTCTTCCCCGAGGAGCGGCGCAACCAGCTGCTCGGCGACCTCTCGTCGAATCTGCGCGGCATCATCTCGCAACGGCTGGTGCGCACCGAGGACGGCAAGGGACGCCGCGCCGCGATCGAAATCCTGCTCAACACGCCGACCATCGCCGAGCAGATCCTCAAGGGCCAGTTTCACGCCATCAAGGAAACCATGGCCAAGTCGAAGGAACTCGGCATGCGCACCTTCGACCAGGCCTTGTTCGAGCTCTACAACACCGGGCACATCAGCTACGACGAGGCGATCCGCAATGCGGACTCGGCGAACGAGCTGCGCCTGCAGATCAAGCTGCGCGGCGAGCGCGCGCGGCCGAATGGCGCCGACGCGGGTGGTCTGAACCTGGCGATCGACGAGGAGAAGGACGAGGAAGAAGAGGAAAAGGAAAAGAAGTAGGAAGGGGCAGGTTTCGCCCGTCCTGACGACCGCCGCGCCCGCTAACGATTCCGCAGCAGCGGCAGGCGCTGTTCGCCGCGCTCCACCAGCAGGCTGCCGCCGGCCTTGACGATCCGCACCTCACCCTCGCCCCG
Organism: Pseudomonadota bacterium; assembly: GCA_021821365.1. Lineage (GTDB taxonomy): Bacteria > Pseudomonadota > Gammaproteobacteria > Burkholderiales > Burkholderiaceae_D > Noviherbaspirillum. The sequence goes on along the minus strand of JAKACN010000037.1, from coordinate 9,292 downwards.
GACGTTCACCGAGACATGGTTGCCGAGGCAAAGCTGGGCGACCAGGCGCAGTTGTCCGTGCAGCAGGCGATAGTGGTCGCCGTTGCGGACGATGAGGATGTCCTGGCTGGCGGATGGCGCGGCCTTCCTGGACGCGTCGGCGGGGCGGGAGATGCCGGCCGGAGCGGGCAGGCCGGCCTGCATGGCGAGTGTGGGCAAGGTCATCAACGATCTTCCCGCGAATCAGGCAGGCTGCAGGGTCTGCATCTTCTCCGAATCGAGTACCCGGATATGACGGCCATGCACCTCGATCATGCCGAGCGAGGTAAACCTTTTGAGCAGGCGCGAAAACGTTTCGCTGGTGATGTCGAGATGCGATGCGATCACGGTCTTGCTGACGCTGAGTTCGATCTCCTGGCTCGACTGGTACTCGCACTGGCGCAGCAGGTAGCCCGCGAGGCGCTGCGGCGCGCTGCTGGACGACTGCCGCTGCACATCGCGGATCAGGCCGTGCGTCTGGCGTGCCGCGCAGGTCATCAGCTGCTCGAAGAACGCGCCGTTTTGCCTGGCGAGTTCAAGCACTTTCTCACGCGGCGCCAGGACGACCATGGCGTCGGAGGTCGTCTCTACGGAGGCGCCATGCGGCTTGTCGAGGAAGGTCTCGGCCAATCCGAAACAATTGTCGTGGCTGAGGATGGCCAGCACCTTGTGGGGGCCATGCTTGCTGCCGACATAGATCTTCACCTGGCCGTAGATCACGACATAGATGCCTTTCGCCGCTTCGCCTTGCCGGATCACTTCCTTCTGACCGTACAGGCGCAGCGGCAGGGACGATTCCACGATCTGATCAAGTTGCGCCGAGTCGAGCGCGCGGTACGGCGACACGTTGGCGAGAATATTCTTCAACAAGAGTTGTTCGCCATGCTGCGAGGGTAATTCAGTTCTCATTGCTTGCAGTGTTCTGAATTGTTGTTCTTCCTGGACGATTCACGGAAGCCGCTCCCTGGATGCGGCTTGATGTGTCATCAAGCATGTAAGCATCTTCCGTACCAAGCGGGTTGCACACTGCAGGCCCTTGATTTTCAAGACAATCCCGATTTTTCGATGACAGGATTTCCATTTTCCGGAAGGGGGTATTCCCGTTTTCGGGAAGCCGGACCCTGCGGGTCGGGCCAGCGCAACGGCCTCCGCGGCGCAAGATATCGAGGGGCACGCGGACCGCTGACAAACATCAACCTGCGGATGCCGCTGCGGACTATCTTGAGATGTGACATGCAGCACGCACCACCGGCGTCCCGCCAACCGCAGTAGCGTCAGACGAACATTTCGGAACATTTCGTCGGATGGGTTCGTATGCCGACCTTCATGTGCCGTGCGCTCGTGCGCACAGTCACCGTTCTTCTTGCCGTTGTCCTGCTGGCGGCCCAGCCCGCTCATGCGCGCAAGGTGAAGTGCCGGAGTGTGCCGGTCTTCGTCGAGTCTTCGAGGTTGGCGGACACGGCCCGTGCCTGCGAGGGGGCGCGCGACGCCGTCAGGTTTCTCGCGTCGCAAGGGCTGGATGCGCCGCCGGTCATTTCCATCAAGGTCGTCGACAACATGCCGGAGGCGGTCCCGAGGGCGGCCCTTGGCGCCTACTCCCGCAGCGAGCAGATGATCTATGTCCTCGACTATGCGGCGTTCAGGCGGCGACACAACACCTTCAAGGTTCCGGCGGCTCCTTCGATCTACCGTGCCGTCATATCCCATGAAGTGGCGCACGCGATCGCGTTCCACAACTTCAAGTCGGAGCCGACCCTGCTCGGCCAGGAGTACATCGCCTTCGTAACGTTTTTCGCCACGCTCAGGCCGGACTTGAGGGAGGAGATACTCTGGCGCTACGACTACGATGCGGACTGGCAGCTGTATGCCGTCATCCTGTATCTGACCGACGCGCTGGAGTTTGGCGCCCATGCGTACTGGCACTTCCTGCGGCCCGAAAACGGCCGGCGCTATCTCCAGCGAATCCTTGCCGGCGAGGTCCTGACCCTGGACAACTGAGCGCCGGGCGGGAAGGGCTCAAGGCGCGCCATCACCTGTGCGGGTGATCCACCTGCGGCAGCGAGGAATCTGGCGGCCTGCGGTCGCGCACCGAGTCCGGCGGAATGACATCGATTTCCGAGCCGGCGCCCAATTCTTCCACGGGCCCGTGCGGCGATTCCTCCTCCGCCGCTTCCCCAAGCCGGTACTGGGCCGCATAGCCCAGCAGTTCGACGACTTCCTCGTCGCTGGTCTGGTCGAAATTCTCGTAGAACTGGCTCACGGCCCGGAACCACTCGGGCACATGCAGGCAGATGCCTTCCTCCACGCCGGCAACGCGGCGCATGTTCTCGAGTGCGTCGTGCGGCGCAACCGGAACCGCGAACACCAGTTTCGCCGGGCCGGACATCGCCAGCGCGGCAAGCGCCGCACGCAGCGTGCCGCCGGTAGCAATGCCGTCATCCACCACGATCACGGCGCGGCCCTCGACGCGTACCGGCGGGCGCGCGCCGCAGTACAGGGCGCGGCGGCGCTCGATCTCCTGCAACTGCCGTCCGCGCTCGGCTTCGATGTAGCCTTCCGGCGGGCGCACCATCTGCACCACGTCATCGTTCAGGATGCACTGCGGATGCTGGCCGTCCACGACGGCGCCGAGGCCGAGTTCCGCATGCCCCGGCGCGCCGATCTTGCGCACGATCAGCACATCGAGCTGCGCATCGAGCGCACGGGCGACTTCGTAGGCGACGGGAACGCCGCCGCGCGGCAGACCCAGCACGACGGGATGCAGGTCCTTCAGGTGCACCAGCGCCTCGGCCAGCTTCCGCCCCGCATCGTGCCTGTCCTTGAATGGATGGCTGCCTGAAAACAGGGACATGTTCATCTCCTTATGCGTGGGCCGGGGCAAGGTGTTTCGCGAACCAGCCGGCCGCCAGCTTCGTCACCTGACCCAGCGTGCCCGGCTCCTCGAAGAGATGTGTCGCCCCCGGCACGATCACCAGTTGCTTCTCCGCATGCATCTGCGCCATCGCCTCGCGATTGAGCTCGATCACCGCCGTATCAAGGCCGCCAACGATCAGCAGGGTCGGCGCCTTCACCCTGCCCAGCGCGTTGCCGGCGAGGTCCGGACGCCCGCCGCGCGAGACGACGGCGGCAATCGCGGCATCGGAATGCGCGGCGGCAACCAGCGCCGCCCCGGCGCCAGTGCTCGCGCCGAAATAACCGATCGGCAAAGTACCGAGTTCCGCCTGCCGTCTTGCCCAGTGCGTGGCCTCCAGCAGGCGCGATGCGAGCAGCGGGATATCGAACACTCTGGCGCGACTGTCTTCTTCCTCCGGCAGCAGGAGATCGAGCAGCAGCGTCGCCATGCCGGCGCGCCGCAATCCTTCGGCAACCTGATTGTTGCGCGGGCTGAAGCGGCCGCTGCCGCTTCCGTGCGCAAAGATGACCAGCCCCTTCGGCGCGTCGCCGATGCCAAGCAGGCCTTCCAGATCGTTCGGTGCAATGCGGACAGCTTGCACCTCGCCAACATTCGACGCGCCCATGGCCACCTCCCCATATGTCATCGAACTGTGTGCAGCTTCACTTACAAGCTATACCCTCGGTCACCCCCGTGCAAGCTCAATTCTGCTTGCGCAAGGCCATCACGGACGAGGGAACTATCCGGGATCAAATCGAACGAATCGTTCAATGTGAGAACCAGTGAAGGAGCTTGCATGCACGCAAACCAGATCAAGGAACGTTTCTCCGGCGTGGCCAAGTCCATCGACAACGCTTCGCTTGCCTGCCAGTTGAGCAACGGTGTGCCCGACGACCTGCGCGATCGCGTTCACGACCTCGGCAAGGAATCCGAACACACCAGGCAGATCCTCGAAACGGAAAGCAACGTCAATCGCATTGCCGAATGCATCGACACCCTCGAAAAGCTCGGCGACCGCGCGATACAAACCTGCCGCGAAGGCGGCAACACCGTCGACGAGGATGTGCAGCAAGCGATCCGCGAAGCGCATGATGCCATTGCTCACTTGAAGCATCAGTTGCATTGATCGGGGGCAGCGATGGCAGACAATCTCGATGCGCGGTCGATCACGTTCTTCCATGACGAAAAACTGGCCGATCCGGCGTGGCCCGCCAGCGCATTGCCGGAATCCGCGAACGACGCCTGGCACTGGATCGAGGCCAACCATCGTTTCAACACCTTGCTGTGGAACGAGGAAGACAAGGCGCGGCGCACCGATGTCGATGCCGGCGAAATCGCAGCCAGTAAACGATTGATCGATCAGTACAACCAGCGTCGCAATGACGCCATCGAAGCGATCGACGAAACGATCCTGGTCGAACTCGATGCCTTCCTGCCTCTGCGGCATGAGGATGCCAGGCTCAATAGCGAAACCGCCGGCGCGATGGTCGATCGCCTGTCCATCCTCTGCCTGAAGATCTTCCACATGCGCGAGCAGACGCTGCGCGTGGATGCAGGCGCGGAACACATCGCCGCCTGCACCGCGAAGCTGAACCGCCTGATCGAGCAACGCAAGGACCTCGGCGGATGCTTCGACACCCTGCTGGCGGATGCGAGGGAAGGGCGCGCGTACTTCAAGATCTACCGCCAGTTCAAGATGTACAACGACCCGACGCTCAATCCCTGGCTGTACGCGCGGCCCGGTGCAGCCACACAGGCGGGAAGCGCGCGATGACGCCGCGCCGCGGGACCGATGCCCCGATGGTCGACGTGCTGATTCCCACCTGCGGCCGTCCCGCCGCGCTGGCCGTTACCCTCGCATCGCTGTTCTCGCAGGACCACGCAGCATTCCGCGTCATCGTCTCCGACCAGTCCGAGCCGGACAGCGCGCTCGATAGCGGCGAGGTGCATGCGCTGACGCGCATCCTGCAGGCCAACGGGCGCGAGGTGCAATGCCATCGCCACCTTCCGCGGCGCGGCATGGCGGAGCAGCGGGCCTTCCTGCTGTCGCGGACGACCTCGGCATACTGCCTGTTTCTTGACGACGATGTGGTGCTGGAAAGTGACCTGATGACGCGCCTGCTGGGCGTCATCCGCGCGCAGCACTGCGGCTTCGTCGGCAGCGCGCTGCATGGCCTCAGCTTCCTCGATGACATCCGTCCGCACCAGCAGCACATCGAATTCTGGGACGCGGGTGTCGAACCGGAGACCGTCCAGCCCGACAGTCCGGAATGGGAGCGCCACCACCTGCACAGCGCGGCCAACCTGTTCCACGTGCAAGCGCGTCTCGGCCTCGGCGGCGACGCGGCGCGCGCCTATCGCATCGCATGGATCGGCGGCTGCGTGCTGTTCGACACGGCCAAGCTGCGCGCGGCGGGCGGCTTCGATTTCTGGCAGGAGCTGCCGCGGGAACATTGCGGCGAAGACGTGCTGGCGCAACTGCGCGTCATGCAGCGCTTCGGCGGCTGCGGCATGATCCCGTCCGGCGCCTACCATCTCGAGCTGCCGACGACATTGCCTGCGCGCGAGGTCGATGCGCCCAAGGTGCTGCCGGTGTCCGATCCGCAAGACGTGTAGGGCGCCGCACGTGTATGTCCGACGGCGCCCGTGCCATCGTTCCCGACGTCGAAAGCATTGCCGTGCTGCGGCCGAGCGCGGTGGGCGACTTCATGTTCGTCCTGCCGGCACTGCATGCGCTGAAGCAGGCCTACCCCGCCGCGCATCTCACCTATATCGGCAAGCCATGGCATGCGCAATTCCTGCAAGGCCGTCCCGCGCCGGTCGATGAGGTCGCCGTGATCCCGCCGTGCCCCGGCGTCGGCGCGGCGGTGGATGCGCAGATGGACAGGCCTGCGGTGCAATCCTTCATCGACGGAATGCAACGCAAGGAATTCGACCTGGCGTTCCAGGTGTACGGCGGCGGACGTTATGCGAATCCGTTCCTGAAGCAGTTCGGCGCGCGGCTCGCCCTCGGCCTGAAGGCGGCGGACGCCGAGCCGCTCGACCGCTGGATTCCGTTCGGATCGCCGCAGAACCGGCGGCTGCAGTTGCTGGAGGCCGCGGCACTGGCGGGTGCGAACGTTGTGCGCATCGAGCATGACCTTGCAGTGACGGAGAATGATCGGCAGGAAGCGCGGCGGGTTCTGCCCAGCCCGCTGTCGCGACCGCTGGTCACGCTGCAGCCGGGAGCGAGCGACCCGCGCCGCTGTTGGCCCGCGGCCCGCTTCGCCGCGCTCGGCGATGCGCTCGCGGCGACAGGCGCGCTGGTTGCCGTCAACGGCACCGAAGCCGAAGCGCCCATCGTGCGCGCGGTGATCGACGGCATGCGACATCCCGCCATCGACCTGTGCGGCAAGCTGTCGCTCGGCGGACTGTGCGGATGGCTGGAGCGTTCCGCGCTGGTGGTATCGAACGACACCGGCCCCTTGCATCTCGCGCTGGCGATCGGCACGCCCTGCGTCGGCATTTACTGGCTCACCAACCTGATCGAATCGGCGCCGCTGGCGCAGCGCATGCATCGCTCGGCGATGTCGGTGCGCATTCATTGCCCGGTATGCGGCGAGACCAACCTGACGACGCGCTGTCCGCACGATGCCAGCTTCCTGGACACGGTGACTGTCGAGGAGGTCGTCGACTCCGCGCTGGAATTGCTCCGTTAAGCAAGGCCGTCATGCGCATGCTCGCGCAACAGCGCGCGCGCATGCTCCACGACCGCATCCACCTGTTCGCCCCCGGGATCGCGCAGGCAGCGATGCAGGCCCTGGTCGAGCGGCGCCCAGCGGCCCATGTCGGCGATGGTGAAGATGACCACACTCGGCAGGCGCAGGCCGGCGGCGATATGCGACACCCCTGTGTCGTTCGAGATGAGCAGCCGACCCTTGCGCATGAGCGCCGCCATGGCGCCGATGGAAATGGGCGCCGCGGCATTGACCGCCGCATGGCGCATGTGCGCGGCCACCGCCGCGGTAAGGCCGATTTCCTGGCCCGACCCGGTCAGCACGATGCGCAGCCCGGATTCGTCGGCAATGCGATCGGCCACTTCCGCAAAGCGCTGCGGCGCCCAGCACTTGCTGCGCAGGCGCGCGCCGGGATGGATGCAGAGGTAGCTTCCCGGCGCCAGGCCGGCCGCGACGCCGCTGTCGCGCAATTCCGCCTCGTCCTCGGCGGTGACCGGGAATTCCAGATGGGTGCCGGCGGGCGGCGCCCCGATCCCATTCACGAGGTTCAGCAGGCGCAGGGGTTCCGGGCCGCTCTCCGGATAGCCGATGAAAAATCCGGGCGGCGTATCGCCGTCCCGCATGGCATGGCCCGCAACGGCCCGCGCGCCGAAGGCGGCAACGATGCCGTTGCTGACCTCGCCGCTGCCGTGCAGTTGCACCGCAAGGTCGAATCGTGACATCGCCATCTCCCGATATAAATCCAGGGACTGCTCCTTTCGCACCGGCTGTTCGGGAAATTGCGGATGGCCGGGGAAGGCAACGAAGTTATCGATGTAGGCATGAAAGCGCGCCGCGAACTGCGCGGCCCACGGCAGGCCCACCAGGGTGATGCATGCATCCGGCAACCAGGCGCGCAGCGCGCGCAGGGCGGGCACGGCACATAACATGTCTCCCAGCTGCAATGCGCGGAACACGGCCAGCTTCCGGATCTCGAGGCGCTGCAATGGCAGCATGCATGAAATATTCGGTGCAGGTGTTTCGGAAAGCGCCACGACGGTCCTCCGTGCAAAAAATGACAAGACCGAATGCCGATCGATCCTCGCGCAACACGAGCAGCTTTCATGCCATCAGGGCCGCATCGAATTGACAGCCGGCAGCAGGCGTTGGATGATTCACGGGAACTTGCGCAAAGGAAGGATTTATGCGGCTCCTGCTGGTTGAAGATGAAAAAGAGTTGGCGAACTGGCTCTGCCGTGCGCTGAAGCAGAACGGCTACATTGTCGATTGGGTGGATGACGGAAGGCTGGTCGAGTCCAGCGTGCGCCAGGTCAGGTACGACGCCATGATTCTCGATCTCGGCCTGCCGGGGCTGGACGGACACGCCGTGCTCAGCCGCCTGCGCGAGGCCGACGAGCGCCTGCCGGTGCTGATCCTGACCGCGCGCGATTCCCTGCTGGAGCGCGTCAGTACGCTGAAGATGGGCGCCGACGATTTCATGGCCAAGCCATTCTCGGTGGATGAACTGGAAGCGCGCCTGACCGCGTTGATCCGTCGCGCGCGCGGCAGCGAGCATCCACGCATGACCTGCGGTCCGCTGGCCTATGACGCGATCACGCGCCAGTTCACGCTGTACGACACGCCGCTGGCACTCTCCCGGCGCGAACATGCATTGCTGCACGCGCTGCTCCAGTGCAGCGGCGAGCCGCTCTCCAAGAAGGACATCTACGACAAGGTGTTCGAAGACGACGTCGACGCCGCGCCCGAGGCGGTCGAGGTGCTGATCTACCGCGTGCGCAAGAAGCTGGAAGGCAGCCCGTTGCAGATCGTCACGCTGCGCGGCCTCGGCTACCTGCTGGAATTGCGCTGATGCTGAAAAACCCGCTGCTGCGCTGGAGCATCAGGCGCACGGTCCTCACGCTGCTGGTGCCGGCGCTGACTGTCATCGGCGCCGTCGAGCTCTGGGCCGCCTACCGCAGCGCGGCGGACGCGGCCAATTCCGCCTATGACCGCTCGCTGCTCGGCGCCATCAAGGCCATCGATGCCAACATCTCCACCGCATCGGGCGGGGTCGCGGTCGAGCTGCCGTACACCATGCTCGAGTTCTTCGAGCTGACCGCTTCCGGCCAGGTGTTCTTCCGCGTCGCCACTGAAGACGGATTGATCGAAGTCGGCAACGCCGACATGCCCAGACCGCCGAAGCCGATGAAGACGCGTGTGCCGCAGTTCTACGACGCCGAATATTTCGGCGACAAGGTTCGTGTCGGGGCCTACTCCCGCCAGCTCGAGCGGCCGCTGGGCAACCGCGCGCACGAACGCATTGTCATCCAGGTTGCCGAGACGCTGACTTCGCGCGCCGAATTCATCAGGAAGCTCATGCTGCAGGCGGCGGGCCGCGACATCCTGCTGCTGACGGCCGCCGGCGGCCTGCTGGCGATGGTGCTGCACGTCGCCCTGCGTCCGCTCGGGCGCTTGCGCGACGAAGTCGCCGCCCGTTCGCCGCTCGATCTCACGCCGATCGACACCGCCTCCGTGCCGGCGGACGTGCAGCCGCTGGTGGAAGCGATCAACCAGCACATGGGGCGCAATCAGCAGATCATGGAAGCGCAGCGCCGCTTCGTCGACGACGCCTCGCATCAGCTGCGCACGCCGCTGGCAACGCTGCGCACGCAGCTCGATTACGCCT
>JAKACN010000283.1 GCA_021821365.1 Pseudomonadota bacterium | reverse complement strand
CCGTTGATGCGGTCTTCCAGGGTGATGACGCGACCCGCGCGCGGCGCGTATCCGGGGAAGAAGGCGGATACGCCGACAAAGGGCGAGCCGTCGGCCACCGTTCCAGCGTTGAGATGGCAGCTGGTGCAATTCAATGCATTGCCGACGTTCTGCGGCAACAGCGCCTTCGTTTCCAGGTGCAGGCGCATGCCTCGCACCAGCTGTGCGCCATTGGGTTGCGCGAGCATGTCCGCCAGGCGCGGCGTCTCGAAAGGCGATGCATCGACCTTCACCGCCAGACCGGCGCGCATCTTGCGCACCTCGGACGCGCCGACGGCACCTGCGTTCGGGCCCCACGCGGCGCGCACGAAGCTGAGAATCTCGGCGATCTCGCCGTCCGACAGCCTGGCGAACGCCGGCATGGTGTAGACGCGCGGATAGGCCGAGGTTTCGGGCGTGCGCGAGCCGGTCAGGGTGATGTGCAGCAGCGTGGCCGGGTCGCCTGCGCTGACCGTCGGGTTGTGCCGCATCGGCGGGAAGATGTCCTTCACACCCTCGCCGTCGGCACGATGGCAGTCGACGCAGAATTGCACGTAGCCCAGCCCGCCACGTGTCGTGTAGAGCGTTGCGGGCGGCGCCGCGGGTGCCACCACAACGGCGGGTGCCGCTGGCATGGGCAGTTCGTGCTCCCCGGGCGGAAGCGATTTCAGATAGGTCGCAATGGCCCTCAGGTCGCCATCGGTGAAGTGCTGCGTGCTGTGGTGGATCACGTCCGCCATGTTGCCCGATACGGTCGCGAAGCGGTTCTGCCCGGTCCTGAGCAGCTGGAACGTATCGTCGACCGTCCACAGGCCGCGCAGGCTGAGCGCGCGCCAGGACTCGACGGTTTCGCCGGCCAGGTAATACTTGCCGCCAGCCCCGGCTTCGCTCATCGCCTTTTCCTGGAAGCCGATACCGCGCGGCGTGTGGCACGAACCGCAATGCCCCAGTCCCTGCACGAGATAGGCCCCGCGATTCCATACCGCGTCGCGGGTGGGATCAGGCTTGAAGGGCGTGGCGTCGAGGAAGGCCCAGTTCCAGAGCGCCAGACCCCAACGCATGCTGAAGGGCCATTGCATGGCCGACGGCCTGTTGGGCTGGTTGACCGGCGAAAGGCCGCGCATCATGTACGCATAGAGCGCTCGCATGTCTTCGTCGCTGATCTTCGCGTAGGAGGGATAAGGCATGGCCGGATACAGGTGATGCCCGTCCGCAGCCACACCGCGCCGCATTGCGCGGTCGAACTGCTCGAAGGTGTACCTGCCGATGCCGGTCTGCGGGTCGGGAGTGACATTCGTGGAGTAGATCACGCCCATGGGCGTCGCCAGCTCGCGGCCGCCCGCCATCGTCGGTCCCTTGTCCGCCGTATGGCAGGCGATGCAATCGCCGAGCTGTGCGATGTACTTTCCGCGCTCGACCGGATCGGAATCCTGGCCGTTGGCCGCAAAAGACAAAAGGAATGAGATACCGAAAACCGCGTGAAGAAGCCGAACCGCTCTCATGTTTCCCCCTTTCAGACGGAGTGCCGACCTGATGCGGATCAAGAGTGGCGCCCCCTCGCCCTGGTGTGCCGGGTGCACGCAGAGAACACTAGCAGAAGATGACGGCCAGCCCTTTGATTTCCATCTGACATCGGTCACAAAATCGCTTGCCGCTTCAGGCAGGCGGCACCAGGGCGGTGACGACGAATTCGTTTGCGGCGTCCACGTCGACCTGATAAAGGAAGTCGAAGCCTTCTTCCAGTGCCGGCCTCTCCAGTCGCTTCAGCGTGCCGAGCAGTCCCTTCAACGGGATCCGGGCCTTGCCGGCGCGCTGCTCGTTCCATGCAATGGCGCGATGCGCTTGCGGCGCGAAGAAATAGCCGTGGATGCGGAACCCGGCATCCCGCGCACGATGAATATATTCCGCCCGCTCGCTGCGCAGGACATTCGTGTTGTCCACCACGAAGCGTTGCCCGGCAGTGATGCACGCCTCCACCAGCAGGCGTTCGCGGTGCCGCGTCTTGAGCATGTCGAGGCTGATGCGGAGATGGGACTCGAAGAAGCGCCGGCGATAGAAGGTCGACTTGCCCGAGCCCTGGATGCCGATGAAAATCACCGCGTCCATTCGCGGCCTTTCATTCGGAGGACGGGCGACCTGCGTGCCCGCCGTGCCTTGCGCGGACCGACCCCGATGAACCTCGCTCCGATGCGTGCCTCATTCCGTATGTTCGATGTCTTCCAGCCTCAGCAGCACCGAAATGAAAACCCCGGTGATCAGTCCGGCGGTGACGACTCCCAGCAATGAAATCAATGCGTTGACCATGTTCTCCTCCCCTGCCTGGTCTTGACGATTACAGCATCGGACGTGCGCCGTAATGTTGCGTTTGATCAGTATCGAGGGTGCAACTATTGACGAATGTCAATTGGAGGTGCGCAGCGGAAAGGCATTGCGGGGAATAAAAAACAGCGGCGGATGCGGCAGGTGCCGGTCCGCCGCCGTTGGAGAACGCCGGAAGCTACGCGGCGGCGAGCGTGGGAGTGCGCCCCTTGCCGCGCAGGCGCAGCAACAGCGGCACCACGATCATGAGCGCCGCACCGACCCACAGGGAGATCGAGATCGGGCTCGCCCACAGGATGTCGAGTTCGCCGTTGGTGATCGACAGCGCGCGGCGCAGGTTCTGCTCCATCATGTCACCGAGCACGAAACCGAGGATCAGCGGCGCCATCGGCATGCCGCACTTGCGCAGCAGGTAGCCGCCCACGCCAAGGCCGGCCATCAGCACCAGGTCGAAGGTGGTGGCATGCACGGCATACACGCCCACGGTGCTGACTGCGAGGATGCCCGGCACGAGCACCCAGTTCGGCACTTTGAGCATGCGCGTGAACAGGCCGACCAACGGAATGTTCATGAACAGCAGCATGACGTTGCCGACGAACATGGAAGCGATCAGGCCCCACACCAGCGTCGGCTGCTGTTCGAACAGCACCGGGCCGGGGGTGATGTTGTAGAGCGTGAGCGCACCCATCATCACCGCGGTGGTGCCGGAACCCGGCACGCCGAGCGTGAGCATCGGCACGAAGGAGCCGTTGGCCGCCGCATTGTTGGCGGCCTCGGGTGCCGCCACGCCGCGAATGTCGCCCTGGCCGAAGGTGCCTTCCTTGTCGCACAGGCGCTTTTCCATCGTGTAGGTGATGGCGCTGGCGACGGTCGCGCCCGCGCCGGGCAGCACGCCGACCACGAATCCGACCAGCGCCGAACGCACCGTGGTCCACCAGGTCAGCGCCAGTTCCTTCATGTTGAACAGCGTGCGTCCGGTATCCGGAATGCTGGCCGGACCGTGCACCGCTTCCTCCAGCATCAGCAGCACTTCGCTGATCGAGAACAGGCCGATGACGACGACGATGAACTGCACGCCGTCGGCGAGATGGATCGAATCGAAGGTGAAGCGATACACGCCGGAATTGGCATCCACGCCCACAGTCGACAGCGACAGGCCGATGATGGTCGCCAGCAGCGCCTTGACCGGCTGGCTGCCCATCAGGCCGGTGAGGCAGGCAAACGCGAACACCATCAATGCGAAATACTCGGCCGGACCGAATGCCAGCGCCCATTTCGCGAGGATGGGCGCGGCGATCGCGAGACCGGTGGTGGCCGTAATGGAACCCACGAAGGAGCTCCACGCCGAGATCGACAGGGCCACTCCGCCAAGCCCCTTGCGCGCCATCGGATAGCCGTCCATCGCAGTCATGATCGCCGATGCATCGCCCGGCACGTTGATCAGGATGGACGAGATGCGCCCGCCGTATTCGCAGCCGATGTACACGGCCGCCAGCAGGATCAATGCCGTTTCCGGGGGAAGCTTGAGCGCAAACGCAAGCGGCAGCAGGATGGCCACGCCGTTGATGGGGCCGAGGCCGGGCAGCATGCCGACCACGGTTCCCACAAACGCGCCGAATGCGGCGACGGCAAGGTTGACAGGCTGCAGGGCGACGCCGAATCCGGTTGCCAGATAGGATAAGGTGCCCATCACATCCCCCACTGCGCCATGAGCGGCTTGAGCAGGCCCTGCGGCAGGACCACGTCGAGCAGCCTGTCGAAAAGCACGAACAGCGCGATGCCCAGGCCGATGCCCGCCATGGCCGACTGGCGCCAGCTGCCGCCGAAGAAGCGACCTACCGGCACGCCCATCAATGCCGTCGCGATGATGAAGCCGAGCGTCTGGAACAGCAACGCGTAGACCACGACGGTTGCCGCGCACAGCATGATCCTGTTCAACTGCGCGCCGCGCGCGAACCGTGGTCCCTTGAGCGCCTCCGCGCCGGGCCTTGCCATCAACCATGCGCCGCACAGCGCCATCAGCAACGCCAGCACCAGCGGAAACGCGCGCGGCCCGACCGGCTCGTATTCCACCGGGGCGGCGTAGCCCCAGGCGGCGACGGCCATCGCACCGGCCATCAGCAGCGCGACCAATCCGAGAATCCGGTCGCTCATTACTTCGCTCCGGACAAACCGAATTCGCTCGCGAGCTTGCGGTACTGCTGCGTATAGCGCTTGATGTAGATGTCGAGCTGCGTACCGGTCATCGAGAACGGGAACAGGCCGCGGTCGTCGCGCAGCTTGGCATACTCGGGCGTGCGCATGACCTTGTTGAACGCTTCGGTCCAAGCATTGAAGTCGGCGTCGCTCACCTTCGGGCCCATGTAGAAGCCGCGCACGATCGGCCATTCGACATCGATGCCCTGCTCCTTGGCGGTCGGCACGCCGGCCAGTGCGCCCGGCAGGCGCCTGTCGGCGAAGACCGCGAGCACGCGGATATTGGCGCCGGCGGCGATCTGCGATGCGGCTTCGGAGGCGTCGCCGGAATAGACCTGCACGTGGCCGCCCTGCAAAGCGGAAATCGCCTCACCGCCGCCCTCGAAGGCGACGAAGCGCATGGTCTTGTGGCTCACGCCGGCTGCCTTGGCGGTCAGCGCGGCTTTCATCCAGTCCTGGCTGCCCACGGTGCCGCCGGCGCCGAACACCACCTTGGACGGGTCGGCCTTCAGTGCGGCGAGCAATTCCTTCAGGTCCTTGTAGGGCGAATCCTTGCGCACGATCACTGCGCCGTAGTCCGCGCCGACGATCGACAGCCAGCGCACGTCGCTGTCCGTGTACTTGCCGAACTTGCCCTGCGCGATGTTGAGCAGCGAGCCGCCGGAGAACGCAACAATGGTGCTCGGGTCGGCCGGACGCTGCGCGACGATGGCGTTGTAGGAAACCGCGCCGATGCCGCCCGGCATATAGGTCACACGCATCGGGTCCTTGATGACGTGCCCATCCATGAGCGCCGTTTGCGCCAGCTTGCAGGTCAGGTCGAAACCACCGCCCGGCTTGGCGCCGGCGATGCACTCGGTCTTGTCGAGCGGCCCGGCGAAAGCGGATGCGGTCATGGCGGACAGCGCCATCAGGCACAGAGTCTTTTTCATTGCGTTCTCCTCGTCATGGTTATTTGCCGACGGGGGTAGGCGACTACCCCGACACGTACGGTGTTCATGACTGTAGCAACGTCATCCTGTCAATTGGCTGTCGTCCGTCGCCGGGCGCCAAAGCCGACACGGGCAAGGCCAGGCTGGCAATGCATCCCGTGCCGCTTGCCACATTATCAACGACAAGCCTGCCGCCGCAGCGTTCGGCAACCGCGCGCGCGATCGCCAGCCCGAGCCCGGATCCGCTCGACAGCGCATTGCTGGCCCGGAAAAAACGCTCGCCCATGCGCGGAAGCTGGTCGGACGGAATGCCGGGGCCGTTGTCGGTCACCGTGAGCGCCGCCTGGCCGTCGCGAGCCGACACTCGCAAGCTGACCTGCCCGTGCTCCGGCGCGAAGCGGATCGCGTTGTGCAGCAGGTTCAAGGCCGCCTCGCGCAGCAGGCCGGCATGTCCCGAGATCCAAACCGGCTCGTCCGGCGCGTCGTATTCGAGGTCGATCCGCTTGTCGCGCGCCGGCTGCACGACCTCGCGCGCCACCAGCTCCGCCAGCGCGCACAGGTCGACGGTCGACATCGTGAGTTCGGCCGCGTCGGCACGCGCCAGCGAGAGCATCTGGTTGGTGCGGTAGGTGGCGTCGTCGAGCTGTCGCGACACCGCTTCCAGCGCCAGCTTCACGTTGGCCGGGTCG
>JAKACN010000282.1 GCA_021821365.1 Pseudomonadota bacterium | reverse complement strand
CAGGAGTCCGGATGCCAGGAATGCTGGACCGTGCGGAACACCCGCTCTGCGTGCGGCATCAGGACCGTAAAGCGGCCATCCGGTGTGGTCACCGACGTAATACCCTGCGGCGAGCCGTTCGGGTTGTACGGATAGGCTTCGGTCACCTGGCCCTTGTTATCGATCCAGCGCATCGCAACGATCGCCTCCCTGATGTCGCCGGTTTGCGAGAAATCGGCGAAGCCCTCGCCGTGCGCCACGGCTATCGGACTCTGCGTCCCGGCCATCCCCTGGAAGAAGATGGATGGAGAATCGGCCACTTCCACCATCGCAAAGCGCGCCTCGAACTGTTCGGATTTGTTGCGCGTGAACTTCGGCCATGCCTGGGCCCCGGGGATAATGGACTTCAGGTTGCTCATCATCTGGCAGCCATTGCAAATGCCCAGCGCGAAGGTGTCGTCGCGGTTGAAGAAGCCGGCGAACTGCTCGGCAAGCTTGCTGTGGAACAGGATGGTTTTCGCCCAGCCTTCGCCCGCACCCAGTACGTCGCCATAGGAGAAGCCGCCGACCGCGATGAAACCCTTGAAATCGTCGAGCTTCGCGCGCCCGGCAAGCAAATCGCTCATGTGAACGTCGGCGGCGGTGAAGCCCGACTTGTGCATCACATACGCCGTTTCCACATGCGAGTTGACGCCCTGCTCGCGCAGGATGGCGACCTTTGGCTGCGCGCCCGTCGCAATGAACGGCGCGGCGACGTCGACCTGCGGATCGAAGCAGATCTTTGGCACGATGCCCGGATCGGCCGCATCAAAAATGCGGTCATACTCTGCGTCGGCACAGGCCGGATTGTCGCGCAGGCGCGCGATGCGCCAGCTGGTTTCGCTCCATAAGCGTTGCAGTTCGATGCGCGGCTGGTTGTAGATCACTTTCGCATCGCGCGTGAACTCGATCACGTCGCGGTCGTTGAGCTTGCCGATGATGTGGCTGCACGCGCCGAGCTGGTAGGAGCGCAGCACATTCATCACGTCGGATTTCTCCTCGGCGCGCACCTGGATCACTGCGCCGAGTTCCTCGCTGAACAGTGCTCGCAGCGTCAGGTCGTTGCGGCGCTCGGCGATCTGCCCGGCCCAGTTCTTGGCTTCACCCGAATCGGACGCATGCTCGCCTTCCATGGTGAGGATGTCCAGATTGACCGACACGCCCGCGCGGCCGGCGAATGCCATTTCGGCCAGCGTCACAAACAGGCCGCCGTCGGAGCGGTCATGATACGCAAGCAGCTTGCGCTCCTTGTTGAGCTGCTGGATCGCTTCAAAAAATGCTTTCAAGTCTTCCGCGCTGTCGACGTCCGGTGTCGCATTGCCGATCTGTTGCATGACCTGCGTCAGCGCGGAGGCACCCATGCGGTTCTTGCCGCGGCCGAGATCGATCAGGATCAAGGCGGTATCGCCAACATCCTTGCGCAACTGCGGCGTCAGCGACATGCGGACGTCGTGCACCGGCGAGAACGCCGACACGATGAGCGATACCGGCGATGTCACCGATTTGCTTCCTTCCGTGTCGGTCCAGGTCGTGCGCATGGACAGCGAATCCTTGCCGACCGGGATGCTGACACCGAGCGCCGGGCACAATTCCATGCCGACCGCCTTCACCGTATCGAACAGCGCCGCATCTTCGCCCGGCTGGCCGCAAGCGGCCATCCAGTTGGCGGAAAGCTTGACGTCGGAAATATCCTCGATCGGCGCTGCGGCGATATTGGTGATCGCCTCGCCGACCGCCATGCGGCCAGACGCCGCGGCATCAATGACAGCCAGCGGTGTGCGCTCGCCCATGGACATCGCTTCGCCACGATACCCTTCGAGGCTCATCGCGGTGACGGCGCAATCTGCCACCGGCACCTGCCATGGGCCGACCATCTGGTCGCGCACCGACATCGCGCCGACGGTACGGTCGCCAATCGTGATGAGGAAGGACTTGTCAGCCACGGTCGGCAGGCGCAGCACGCGCTGCGCGACCTCGACCAGGTCCATGCCGGTGAGGTCGACGGCCGGGTAGTCGTTCCGAACGCGGGCGACATTGCGATGCATCTTCGGCGGCTTGCCGAGCAGGACATCCATCGGCATGTCGACCGGACTGTTGCCATGCTCCGGATCGATCACCTTGAGCTGGCGCTCTTCGGTTGCTGTGCCGACCACTGCGAACGGGCTGCGTTCGCGTTCGCACAGATACTGGAATAGCGGCAGGCTTTCCGGCGCGATCGCGAGCACGTAGCGCTCCTGCGATTCATTGCTCCAGATTTCCTTCGGCGCCATGCCGCTTTCTTCCAGCGGCACCTTGCGCAGGTCGAACACGGCGCCGCGTTTCGCGTCGTTGGTCAGTTCAGGGAAGGCATTGGACAAGCCGCCCGCCCCGACGTCATGAATCGACAGGATCGGGTTGTCGTCACCCATTGCCCAGCAGGCGTTGATGACTTCCTGCGCGCGCCGCTCCATTTCCGGATTGCCGCGTTGCACCGAGTCGAAATCGAGGTCCGCGGCGTTGGTGCCGGTCGCCATCGAGGATGCAGCTCCGCCGCCCATGCCGATGCGCATGCCCGGGCCGCCGAGCTGAATCAGCAGGCTGCCAACCGGCAGGTCGTGCTTCTTCGTATGTCCCGCGGAGATGTTGCCCATGCCGCCGGCGATCATGATCGGCTTGTGATAGCCCTTCACCGCTCCGCCGACATTCTGTTCATAGGTGCGGAAATATCCGCCGAGATTCGGGCGACCGAATTCGTTGTTGAATGCCGCACCGCCGATCGGACCGTCGATCATGATTTGCAGCGGCGATGCAATGCGGTCCGGTTTGCCGTAGATGCCGGCCTGGCCGCGCATGGCCGGTTCCTGGCGCTGCACGAGCGGCCCCGTAACGTCGCGTGCGTTCTCCCATGGCTGCACGGAGTGCGTCAGCATCAGGTTCGACACTGTGAAGCCGGTCAGACCCGCTTTCGGCTTGGCGCCGCGGCCGGTTGCACCCTCGTCGCGGATTTCCCCGCCCGCGCCGGTCGATGCGCCCGGAAACGGCGAGATCGCGGTGGGGTGATTGTGCGTCTCGACCTTCATCAGAATGTGGGTCAGTTCGTCCGAGCCTTCATACACGTTGCCCTTTGCCGCGCCGCGCGGATAGAAGCGCGACACCGTTGCGCCCTCGATGACCGACGAGTTGTCGCTGTAGGCAACGATCGTGCCCTTCGGCTGCAACTGGTGCGTGTTCTTGATCATCGCGAACAGCGACTTGTCCTGCTTGACGCCGTCGATGGTCCAGTCGGCGTTGAAAATCTTGTGGCGGCAGTGTTCGCTGTTGGCCTGCGCGAACATCATCAGTTCCACGTCGGTCGGATTGCGCTTGCCTTGCGTGAACGCGTTCAGAAGGTAGTCGATTTCATCGTCCGACAGGGCCAGTCCCAGCTCGGCATTCGCCTGCTCCAGGGCCTTGCGCCCGCCAGCCAGCACATCGACAAATTCCAGCGGCTTTGCCTCCAGCGCGCGGAACAGCGCCGCCGCATCGTTCGGATTGCGCAGCACGGTTTCGATCATGCGGTCGTGCAGCAATGCGGCGACCTGCTGCGCGGCTTCGCCCGACAGCTTTTTGCTTCCGCCCAGCAGGCCGGATTTCATCTTCACGTGATAAGAAACGCCGCGTTCGATCCGCTTGATGTGCACCATGTCGCAGTTGTGCGCGATATCGGTCGCCTTGCTCGCCCACGGCGAGATCGTCCCGAAACGTGGAATCACGACAAACTCGTCGCCTTCGGCCGCACCGTCAAAGGGCTCGCCATAGGTGAGCAGGGCTTTCAGGCGGTCGATGTCTTCCTGGCTGGGCGCGCTCACCGCATCGATGAAGTGCAGGAAACACCCGGTCACGCCGACAATGGACGGCTCGACTTCTTGCAATTGCGACAAAAGACGTTGGGTACGAAAGGCAGACAGGGCGTTCGAGCCCGGCAGAATCAGCATGGCGATGAGCAATTTGAAGCGGTGCAAGGGCCCGGATACGGGGCTTGGCCGCAGGTTAAATCAGGAACCGGGATTATACCGCGACACGGGGACATGGCAGCCTGTCAATGTATTGCCCAAACCGCCTCCTCGCGCAGCGAAAGCGCCTTGCTAAGACCTGGAGCGCCTGCCACGGAGGACCTCCTCCCCTTCATGCAAACCGGTTCGATATGCTATTGTTCCGCTGCCCATTTCCTCACGATCATTCCGAGCATGACACCTCTTGCCAATCGATCCATCGCCGGACTCGCGGGACACCCGCGCGCAGCGTTGCTGGAAGCTTGCCTGACCGAAGCCGAACAATCCCGGTCGGTGTTCACGACACTGTATCCCCAGGCGGCACGCGCCGCCGCCACCTATGCCGATGCCATCCGTGCCGCGGGCCTGGAAACGCCGCCATTGGCCGGCCTTCCGGTTTCCGTCAAGGATCTGTTCGACATCGCCGGGGAGACCACGCTGGCCGGCTCAACGGTACGCAAGGGAGCGGCACCAGCCAAGGCAGATGCGCCGGCAATCAGGCGGCTGCGCATGGCTGGCGCAGCGATCGTCGGCAAGACCAACATGACGGAATTCGCTTTTTCCGGCGTCGGCATCAACCCGCACTACGGCACGCCTGTCAATCCCGCGGACACAGCGGTGGCGCGCATTCCCGGCGGTTCGTCTTCCGGGGCTGCGGTCTCGGTCGCCGCCGGCATGTGCGTGGCCGCGCTCGGCTCGGACACCGGGGGCTCGATCCGCATTCCTGCCGCGCTGTGCGGCATTGTCGGATTCAAGCCGACAGCACGCCGCGTCCCCACGGACGGCGCGCTGCCGCTATCGACCACACTGGATACCGTATGCGCGATGACGCGCTCGGTCGATGACTGCATCTTGGTCGACGGCATCATCGCCGATCAGGCGCTGTCGATTCCGGAACTCCCGCTGGCCGGATTGCGTCTCGCCGTACCGCGCACGACCGCACTCGACGGCCTGGAGCCGCATGTCTCGGCATCGTTCTCCGCCGCGCTCACGCGTCTGTCTACCGCCGGCGCCAGCATCATCGATGCCGATTTCGGCATGCTCGCCGAGGCGGCCGCGCTGAACAGGTTTTCTCCCGCCGAAGCATTCGCTTGGCATCGTTCACTGCTCGCCGACCGCGAGGCGGAATACGATTTTCGCGTCGCCAAACGCATCAGGCTGGGCGCAGGCATGAGCGCCGCCGACTACATCGATCTGCATGCAAGGCGCCGCGACTGGATCGCGCGCATGGAAGAAGCGCTTTCGCCGTACGACGCGGTCATCATGCCGACCGTGCCGCTGGTTGCGCCGGCGATTGCCGACCTGGAATCCTCGGAGGATGCCTTCTTCCATGCAAACGGCCTCCTGCTGCGCAATCCGTCCGCGATCAACCTGCTCGATGGTTGTGCCGTTTCCTTGCCCTGCCACGCGCCCGGCACGCTGCCGGTCGGCCTGATGGTGGCCGGCCCAGCCATGTCGGATGCAAGGATCCTCGCCGTGGCACGCGCCATCGAGCGCGCATTGCAACCGGTTTGACAAGCCCCTCTCTCGACAACCCGCCGCATCGCACGACCGATGCGTCTTGACAGGAAGATCATGCAGCACGCATCTGCACTCGCGACACGCCCTCTTCGTACTCTTCTGATAGCGCTTGCCATCGCGATGGCTGCCACGTCGGCCCGCGCGGAGCCGGCCTGCGATCGCAGCACGCCGGTGGAGGCAAAATGCGAAATCGCCCTGTCCGCGTTGCATCCGACGCAACCCGCCATCGGGCTGATTCCGGTGGAGGAACGTGTCGCGCACTTCAAACCAGTGACGAATTTCGTCAAATACACCAGCAAACGCCCGGTTCCCGTCGTGCAAGGACCGGACGGCACGTTCTACCTGACGGACAGCCATCATCTGGTCAGTGTGCTGTGGCGCGTCGGCGCCGACAGAGTGATGGCGCAACTCATCGGACGCATCGACGATCCCGCAAGCTTCCGGCAGCAGATGCAGGAACGCCACTGGGTCTATCTGTTCGACGCCAAGGGCAAGCCGATCCCGCCATCCGCCCTGCCCGCACGGATCGCCGACCTGGCCGACGATCCGTATCGCGCACTCGCCACCTATGCGGAAACGGCCGGCTATTTCAAGCGGACCGATGCC
>JAKACN010000281.1 GCA_021821365.1 Pseudomonadota bacterium | reverse complement strand
CAAGACGCTGTTCCATCGCTGGCGTCACCTCGACGTTGCGGTTCGCGTCGATCAGCATGACTTCCTTGAGGCCGAGGTGATCCGCCACCTCTTTCCAGTGCGCCGGGCCGCCGACGAACAGGGGTTTGGAATTGCCGTCGGAGCGCAGGCCAACGTCTTTGCCACCGGAGATGAGGATGGTGACCGATGCCACAAGGTCGGTCGTCTCGCCGGTGCGGGGATCGATGATGTGCGGATGGCGCTTGCCGTCTTTCATGAAGTAGCGCTCGTAATCGCCGCTGGTGCCGACCGCTTCGTTGTCGTGCAGCGCGACGCTGGCGATCATGCCGTCCGAGCGCGGGTCGCGAATGCCGACGCGCCAGGGGCGGTTGCCCGGCTGGCCGATGGCGATGATGTTGCCGCCGACGTTGACCAGCGCCGCCTTTACATGCGCATCGCGAAGGATGCTGGCGGCGCGATCGAGGGCGTAGCCTTTCGCGTAGCCGCCCAGGTCGATCATGACCGCCTTGTTGCGGCTCGATATCCGCGTGCCGTCAAACACCAGGTCGCTCATGCGCGGATTGGCGTCGACCCAGCGCCTGATCTCGGCCGGGCTCGGGCCGTGTTCGGTGATGTCGCTGCTCTGGAAGCCCCACAGGCGAATCAGGTGGCCGATGGCGGGATTGAAAAGATTGTCCGACTGCCCGGCGAGCACGGTGGCGGATTTCAGCAGATCGACCATCTCTTCGTCTGACTGGAACACTTCGCCGCGTGCAATGGCATCATTGAGCGCGGTCAGCTGGCTTGGCTGCCACGCGTGGAATTTGTGATGAAGCCGGTCGAATTCCTTCAGGACCGCGCTGCCCAGTTCCTGCGCGCGCTCTTCGGATTCGCCGTAGATGCTGATTTCAACCTGGGTGCCGAATACATGGCCCTGCGTGCGGTAAATCGATTCGTTCCTGCCGCAGCCTTCGAGAAGTGCCAGCAACAGCAACAACACGAACGCCCACAATCCAAGCTTACGCATGCCCGTAAATCCGTTACCTCAAGTCCTGCAGAAAAAAATGCCGGCACGGCGTTGGCACGTGCCGGCGCGACATCTATCAGCTCGACTTGCTGACCATGTAGTCGATCGCAGCCTTGACTTCGTCGTCCTTCAGCGCGGCATTGCCACCGCGCGGGGGCATCATCTTGAAGCCGTTGAGTGCGTGGGTGTACAGGGTATCCTTGCCTTGCGCAACGCGCGGCTGCCATGCGGCCTTGTCGCCGACCTTCGGTGCACCGAGCACGCCTGCGCCGTGGCAGGACACGCAGGTGGTGTTGAAGACCTTTTCGCCCATGGCGAGATCGCCGCCGCCTGCTGCTGCGCCTGCGGATGCGGCCGGCGCCGATGCTGCGGGTGCAGCTTCCGCCGGAGCGGATGCGGCCGGTGCGGACGCGGCCGGAGCAGGTGCTTCAGCGGCTGGTGCCGATGCAGCCGGAGCGGTCGCGGCGGGCGGAGTCTGCTCGGCAGGTGCCGGCGCAGGCGCTTCTTCCTTCTTGCCGCAGGCTGCCAGCATTGCAACCATCAAGAACGGTAAAAACTTCGATGCTTTCATGTTTCCTCTTTCCTATTATTAACAACAAAAAAACCCGTTGGAGAAAGTCCATCCTCCCCAGGCGCAATTCCGGGAAAGCCGGATCGCGCAAATTCTTGTAGCGGCTAGTGCGACATGCCGTCGTCGTGCGCAGCGCTGCTGCCCGTATTGACCATGTCGGCTGTGATCTGTTCAAAGCGCAAGACCTTGCCGCCTTCCTTCTGCGCAAAGGCTGTTGCGTCCTGTTCATTGGAGAACGAGCCGAAGGTCGGCCCCATCGATCCGCGCTTCTTGCTGCCGACCACATAGACAGCCTTCTTCGCGTCGATCCAGTTTCCTTGCGGATGGTCCCAGTCGGTCTTGCCCATGTCCTGCACATAGATCGCCGCAACCGGGCGCTTGTGCTCGGGCACGAGCACCACGCCGAACAACTCCATCAGGTCGCAGAAGAAATCCGGTTGTCCTTCGGTGTAATGTATCTGGGCCTTCGGACCAGCATAGTCCTTGAGGATCATGCCGTCCAGTGAACACGCGGTATCGTCCTTCGGTTCCAGCGCCGCAATCTTGTGCGACGCCTCGCTGCACGCGGCCAGCGCCGCAACGAGGACAAGCCCCCCGATCCAGCGGGACGACGTCATACGACGCCAACCTGTCTTGTTGATGAGCAATTCCGGTATCACTTGAATCTCCAGTGCGCAAAAATGAAGGGAGTCACGATCCACGTCAGCATGATGCCGACCAGCACTGCCGGATCGGTCAGCTTGTCCGGCATCACTGTCGCCAGGCCATACATGTTCTGCACCTGCTCCGAACTGAAGATGTTCAGCAGGCGGAACACATCGGCGGGATTCAGCATCAGCAATGCGCCGAACAGCCCGCTGCCGAGATTCCCCTGGCTTAGCACGAGGCCGCCCATCAGCAGCAGATCGAAAATCAGGACGAAGAAGAACCAGAGCCCGATTGCCACGCCGCTGGCGCGTATGCGGTCAAGCGAGAGAACCGACACCAGCAGCGACAAGCTCAGGAAAGCCATGCCCATCAGAATTGCGCTGCATACGAAACCGACGTAATGATACACGTCCCGCATACCGAGTTGGGATGACAGAAGCAATATCCCTGCTCCAAACCCGAGTATTGTCGAGCTCGCGAGCGCGGCCGATAAGCCTGCAAATTTCCCGAGCAGGATCTCGAAGCGTGTGATCGGCATCGCCAGCAGCAGCTCCAACGAGCCGCGTTCCTTTTCTCCCACGATGGCGTCGTAGCCGAGGATCAGCGCAATCAGCGGAACGAGGTAAATCACCAGGCTCACCAGGCTCGCGATGGTGACATCGATGCCGCGAAAGCCGACAGCGCCCTGCTGCGCCGAACCGAAGTACGCGATCGCGAGCGCGAACAGCGAAAAGATCACCGCCACGGCCAGCACCCAGCGATTACGGATGCGATCGCGAAACTCCTTGCTCGCGATGACGCGCACCTGCGACCAATCAACGCTGCTTGACATGCAAACCTCCATAACCCAAGAACAGATCTTCCAGCGACGGCTCGTGAATCGCGATGTCATGCACCGTGTCCGCCAGCGCGGAAAGAATATTGAGAACCGCAACCTTCTGCCCCGGCAGGCAGGACACGCGCACGCAATCCGCGTCGATCTTCAGTTCGAGACCGGCAAGCTGCTGCAGCGCCGCCTGCACGCGCGTCTCATGCCCGGAACGCAGTTGAATCTGGATCACGGAAGGCAGGACCAGTTGCGCGCGCAATTCCGCCAGCGTGCCCTGCGCGGCAATGCGGCCGGAATTCAGGATCACCAGCCGGTCCACGCGCTCCTGTATTTCGGCCAGGATGTGCGAGGTAATGATGATGGTGCAGCCCTTTTCCTTCACGTCGTGCAGCACGGCATAGAAATCGTGAATGCCCTCCGGGTCGAGACCGTTGGTCGGTTCGTCGAGGAAGATCAGGTCGGGCGAGCCGAGCAGCACCTGCGCGAAGCCAAGCCGTTGCCGCATGCCCTTGGAATAGCCGCGCACGCGCCGTTTTGCCGCATCCTTCAGTCCGACGCGTTCCAGCACAGCTTCGCATTCGCGGCGCGGCACCTTCTTCAGGTCCGCGAACAGCTGCAGCACTTCCAGTCCGCTGAGGTTGTCATAGGTGACGAAGTTTTCGGGCAGGTAGCCGATGCGGCGCCGCACCTCGCGAAAATCCCGGCCGCCGATCAATGCACCGCTCACACGGATCTCGCCGGCGCTGGCGGGAATCAGACCAAGCATCATCTTGAACAGCGTGCTCTTGCCGGCGCCGTTATGACCGATCAGCCCGAACATTTCCCCTTTTCCGACCGACAGGCTCACGCCGTCGACCGCGTGGACGTCGCCGAACCACTTGCTGACGTTGCAGACTTCAATTGAATTGCTTTCCATTCCATCTACTCCAATTCCGGTTCCATGGTTGCATGCGCGGATGTTTGTCGACGATGCTGGGCGCGCGCAGCACGGGAAACTGGCGCGCGACAAACCGCAGCGTTTGTATGGAAGGACTGCTCAGGATCAGTTTGAGCAAGGGATACTGCCAGTTGAGCCGATCCACCACGTCGTTGGCCTCGTAGGCCACGTCGCCGACGCCATCGCCGTTCTGGTCCCAGCCGCTGTAATTGCTCCAGTAATTGCCCTTGCTCCGGCCCCATTCGGTATCGGCCGTCGCCACGTACTTCACCTGTTCCTGGTTACCGATGAAGTCGTTGCCGTCGACCTTGTTGTTCCGCGAACCCGCAGCCAGGTGGATGCCGGTATGGTTGCCGATCACCAGGTTGTCCTTGACCGTGTTGAATTCCGCGTCATAGATGAAAAAACCACGGCCATTGCCTGCCACGACGTTGTCCTCGATGGTGGAGTCCTGGATGGTGCGCAACATGATGCCGTGATCGGCGTTGCCCCAGGCAATGTTGTTGCGGACGACAAGGTTTTTCACTTCCATCAACGCCAAACCGCCGCGATTGAGGTACGACTGGTTGTTTTCCCAGACGCTGTTGTTGGTGTTCATGTAGTGCGTGCCGTAGCGCACATGATGGATGATATTGCCGCGAAAGATTGCATGTCGCGACCAATCGACATAGATGCCGTCGCGCGTATAGCTGATCTTGTTGTCGACGACCTGCGAGCGGTCGGTGTTATAGACCTCGATGCCGTTGCCGCGGTTCACCGACATGAGATCGCGCCGGCCGGTAATGACGTTGCGCAGGAGGCGCGAATCGGCCGAGTGCTCCAGCCAGATGCCGAACAGGTTGTAGACGATCTCGCAGTCCTGCACGGTCGCTCGATCGGCGCCAGGCTGGATGTAGATGCCTGCGTTCTGCTTGTCTTGATCGGTGCCGCTGTCGCGCACGATCATGCCCTGGATCGTCACGTCGCTGCCCGTGACGCGGATCACGTCGCCGCTGAACCGTCCGCTGATGGTGGGCCGATCGATGCCCTGCAGCGTCAACCGTTTGTCGATCACCAGGTTTTCGTTATACGTGCCGCGTTCGACCTGCACCGTATCGCCGGGCTGCGCGGCGCGCACCGCAGCGGCGATCGACTGTCCTGGCTTGACTTGCAGGACTGCGCTCCAGGCCGCGCAGCCCGTTCCCAGCAGCACTCCGGCGATGAGCGTCGTGCCAATCCTTGCCTTTGACGACGCTAACACCGGACTGCTTCCTTACACTCGGCTTTCATGATGCTTACCCTGCCTTCCTTTTGAGTTCCGTGCTTTTCTCGGCCAGATTGCGCCGTACGCTATCCAGCGGGATGAAATAGCCCTTGCCGTCGATCGGCGTCAGCGGCAAGCCTTCCCGTTCGCGCGACTTGCGTTCCTTGACCAGCGGCGGACAGGCATGATCGTCGTAGTACATCACCATGCAATCGAGGCAGGCCAGGCATTCGCGCTGGTCGATCTTTCCCTGGGCGTCGATCGCGTGCGAGCCGCAGCCAGAGGCGCAGGCGTGGCAGGTTTCGCATTCCTTCTTGCGCTTCAGTGCGAACAGGCGGAAGGTGCTCGGGATCGCCAGGCCGGCGCCCATCGGGCAGATGTATTTGCAGTACGGACGTTCGCTGAGAATCGAAATGCCCAGGATCACGGTGACGAACGTCACGAAGGGCCACGAACGATTCCATACGCCGACCAGGAAGGTCGTCTTGAAGGGCTCGATCTCGGCCAGCGTCTCGGCGAATTCCATCGAGTAGAAGGAGACGACAAGCAGCACGACGAACACGACGTACTTGGTCCATTTCAGCTTGTCATGCAGCTTCTTCGGCAACAGTCCCTGGAAGCGCTTCAGTCCGATGACCTGCCCCAGCTTGAAGGCAAGGTGCTGCAACGAACCGAACGGGCACATCCATCCGCAGAACAGACCGCGCCCCCAGATGAAGACGGTCGCAATCATGAACCACCAGAAGATGAAGATGAACGGATCGGACAGGAACAGCTCCCACTTCCAGTGATGGATCACCGAATGGAACCACGTCATGATCTGCGTCACGCTGGGCTGCGCCTTGAGGTACAGGCCGACGTAGCCGACCGAAACGATCCACAGCAGATGTCGCGGAATCGAGATCCAGGGCTTGTGCTTGCGCTTCGACACGCGGACCAGCTTGTCGCGCTGCGAATAC
>JAKACN010000036.1 GCA_021821365.1 Pseudomonadota bacterium | reverse complement strand
TTGCGCGGCCAACAATGACCCAGGCCAGACTGGTTGCTGCTGCGGCAATAAACGACCCGAGCGCAAACAGCACCAGCCCGATCACAATGACCCGCTTGCGGCCGTATTTGTCGGATGCGGCGCCGAAGGGAATCTGTCCGAACGACTGCGTCAAGCCGTAAATGCCCATTGCCAAACCGACCAGCGTCGCGCTTTCGCCGCCCGGCATCGAACGTGCGTGCACGGCAAACACCGGCAGGATCAGGAACATGCCCAGCATGCGAAGCGCAAAGATCGAAGCCAATGACAGGCTTGCACGGATTTCCGTGCGGGTCATGCGGGGATTGAGGTCGTCGGACGGATTGGAGGACATCAGGAAAATGGGGTAACCGGGCCGGATACGATCGGCTTGAAAACCCGTTATAGTATAAGGTTGACCCGTATTAAGCCCATCGTACAGCCACGTTGGGCGCAAGATGAAAGCAGTTCATGGATGAAATAAGAATTCGCGGCGCCCGTACGCATAATCTGAAGAACATCAATCTGGAATTACCACGCAACCAATTGATCGTGATTACCGGTCTGTCCGGTTCCGGCAAGTCCTCGCTGGCATTCGACACGCTGTATGCGGAAGGCCAGCGGCGCTACGTCGAATCGCTGTCGGCGTACGCGCGGCAGTTCCTGCAATTGATGGAAAAGCCCGACGTCGACCTGATCGAAGGCTTGTCGCCGGCGATCTCGATCGAGCAGAAGGCCACGTCGCACAACCCGCGCTCGACGGTCGGCACCGTGACCGAAATCCATGACTACCTGCGCCTGCTGTATGCGCGCGTCGGCACGCCCTACTGCCCCGACCATCCGGAAAATCCGCTCGCGGCGCAGTCCGTGTCGCAGATGGTCGATGCCGTTCTTGCCATGCCGGAAGACACCAAGCTGATGATTCTCGCGCCCGTCGTTGCCAACCGCAAGGGCGAGCATGTCGACCTGTTCGACGACATGCAGGCGCAGGGCTTCGTCCGCTTCCGCATCCAGAGCGGCACGCATGCGGCACGCATTTATGAAGTCGACGACCTGCCGAAACTGAAGAAGACGGAGAAGCACACCATTGACGTCGTGGTCGACCGCCTGAAGATCAAGGCTGACGTGAAACAGCGCCTCGCGGAGAGCTTCGAAACCGCATTGCGCCTGGCCGAGGGCCGCGCGATCGCGCTTGAAATGGACAGCGGCAAGGAGCACCTGTTCTCCAACAAGTTCGCCTGCCCGACCTGCGGCTACGCGCTGCAGGAACTCGAACCGCGCCTGTTCTCGTTCAATAATCCGATGGGCGCCTGCCCCGAGTGCGATGGCCTCGGTCACATCGAATTCTTCGACCCGAAACGCATCGTCGCCTTCCCCAACCTCTCGCTCGCCAGCGGCGCGATCAAGGGTTGGGACCGGCGCAACCAGTTCTACTTCCAGATGCTGTCGAACCTCGCGGAACACTACGGTTTCGATCTCGACACGCCCTTCGAAAAGCTGTCCGAACAGGCACAGCATGCAGTACTGTACGGTTCGGGCCGCCAGACGATTCCGTTCACCTATATCAACGAACGCGGCCGCGCGGTGGTGCGCGAGCACACCTTCGAAGGCGTCGTGAACAACCTGCAGCGGCGCTATCGCGAAACCGATTCGATCGCTGTCAAGGAAGAGCTGGCGAAGTTCATCAACCAGAAGGAATGCCCGTCCTGCAAGGGCGCGCGCCTGCGCATCGAGGCGCGCCACGTGAAGGTCGGCAGCGGCAAGCAGCAGCGTGCGATCTACGAGGTCGCCGCCACGCCCCTGCGCGACACGCTCGAGTTCTTCGAGAAGCTGAAGCTGACCGGCGCGAAGAAGGAAATCGCCGACCGCATCATCAAGGAAATCGTGTCGCGCCTGAAATTCCTGAACAACGTCGGCCTAGACTACCTGTCGCTGGAGCGCAGCGCCGATACCTTGTCCGGCGGCGAGGCGCAGCGCATCCGCCTCGCGTCGCAGATCGGCTCCGGCCTCACCGGGGTAATGTACGTGCTCGACGAACCGTCGATCGGCCTGCACCAGCGCGACAACGATCGCCTGATCAACACGCTGAAGCACCTGCGCGATATCGGCAACAGCGTGCTGGTGGTCGAGCATGACGAAGACGCGATCCGCTGCGCCGACTTCATCGTGGATATGGGCATCGGCGCAGGCGTGCACGGCGGCGAAGTGATTGCCAAGGGTCCGCTCAACGATATCCTGAAGAACAAGAAATCGCTGACCGCGAAATACCTGAACGGCACGCTCACGATCCACATGCCGAAGAAGCGCACGTCATGCGATCCCGAACGACAACTCGTGATCGCCGGCGCGACCGGCAACAATCTGAAGAATGTAACGCTGGAACTGCCGGTCGGCCTGCTGACCTGCATCACCGGCGTTTCCGGCTCAGGCAAGTCGACGCTGATCAACGACACGCTCTATAACGCGGCAGCGCGGCACTTGTACGGCTCGCAGACGGAACCGGCTGCGTATGAATCGATCAGCGGGCTGGAGCATTTCGACAAGGTGATCTCGGTCGACCAGGCGCCGATCGGGCGCACGCCGCGCTCCAATCCGGCAACCTATACCGGGCTGTTTACGCCGATCCGCGATTTGTTTGCGACCGTGCCGACCGCGAAGGAGCGCGGCTACAGTGCCGGCCGGTTCTCGTTCAATGTCAAGGGCGGTCGCTGCGAGGCTTGCCAGGGCGACGGCGTCATCAAGGTCGAGATGCATTTCCTGCCGGATGTGTACGTACCCTGCGACGTGTGCCATGGCAAGCGCTACAACCGCGAAACGCTGGAAGTGCAATACAAGGGCAAGAGCATCCACGAAGTGCTGGAGATGACCGTCGAAGACGCGTTCGAATTCTTCAAGCCGGTGCCGGTCGTGGCGCGCAAGCTGCAGACGCTGCTGGATGTCGGCCTCGGCTACATCCGCCTCGGCCAGAGCGCGACCACGCTCTCGGGCGGCGAAGCGCAGCGCGTGAAGCTATCCCTGGAACTGTCGAAGCGTGACACCGGTCGCACGCTGTATATCCTGGATGAGCCGACCACCGGCCTGCATTTCCATGACATCGACATGTTGCTGAAAGTGATACATCGCCTGCGTGACCAGGGCAACACCGTCGTAATCATCGAACACAACCTGGACGTGATCAAGACGGCGGACTGGATCGTCGACCTCGGTCCCGAGGGCGGCGCGGGCGGGGGCCAGATCATTGCCGCCGGGACCCCGGAAGATGTCGCGAAGACACCCGTCAGCTTCACTGGCCAGTACCTCGCGCCGATGCTCAGGAAGAAATAAAACCGGGAGGCAACATGGCCAAACATCTGCGTATCATCGGACTGGTGCAGGGTGTGGGCTATCGCGCCTCGTTCGAGCGGCAGGCGCGGGCATTGCAGCTGTCGGGCTGGGTGCGCAATCGCGCAGACGGCTCGGTGGAAGCGATGGTGAACGGCAGTCCGGACGCGCTCGAAAAAATCATTGCCTGGTCGCGCCGCGGCCCTGCGGTTGCCAAGGTGCGTGAAGTCCGTGTCAGTGATGCCGATGACGTTGCAGTGCCGGATGGCGACTTCGAAGTGCGATCGACGGTTTAGCGCAAACCCATCCACAGCCCCGCCGGCACGAAAGCCAGCGCCGCGAGATTCCCCAGCAGGACGATCGACGCTACCTTGTCCGGTTCCTGCTTGTACTGCTCCGCCACCATGAAACACAGGACCGCCGGCGGCAACGCGGCGAAAAGGTACATCTGTCCGCGCTGCATCGGTGTCAGGGTCAGCACGCCGTCCAGCAACCAGGCGACCGCGAGACCCGATACCGGGCAAATGATCGCGCCGGCCAGGCCGATATGCCAGCTCTTGAAATTCACGTCGAGCATGCGCACGCCGAGCGCGAACAGCATGATCGGAATGCAGGCATCGCCGAGCATTTTCAGCGCCTGCATCAGCGGCCCCGGCACGCCGATATGGAAGACGGCGAACAGCATGCCGAGCATCATTGCCAACATCATCGGACTGACCAGGAAGCGCCACATCGGCGTATGCTGACTGCGTCCGCTTTCGATGATCTTGACGCCCACCGAAAAATAAATCAGCGTGCTGGCCATGAACAAGGCCACCGCTGCCGGCAGCGCCGCGGTTCCGAATGCCAGCACTGCAAGCGGCAGGCCCATGTTGCCGCAGTTGTTGTACATCATCGGTGGAATGAAACTGCGTGCGTCGTAGCCGAGCAGGCGCGCGACCGGCCACGCGAGCAGCCCCGAGCCGACCGATATCAGCACGCCGGCCAGGATCAGCGTGGCGTTCTGCACGACATCGAAATCCTTGGATGCGAGGGCAGTGAAAACGAGCAGCGGGCACAGCACGTCCATGCTGACGCGATTGACGGCACCCATGTCCGTCTTGACACGTTCGCCACGCAAGCGCGCATATCCGTAACCGAGGCCGATGATGATGAAGACCGGCAGGATGATGCCAAGGATGCGTTCAAACACTTGCATGGGGAATTCTTTCGGGGAGACGCGTGCTTGCAGCATTGTAGCGAGTAATGCGCAAGCGCGTTTTCTGGCAGTGAAATCGCGCCAGGGCGAACGTCTTGCCATGCCGCCGCATCGCGCAGCATGTCACTTCAGCAAACGCTCCTCCGCGCGCGCCACGCCGTCGCTCGCACCACGCAGCACAACGATGTCGCCGGCATGCAGAACTGTCTCCGGCGTGACTTCGATGCGCCGCTTGCCCCGCCGGACGATCGTCACCTCCGCGCCAAGCTCACCCAGCTTCAGCGAGGCCAGCGCCTTGCCGATCGCTTTCGCGCCCTCGGGCAAGGTCACGGAATGCAGGCGCACATGCATGTGTTCGGCATCCTCCGGCGCATCGCTGGCGCCGTGAAAATAGCCGCGCAGCGAAGCGTAGCGTTCGTCGCGCGCGGCCTGCACCCGATGCACCACGCGCCGCAGCGGCACGCCCAGCATGACCAGCGCATGCGACGCCAGCATCAGGCTGCCTTCGATCGCTTCCGGCACCACCTCCGCGGCGCCGGCCTCGCGCAGCTTGTCGAGGTCGGAATCGTCATGACTGCGCACGATGACCGGCAGCGTCGGCGCCAGTTCGTGAGCGAAGTGCAAGACCTTCAATGCCGACGGCGTGCTCGCATAGGTGATCACCAGGGCCGCCGCGCGATGAATGCCGGCCGCGACCAGGCTTTCCCGGCGCGCGGCATCGCCGTAGGACACCTGCGCCCCGGCGGCCTGCGCCTCATGCACGCGATCGGGGTCGAGGTCCAGCGCATGGTAGGGAATGTGCTCCTCCTCCAGCAGCTTCGCCAGGCTCTGGCCGCTGCGACCGAAACCCGCGATCAGGACATGCTTCTGCGTGCTCATGGTGCGCGACGCAATCTGCGTCAGCGCGATTGATTGCATCATCCACTCATTGGCCGACAGCTTCAGCACGATCGCATCGGATTTGGCGATGATAAACGGCGCGGCCAGCATCGACAGCACCATCGATGCCAGGATCAACTGGATCAGCAAGGGATCCATCAGTTTCAGCGCACCCATCTGGCTCAGCAGGACGAAACCGAATTCGCCGGCCTGTGCGAGCGCCAGGCCAGTGCGCAAGGCGACGCCGGTGGACTGGCCGAACAGCTTCGTCAACATGGCGATCAGGCCGAATTTCAGCAGCACCGGGCCGACCAGCAACAGCAGCACCAGCCACCAGTTTTCCGCTACCAGGCGGACATTGAGCAGCATGCCGACCGTAATGAAGAACAGGCCGAGCAACACGTCCCGGAACGGCTTGATGTCTTCCTCCACCTGGTGCTTGTACTCGGTTTCGGAAATCAGCATGCCGGCGACGAAAGCGCCAAGCGCGAGCGAGAGGCCTGCCTGCTCGGTGATCCACGCCGAGCCGAGCGTGACCAGCAGCAGGTTGAGCATGAACAATTCCTGCGAGCGGCGCTTGACGACGACGTGGAACCAGCTGCGCATCAGGCGCTGCCCGATCACCAGCAGCAGGACCAGCACGACTGCCGCTTTCATCCCCGCCAATGCCAGTTCGGCAAGCATGTCGTCGGCATTGCGCGCCAGTGCCGGCACGAGGATCAGCAGCGGCACTACCGCAAGATCCTGAAAGAGCAGGATGCCGACGATCTGCCGGCCGTGCTGGCTGTCCAGCTCCAGCCGCTCCGTGAGCAATTTGGAAACGATGGCGGTCGAAGACATCGCCAGCGCGCCGCCGAGCGCGAATGCCGCCCGCCAGCTGATGTTCGACAGCTGGGGGAGCAGATGCGCCGTCAGCCAGCCGAACAACATGCTCGCCGCCAGCGTCAGCAACACCTGGGCCATGCCCAGGCCGAAGACGGTCTTGCGCATGGACGACAGCTTCGGCAGCGAGAATTCCAGCCCGATCGAGAACATCAGGAACACGACACCGAACTCCGCCAGCCTGTTGGTGGTCTCGTTTTCATGCACGATGCCGAAACCGTACGGCCCGACCACCACGCCGACCAGCAGGTAGCCGAGCATGGGCGGCAGGTGCATCATTCGGAATGCCACCACGCCGAGCACGCCGGCGCCCAGCAGGATAAGGGTGAGTTCGAGGGCGGAAAACATGGGCTATGAACGGGGCATCGAATTGCCGTGCAGGCTTGTCGGCTGGACAAGCTTGACGGAGATTTTTGTTATGACTGGCAGGTTTTTTGCTTTCACAATTCGTTTATACTTCCCGCATGAGTGTAACCGATGCAAAATCCCCGCCGAAAGCTTTTGATATAAAAAGTGCACAACGTGCGCTGGATCTGGCTTGCAACACGCTGCAGATCGAAGCGGACGCCATCCTGGCACTGAAAGATCGGCTTTCCGGCAAACCGGGCGACGCCTTTGCGCAGGCTGTCGCGTTATTGTTGCAATGCAATGGACGTGTCGTGGTATCCGGCATCGGCAAGTCCGGCCATATCGCGCGCAAGATTGCCGCCACGCTGGCCTCGACCGGCACCCCTGCCCTCTTCGTGCATGCGGCCGAAGCCCTGCACGGCGACCTCGGCATGATCACGCAGAACGATGTGCTGATCGCCATTTCCAATTCCGGCGAAGCCGCCGAGTTCATCGCCATCATCCCCATCGTCCGGCGCATGGGCGCCAAACTGATTGCCATTACCGGCAACGAGGCATCGCGCCTGGCGCAGCTTGCCGACATCCACCTGGATGCGCGCGTCGAGAAGGAAGCCTGTCCGCTGAATCTTGCGCCGACCGCCAGCACCACCGTCACGCTCGCGCTTGGCGATGCGCTTGCCGTGGCCTTGCTGGACGCGCGCGGTTTCCGCGAAGAAGACTTCGCCCTTTCGCATCCCGGCGGCGCGCTCGGTCGGCGCCTGCTCACCCACGTGCGCGACGTAATGCGCACCGGCGACGCGGTTCCTTCCGTCACTCCTGACATGTCGCTTCCGGCCGCCTTGCTGGAAATCACCAGGAAAGGCATGGCAATGACCGCGATCGTGGACGATGCGCGCAAGGTGATCGGCGTCTTCACCGACGGCGACCTGCGGCGCCTGATCGAGAGCGTGCAGGACTTCGGCAAGCTGCAGATGGCCGACGTGATGCACCGCAATCCGCGCACGATCGGCCCTGATCAGCTCGCGGTGGAAGCCGTCGAAGTGATGGAACAATTCCGCATCAACCAGTTGCTGGTGGCGGATGCCGACGGACAACTGGTCGGTGCGCTGCACATCCATGACCTGACCCGTGCGAAGGTGATCTGATGCGAGACGATGCAGTCGCCAGGGCCGCGCGCATACGGCTCATGATTTTCGATGTCGACGGCGTCCTCACCGACGGCAGCCTGCATTACGGCCCGAACGGCGAAGCGATCAAGACCTTCAATGTGCTGG
The DNA here is from genome assembly GCA_021821365.1 of Pseudomonadota bacterium. GTDB lineage: Bacteria > Pseudomonadota > Gammaproteobacteria > Burkholderiales > Burkholderiaceae_D > Noviherbaspirillum. The sequence continues at coordinate 21,035 of JAKACN010000036.1, read as the reverse complement.
ACGGGCACGGCATTAAGCTGCTGCAGCGCTCCGGCGTGGCGACGGCGATCATCAGCGCGCGCAAATCGGACATCGTCGAAAGGCGCGCCGCCGACCTCGGCATCCAGCACATTTACCAGGGCGTGCACGACAAGCGCGCCGCATTCGAAAAATTGCTGGCCGACACCGGCACGCCGCCGGAGTCCTGCGGATTCATCGGTGACGACGTGATCGACCTGCCCATCCTGTTGCGCTGCGGCTTTGCCGCCAGCGTTCCCAACGCGCATCCGGAAGTGCGTGCGCGCGTTCATCATGTCACGCAGGCAGGTGGCGGAAAAGGCGCGGCGCGCGAATTGTGTGATTTCATCCTGCGCGCGCAGGGCAACTATGAGGCGGTGCTTGCGCCGTACCTGTCATGATGAGCGGCCGGGCGGGAATTCGCTTTCGCGTGCTCGCCATCGCCCTGCCGGTCATCGCACTGGCGCTCGGCAGCTTCTGGCTGCTGGAGGCGATGCGCCGCTCGGCGAGCGATTACATCCCCGACCGGCAACGCAGCGAGCCGGACTTTTACGTCGAAAAATTCAGCTACGTGAAGCTGGGAAAGACCGGCAAGGTTCAATACCACTTTTCCGGTGCGAAACTGACGCACAACCCGCTCGATGATTCCTATGACATCGCGCTGCCGGTCATCAACAGCATCGGCGAAGCGGAAGTGCCGATGACGATGCGCGCCGAGCGCGCGCACGTCAACAGCGACAACAGCCGGGTGCAACTGTTCGACAACGTGCAACTGGATCGTCCGGAATCCCCGGCGACGCAGCGCCTGCATGCGACATCCGACTACATGCTGGTGCTGCCCGACGACGAGATCATGAAGACCGACAAGCCGGTAGAAATCCAGGTGGGCTCTTCGACGCTCAATGGCGTCGGCATGTTCGCCGATAATGCGAAGCGCGAATTCCGCCTGACCAGCAACGTTCATGGCACGTATCAAGCTCCGCAACGATAAATCCGGATATAACTGACGCACCCCTTTCGAGACTACTCATGAAACAGATTTGCTCCTTGCTACTGTTGGCGCTCATGGCAACTGTCGCAGGCGGCGCCCATGCCGAGAAAGCGGATTCCGAAAAGCCGACCAACGTCGAAGCCGACCAGATGCTTTACGACGACGTCAAGCAGGTCAATACCTTTACCGGCAATGTGGTGCTGACACGCGGCACGCTCGTCATGCATGCCTACAAGCTGGTCGTGTCGCAGGATCCGGCCGGTTACCAGCATGCAACGCTGCTGGCGCCGGCAGGCGGCGTGGCGACCTTCCGCCAGAAGCGCGATGCCGGCCCCAACCAGTGGGTGGAAGGGCAGGCCGAGCGCATCGAGTACGATGGCAAGACGGAGATGGTGAAGCTGTTCTCGAAGGCAAAGATGCGCAGGCTGGAAGGAACGAAGCCGACCGACGAGGTCGAAGGTGAATTCATTTCGTACGACAGCCGCGCCGAATTTTTCACGGTCAACAATACGCCCTCCGGCGAGAACAAGCCGGGCGGCGGGCGCATCAAAGCTGTTATCCAGCCGCGCACGGAGTCAAAGGAAAAATGACGATGGCAAGCACTTTGGTCGTCCGCGGTCTGCAAAAGAGTTATGGCGCGCGCCAGGTGGTGAGCGATGTCTCGCTGCAAGTGGAAAGCGGTGAAGTCGTCGGGCTGCTCGGCCCGAACGGCGCCGGCAAGACCACGTCGTTCTACATGATCGTGGGCCTGGTGCCGTCCGATGCGGGCGAAATTGATTTGAACGGCGTGGCGATTTCCCGCCTGCCGATCCATCGCCGCGCGGTGCTCGGCCTGTCATACTTGCCGCAGGAGGCATCGGTGTTCCGCAAGCTGAGCGTGGAAGACAATATCCGCGCCGTGCTGGAATTGCAGCGCGTCAACGACAAGGCGCTGTCACGCAACGAAATCGAAAAACGCTTGAATACGCTGCTCGCCGATCTGCAGATCGAGCGCCTGCGCGAAAACCAGGCGCTGTCCCTATCGGGCGGCGAGCGGCGCCGCGTCGAGATTGCGCGCGCGCTTGCCACCAATCCGCGCTTCGTGCTGCTGGACGAACCGTTCGCCGGCGTCGATCCGATCGCGGTGATCGAAATCCAGCGCATCGTGCGCTTCCTGAAGGAACGCGGCATCGGTGTGCTGATTACGGACCACAATGTGCGCGAAACGCTCGGCATCTGCGATCGCGCCTATATCATCAACCAGGGCTCTGTGCTCGCGAGCGGCCGACCGGACGACATCATCGCCAACGAGTCGGTGCGGCGGGTCTACCTGGGCGAACACTTCCGGATGTAAGGGAAGCTTGGCAAACACATGAAACAGACTCTCCAACTTCGTATCTCGCAACATCTTGCGCTGACGCCCCAGCTGCAGCAATCCATCCGGCTGCTGCAGTTATCGACGCTTGAGCTGCACCAGGAGCTGGAACAGATCCTATCCGACAATCCAATGCTGGAGCGCATCGACGATCCGCTCGACAACTCCGTGCGACTGCTGGCCGATGGCGCCATCAGCGCCGCGCCGGCATCAAGTGGAAGCACGGCCGAAACGCCCCCCTCCGAGACAGGGTCATCATCAGGAGCGGAAGAATCCGAGGGCGGGTTTGAAGGCGGCGACGCCGGCGAAGGCGCAGCATCGGGCGAAAGCGACTGGAGCTTTGATGACGTCGCCCGCACCTCCAAGGCACCGGAAGACGATGATTCGCGTCCGCAGCTCGAAGCACACGAAACAACGCTGCGCGAGCATTTGCTGGAACAGATGCGCCTGACGGTGCATGCACCGCGCGACCGCGCCCTCGTCGAATTGATCATCGATGCGCTGAATGACAACGGCTATCTGGACGAACCGCTGGAAGAAATCCATGCGCGGCTCCCGGAAGAGCTCGACATCGATATCGAGGACTTGCGCGTCGCGCTGAAATTGCTGCAGAGCTTCGATCCGTCCGGCGTGGGCGCATGCAATGCGTCGGAATGCCTGGCTATCCAGATCAGGCGCTTTCCGAAGGTGCCTCTGGTCACGCGGCGTCGCGCGCTCGAAATCGTCGAGAAACATCTCGCGCTGTTTGCGCAGCGCGACTTCAACAAGCTGAAGAAGCTTCTGGATTGCGATGACGAAGACCTGCGCGAAGCGCAACAGATCATCAGGAGCTGCAACCCGCACCCCGGCGCGCTGTTCGCTTCCGACACATCGGATTTCGTTGTGCCCGACGTCATTGTCAAGAAAACAAAGAATGGCTGGCAGGTGATGCTGAATCATGACGTCATGCCGCGCCTGCGCGTGAATGCGATGTACGCCAACATCCTCAAGCAAAGCAAGGGTGAGGGATCGCTCACTTCCCAGCTGCAGGAGGCCAAATGGCTTATCAAGAACATGCGTCAGCGCTTCGATACGATATTGCGCGTTGCACAAGCGATTGTCGATCGGCAACGCAACTTTTTCTCGCACGGCGCGGTCGCCATGCGGCCTCTTGTGCTGCGTGAAATTGCTGATACACTTGGTTTACACGAGAGCACTATTTCTCGCGTAACAACTCAAAAATACATGCTCACTCCTCATGGCATGTTCGAGTTGAAGTACTTTTTCGGTAGCCACGTCGCCACCGAAGCGGGAGGAGAAGCGTCTTCGACGGCGATACGTGCACTGATCAAACAATTGATAGGAGCAGAAGACCCCAAGAATCCATTCTCAGACAGCAAGATCGCGGATATGTTGGGGGAACAGGGCATGGTCGTGGCACGGCGCACAGTCGCGAAGTATCGCGAGGCTCTGAAAATCCCTCCAGTCAATCTGCGCAAATCCCTGTAGTCATAGTGTTGTAGTGTTGTCTTCGTTGCTGTGTTCCGGCGTAGCCTGCTACGCGGATGCAGGCATGTTGGGAACCTCCGGCGACACCAATCTTAGGAGCGCGTATGAATCTCACAATCAGTGGACATCATCTCGAATTGACCCCCTCCATTCGCGAGTATGTGCAAACCAAGCTGGAGAGGATTAAACGCCATTTCGATCATGTCATTGATGTAGCGGTCATCCTGGCCGTGGAAAAGCTCCCCGAAAAAGAAAAGAGACAGAAAGCAGAAATCAACGTACGTCTGCGAGGTAATGTCATTCACGTGGAAAGCATCGCGGAAGACCTGTACGCCGCGATCGACATGCTGATCGACAAGCTGGACCGCCAGGTCCTCAGGCACAAAGCCAGACTTCAGGATCATCAGCACGCGGCGATCAAGCGCATGCCGGAGACGCAACCGGCAGTCTAGATCGAACGCCTCCTTCGCCGCACAAGCCGGCGAAAATGATGAAGGGCGCACATGCAAAGGGTGCGCCCTTTTTTATGGCGGTGCTCGCGCGTGAGCCGCACACCGTGCATGTCGGACGGTGTGCGAATGTCTTGCCGGCGACTGAAATGTTCTGGTAATGCCGCTAGAATACGGCGATCGATAACCATCAACGCCGTCATGACTGAATTTGTCCGCATCGCCGTCGCCAACAGCATCGGCTTCATCACCCTTGATCGCCCCAAGGCGCTTAACTCCCTCTCGCTCGACATGATCCGCGCGATCACCGCAGCTCTCCTCTCATGGCGAGGCGATGACGGAGTGCGCGCTGTCGTCATCCACAGCAGCAGCGAGCGCGCGTTCTGCGCGGGTGGCGATATCCGCTTCTTCCATGATGCCGGCCGCAGCACGCCGCAAGGCGGAAGCGCCCTCCTGGAAGACTTCTTCACGGAAGAATATGCGTTGAACCATCTCATCCATCACTATCCGAAGCCGTACATTGCGCTGATGGACGGCATCGTGATGGGCGGCGGCATGGGGGTTGCGCAGGGCGGCGCGGCCAACCGCATGCGTGTCGTCACCGAGCGCACGAAGATGGCGATGCCGGAAGTGAATATCGGCCTGTTTCCGGATGTCGGCGGCAGCTACTTCCTTTCACGCGCGCCCGGCCAGCTCGGCGCCTATCTGGGCGTGACCGGTGAGGTCATTGCTGCGGCCGACGCCCTGTATGCGGATCTCGCTGATGTCTGCCTGCCTTCGGCGCAGATTCCCGCACTGATCGATATGCTGCATACGACGCAGGCGCCCGACGTGCGCGCCGCGATTCGCGAGTTTGCCGCACCGTTCGCAGCGCAGACAGATCCTGCACGCAGCATGCTGGCTCAGGAGCGCGCGGCGATCGACCGGCATTTCGCGCATGATGCCGTCCCCGCGATCGCCGCCTCGCTGGCAGCCGACACGCGCGACTTTGCGCAGAAAACGCTGGACACGATGAAGAAGCGTTCGCCCCTGATGATGTGCGTAACGCTGACGCAGGTACGTCGCGGCGCGGCCATGGACGTGGCCGAGTGCCTGCGCATGGAACGCAATATGGTCCGCCGCAGCTTTGAACAGGGTGAAGTGCTGGAGGGAATACGTTCGGTGGTCATCGACAAGGACAATGCGCCGCAATGGTCGCCCGCCACCTTGGAGGAAGTCACTGCCGGCATGGTCGAGCGTTTCTTCGAACCTGCCTGGCCGGCTCACGCGCATCCGTTGCGCGACCTCGCCTGACGACGCTAGATCTCGTCGATCCTGAACAGTCGCCGGTGCTCGCGGATCGCGTAACGATCCGTCATGCCGGCGATGTAATCAGCCACCTTGCGCGCCTGCACGCGCATCTTGTTGTCGCCATCGTCCGATGCGACCTGGTAGTCCGGCGGCAGCAGCCGCGGCTCCTGCATGAATGCGTCGAACATCTCGTGAACGATGCGGCGCGCCTTGCTGGTCATGCGGTTGACCATGTAATGGCGATACAGGTTCTCGCGCAGGAAACGTTTCAGTTGCGCGGCCTGTTGCTGCATCTCGTCTGAAAACGTGATCAAGGCGGATGAATTGCGCACGTCATCCACCGATTTCACTCCCGCATCCTGGATGCGCGCCTGTGATGCATTGATCAGGTCGACGATCAGCGCATTGATCATGCGGCGGATGGTTTCATGGATCGCACGCCGGCCGCTGATGCCGGGATAGGTCGCCTCCACTTCGTTACGATGCTGCGCGTAGAAATCGACTTCATCGAGTTGCGCGGTGGTCAGCAGTCCCGAGCGCAATCCGTCGTCGACATCGTGATTGTTGTACGCGATTTCGTCGGCAAGATTCGCCAGTTGCGCTTCCAGCGTCGGCTGCTTGCGCTGGATGAAACGCAAGCCGATGTCGCCGAGCTGCGAGGCGTTCGCATGCGAGCAGTGCTTGAGGACGCCCTCACGCGTTTCGAACATCAGATTCAGGCCGTCGAACGCGCCGTAGTGCTCCTCCAACTCATCGACCACGCGCAGACTTTGCAGATTGTGCTCGAAGCCGCCGTAGTCCTTCATAGAGGCGTTGAGCGCCTCCTGGCCGGCATGGCCGAACGGCGTGTGACCCAGATCGTGCGCGAGCGAGATGGCCTCAACCAGGTCCTCATTCAGATGGAGGTTGCGCGCGATGGAACGGGCAATCTGGGCAACTTCGATGCTGTGCGTCAGGCGCGTGCGGAACAGATCGCCCTCGTGATTGACGAACACCTGCGTCTTGTATTCGAGCCGCCTGAATGCCGTGGAATGGATGATGCGGTCCCGGTCGCGCTGAAATTCGCTGCGCGACGCCGGCGGCGGCTCCGGAAAACGCCTCCCCCGCGATGCCTCCGGCCGTGCGGCGTAAGGTGCGAGATTGGCGTCGTGCTTCATTTATCCGACACAGGCTTCCAGGGTTGCCAGCAGCGCATCCTGCGGTGCCGGCATGATGATCGACGTACCTAGCGGCTTGAGCAGGATGAACTTGATCTGCCCGCCTTCGTTCTTCTTGTCGACCTGCATGAGTTCCAGCCAGCGCTCCTTGCCGAGGTCCGGCGCCACGACAGGCAGACCGGCGGCCTTGACGAGTGCCGTTACACGCTCCTTCGTCGCCGCGTCGATGAAGCCGAGTCGTTGCGAGAGGTCGGCGGCCATTACCATGCCGCACCCGACCGCCTCGCCATGCAGCCACTCGCCGTAACCGAGGCCAGCCTCGATGGCGTGGCCGAAGGTGTGCCCGAAATTGAGGATGGCGCGCAGCCCTCCTTCACGCTCGTCCTGCCGCACGACATCGGCCTTGAGCTCGCAGGAGCGTCTGATGGCATAGGCCAATGCATTCGCGTCCCTGGATGCCAGCTTCGCAATGTTTGCTTCGATCCACTCGAAGAAAGCGACATCGATGATCGCGCCATACTTGATCACCTCGGCCAGACCCGCCGACAGCTCCCGCGCAGGCAGTGTTTCAAGCGTCGAGGTATCGGCAATCACCGCCTGTGGCTGGTAGAACGCGCCGATCATGTTCTTGCCCAGCGGATGGTTGATGCCGGTCTTGCCGCCGACGGAGGAATCGACCTGCGCCAGCAAGGTGGTGGGCACCTGGATGAAGGGGATGCCGCGCATGTAGGTCGCTGCGGCAAAGCCGGTGAGGTCGCCGATGACGCCGCCGCCCAGCGCAACGAGGGTCGTCTTGCGATCGCATTTTTCCTGAAGCAGCACGTCGAAGACGCGCATCAGGCTGGACCAGTTCTTTTCCTCCTCGCCGTCGGGCAATACGATCGTCGTGACCTGCTTGCCTGCATCGGACAGCATTCGTACCAGCTTGTCGAGATAAAGCGGCCCAACCGTGGTATTGGTCACGACGGCGACCCGTTTGCCGGCGACATGGCGGTTGATGAGGTTGGCATCGGACAAAAGCAATTGTCCGATGGAAATCGGATAGCTGCGATCCCCGAGGTCGACATGCAATGTGATCGGGGAGGCGTGTTGCGTCGTCATCGAAAAGTGTCAGGAAGTTGGGTTTGTCTTATCGCCGTCCCGGGCCTTGGAAACCGTTTCCAGCTGGGTCAGGATGGCCTGCACCAGTGATTGTACGTTAGGACGGCCGGTATCGATGACAAGATCGGCAACTTCCAGGTAGAAGGGCTCGCGTTCCCGGGCCAGTTGCTCGAGCCGCTGGCGTGGATCGGCGGTCTGCAGCAAGGGCCGGTTCTTGTCGTGGCTGGTGCGCTGAAGGATGGCATTGACACTGGCCCGCAAGTAAATGACGGTGCCGCGCGTCTTCAGGTATTCGCGGTTTTCCGGCCGCAGGATCGCCCCGCCGCCGGTCGCCAGGATAATGTCATCCAGTTGCGTCAGCTCGCGAATGACTTCCGATTCGCGCTGGCGAAAACCGGCCTCGCCCTCGATTTCGAAGATCAATGGAATAGAGGCGCCAGTCCGCGCCTCTATTTCATGGTCCGAATCGATGAAGCGCTTGTCGAGTTTCTTGGCAAGGGCGCGGCCGACCGTGGTCTTGCCGGCGCCCATCAGGCCTACGAGAAAAATGTTTGACACATTAGTACGCTACGTCGCATGTACCATATCCATAAGGATTCGGATCGCCGGGAGGCGGAACCGTTTGATTCTGCAAGTCGCTGGACAGGATCGGCAGAACATAGGCCTGCGTGCTGTACGTTGCTTCGGTTCCGGCCACGCTTCCGCGCACCGTCATCACCACCTCGGTCCAGTTGGACCGGTCTTTCGGATACAGGATTGATACAACAGCAACTCCGTTGGCATCCGTTTGACCGCTCGACGTGACGTTAAGTGGCGTCCTCGGATCGAGCACGCCATTGCTGTTCACATCTTCGCCCGGATCCAGGATGCCGTTCAGATTAATGTCCTCGTTTGCGCAGTAACTGGTGATGCTCGGAGTCCAACCGGCCTTGGCGGCACGGCCGGCCGTGACATCATCCGCAGTGAAATAGGTGTACGTACCCTTGATGTATCGACTCACGCGAACCGATGCGGTCACGGTAACATTCGGCACCGGGTTACCCGAGGCATCCGTCACGAACACCGAATAGTCCTGCCTGTAGGTGGTTGTGCTCGGCACTTCGAGCGTATTGCCCGTGCCGGCGGTAATGAACAGGGATTTCTTGGACACCGTCAGTGCAACCAACGCACTCTTGTTCGTACCCTGGATCTTTGCCTGAATCTGCACGCCATTCGTATCGGTTGTTGCCGAACCCGCAATAAAGTCAACCGTTGCACTTCCATCACTGCTTGTCGTTGCAACCGGTGTGGAAAGGCTGCCGCCGCTTCCGTCCTTGATAATAGTGAATTCGATTACCGCGTCTTTCACCAGATTATTGTAAATCGTACCGTCACGGACAGTAGCGGTCAGACGGCTGCGCTCACTTTGCGTCGTTGCATTGGTTCCGATCACGGCAGGGTCAGCCTGCAGCGTGATTGTCGCGGATGACGTCAACGGCGCAGCAAACTCCAGGGTCGTTTGAGCCGTGGGGCCATTGACGATGGTAGCAATAATCGTCGCAATACCGGCCGTTTCCGATTTGATATACGCTTCCGCGCTCCCCGAGGTAACAGGCACGCCGCTGGTCGACAATGCCGCGGAACAAGCGCTGTCGGAGTACAGGGTGCCGCGGGAAGCGGTCAGATTGACTGTGCCCGATTGCGGTACGCCTGCATTGGCATAGGTCGTCGAAATCTTGGTGCAGGTTCCTGTACTGGTCTGCGCGTTCCCGCTGCTGTTGACAGTCGTTCCCACCGTGGTAACACTCAGGCTAACCGCGTTAACGGTAAAAGAGAGGGACTTGGTCGCTCCCTGCGACGCGATCGACAGGGTATCCGTGCCGGCTTGCGAACCGGACACGCGAATCGAAACCTGCCCCAGCGAAGTGGTCAGCGGTGCGGATGTGCTGCCGCCGCCGGAAGAAACAATCGCAATCGGATTCCCCTTACTGGACGAAATCGTGACCGGGACACTGGCTACAGCTACGCCGGCCGAATCCTTCACGGAAATCACGAAGTCGCCGGTACCGCCCGATGTAACCGTGGTCGGGCCGGTGACCGTCACTGCGGTTCCGCTGACGGTCACGGTACCGCTCGTCGAAACGCTGCCCGCCTTTGCCGTAATCGTGATGGTGCGATTGGTCTTGTCGCCGGACGTGCTGAGCGTTGCTGTCGCCTTGCCGCTCGTATCGGTGGAACTCGAGACATTGCTCAGAGCGCCGGAAGTGGCGGAAAAGGTCACCGGGGTCGAGGCAATGGTGTTGTTGCTGGCATTCTTTACGACAGCCGTCACGGTAACCTCCGTGCCACTTGCCCCGGATGACGGCAATTCGGGTGTGCTGAACAGCAAGGACACGGTCGTCGGCGTGGTGTTGGCGGAACCGCTGCTGCCTGCCACCGTGCCCGGCGAGCCGCCGCCCCCGCCGCAAGATGCCAGCATGAACGCCGCAAACCCGGTCACTCCCATGCGGGCCGCATTTTTGAAGAGATTGGTTATCGAGCCAAATTCCATTTTTCTTCCCTGATTTTATTTGTTGGATCTTTATTTATTGGATTTTGCCGTGGTCATCGCGTTGCGATGCGGTCGTTCACAATTTTCGGTGTAATGAATATCAACAACTCCGTCTTGTCGTTCGTACGCGTGGTTGTCTTGAACAGGTGCCCCAGCACGGGAACGTCGCCAAGCACAGGCACTTTCCCTTCGGAATCGCGTTGCGTTTGCTGGAAGATACCACCAAGCACGACCGTACCGCCATTTTCGACCAGCACCTGTGTCTTGACATGCTTGGTGTCGATGGCAAAGCCTGCGCGGGTTTCCACGCCGACGCTATCCTTGTTCACATCGACATCCAGAATGATGTTCCCGTCCGGCGTGATCTGCGGCGTGACCTCGAGCTTCAGGTTCGCCTTGCGGAAGGCAATGGATGTGGCACCGCTTGACGTTGCCACTTGGTAGGGCAGTTCCGTGCCCTGCTCGATGAGCGCTTTCAACTGGTCGGCCGTGACGACGCGCGGACTGGAAATGATCTTTCCCTTGCCATCCGCTTCGAGCGCCGACAGCTCAAGGTTCAGGAACCGGTTGGCCGCCGCGGAGAACAGGCTGACGGCGAGACTCGGCGCCGTCAAGCCATTGATGCCTGCTGCAGGGAGATTCACGAACTGCGTATTGTTGAACGCGCTACCCGAGTCCTGCGCCTGGCCGGTCTGCTCGCCGATACCGATGTAATTCCCGGTCACTGCGGCCCGCGTATTGCCATTGATTTGGTACCCTGCATCTCCGCCGCGGAGATTGCGCATGTCATTGAAACCGAGTTTTGCGCCGAGGCTCTTGCTGAACTTGTCATCGGCTTCGACAATCCGCGCCTCGATCAGAACCTGTTTCGAGGCAATGTCGGTCTTTTGAACGAGCTTGCGCACCTCGTCGAGCTTGGATGCAATGTCGGTTACGAAGAGCTGATTGGTGCGCGGATCGATGACCGCGCTCCCCCTCTTCGAGAGGATGCTCTTCTTGCTGTCGGCGCCGCTATCCAGCCCGAACACCTGCTTGAATGCTTCCGCTTTCTGGTAGTTGAGCTGGAATGTCTCTGTTCGCAGCGGCTCCAGTTCGGCGATTTGCGATTTTTGCTCCAGCTCCAGCTTTTCCTTCGTCAGCAGTTCATCCTTCGGCGCAATCCAGATCACGGACCCGTTCTTGCGCATATCGAGGCCCTTGGCCTGCATGACGATATCGAGCGCCTGATCCCAGGGGACGTCCTTCAGGCGCAGTGTAAGGTTGCCGCTGACCGAGTCGCTGGTGATGATGTTCAGGCCGGTAAAGTCGGCGATGACCTGCAGGACTGCGCGCACTTCGACGTTCTGGAAATTCAGCGAAAGCCGCTCGCCGCGATATCCCTGCGTGCCCTGGACCAGCTTGTTCGGATCTTCCTTGATGGGCTTCACTTCCACGACGAGCTGCGTATCGCTTTGATAGGCACTGTGCTCCCACAGGCCCTTCGGCGCGATGACCATGTGCACGTTTTCACCTTGCGGCGTGGTGGTGATGGTTTGCACCGGCGTGCCGAAATCGGTCACGTCGAGCCGGCGGCGCAGAACCTCCGGCAGCGCGGCCTTCAGGAAATCGACGACGATCGCCTGGCCTTGCTGGCGCACGTCGACAGCGACCTGATTGCTCGGCAGATCAACGACGATCCGCCCCTCTCCGTTCGGGCCGCGGCGAAAATCGATATCACGCAACGTCTGCTTGCCAGTGTCCGCAACCTTGGGGGAAATCGGCATGCCGGCAGCATTCACCGGCGTCGCCACGCCGCCCGATCCGTCGATCGTGACGATCACCATGTTGCCTTCGACCGCAGTGGCATAGTTCAGGGGGCGCAGCAGGTTGAACACCAGCCGCGAGCGTTCGCCCGCCTGCACCACATTGACATTGCGCACGTCGCCCAGGCCGATGTCCTGCGCAGACTTGCCGGTTGCGTTGGCGGTTCCGGCGAAATCCAGCGCGATGCGTGCCGGGCTCGTGATCGAAAAACCGATCGGCGGCTTTTTGACCGGGTTCTTCAGCATCACCTTGACAATGACGTTTGCACCCTGCTGGTTCGCGCTGATCGACTCGATGGCGTTTTCCTGTGCCAAAGCCGCGCCGCACGCCACCAGCAGGCATGCGAAAACGCATCTCTTCAATGTGTCATGCGCGACTGCGCCCAAGCGTTCGAAGTGTTGTTTGACCGCGTTCATTTTTTATTCTCCTGCAACTCTAACTTGGCTTTACGCTCGGACCATTCCCCTGCCGCATCGCGCACGATTTCTTTCAGCTCGACTTCCGTTTCGGTGATTTTCGTGATCATTCCGAAATTCTGACCGATGTAATTGCCAACCTTGACCTGGAACACCGACTTGTCGACTTGCAGGAGAGCGTAGCTCAGGCCAGGTTTCTCCAGGGTTCCGACCATCTTGATGGTGTCGAGCGGGAAGCTTTCCAGCGGCTCCTTGCGGCGTTCGAGATCCGGCTTGATGCCGTTGCCCGAACTTGCCTGCAACTTCGCAAGTGCTGTCGAGAGCTTGACCGGACTGAACGGGTCGACTGCATCCTTGGCGTCATAGACGAACGGCGTAAACGTCTTGGGTTCCGGGAGCTTTTGCACGGTCACCGGTGTGTGGCGCTGCACGTCCTCCATCCACTGCTTGACTTCCTGCACGTCGCCGTCGCCGCAGCCTGACAATATCGCCGCGACGACGAAAGCGGCAACCGGTGCCCTGGCGCGAAGCGTTGTCATTTCTTACCTCCCGCCTTCTTGGCCTTTTCAGCGGCAAGTTTGCGCTGCTCGCTGACTTCGTCCTTGTCCAGGTAGCGGAATGTCTTGGCGACGGCATCGAGCGTCAGGCTGCCATCCTTGCCCGCAACGAGGTTCATGTTATTCAGGGTCACGATGCGCGGAAGGTTCGCGATGTCGCTGGTGAAGGCACCCACGTCGTGATAGTTGCCGCTCACCTTGATATCGATCGGCAATTCGGCGTAATAGTCCTTCACCACCACCTGACCGGGTTTGAACAGCTCGAACTGCAGGCCGCGCCCCAGTCCCGCCTGGTTGATGTCGGAAAGCAGCGCATCCATTTCAGCTTTGCTCGGCAACTGCTTCTCGAGCGTCGAGACATACTCGCCGACCTGCTCCTTCTGCTTGCGCAAGCTGTTGAGATTGATCGCCTGCCGCACCTTCAGCTTGTAGTCGTCGCGCAGCTTCACCTCCTCCTGCTTGCCCTGCTCGAGTTCTTCCATTTCGCCATCCAGATACAGGAACCAGCCGAGCAGTGCAACGACCACGAGCGTGCCGAGCCCGCAGGCCACGCGAGGAATCAGCGGCCACTGGCCCGGATGCCTTCCGTTCAGGCCGCGGAATTGCGCTGCGACCTTGTCACCGATTTGCTTCAGATCTGCCATAGTGCGTCTTTCATGTCAGGGGCGCTTGGGCGCCGCGCCAGCTGCCTTGCCCGTCGCCGCCTGGTCCTTCTCGCGGGGCCGCTTGATTCCTACGTTGACAGTGAAATCGAAAACCCTCTTCGCGTCCTTGCCCTGGCCGACGTTGGCCGAACGGATCTCGATGAGGTCCGGGCGCTCCAGCCACGGCGAGTTATTGCTCAGGTTGCGCAGCAGCTCCGACACACGCTCGTTGGATTGCGCATACCCGGTCAGCACGACACGCTGGTTTTCCTGCTTGAAGGAGCGCAGGTAAATGCCTTCCGGCACCTGCTTGACCAGTTCATCCATCAGGTAGACAGGCTGGTTGCGGTCGCTCTGCAGGTCCTCCACGGCTTGCTGCCGCGCCTTCAGGCCGTCGATTTCCTGCTTCAGCGTTGCGATTTCCTTGATCTGCGCATCGAGCTTGGCGTTTTCGGCCTTGATGAAGGCGTTGCGCTGGTTCTGGTTGGCAATCTGGGCGCCGATGACGCCACCGACCACGGCCACGATGGCAAGACCCATCAGCCCGGACATGGCCAACAGCCTGTAGAAGGCAATCTTGCGCTGCTTGCGCGATTCCTCGCGATGGGGAAGGAGGTTAATGCGAATCATCGGTCGAACCTCCGCATCGCCAGGCCGCAGGCAACGAGATAGGACGGGGCCTCGGCGCGCAACTGCTTTTCACGCACTGAAGATGACAGCTGCATGCCCTTGAAAGGGCTTACGACGGAAGTGGAAATCTTGGTACGCTCCGCGACCAGCTCCACCATTCCGGGGATCACGGCGCATCCTCCGGCAAGGAAGATCTGGTCGATATGGGTGTAGGGCGTGGAGGTAAAAAAGAACTGGATGGCGCGGGTGACTTCGAGCGCCGCATTTTCAAGGAAGGGTTCGAGCAATTCACGCTCGTAGCCTTCCGGCAGGTCTGCAGCCTTCTTCTTCGATTCCGCGTCTTCGAACGACAGGCCGTAGGCGCGCACGATATCCTGGGTCAGCTGGTTGCCGCCAAAGGGCTGTTCGCGTTCGTAAATCGTCTGGCCGTCCAGCAGCACCGATACGTGCGTGACCTGGGCGCCGATCTGGAACAGCGCGACGATCTGTCCCTGGCCGCCCTTGGGCAATTGCGCCGTGACGCGATCGATGGCGGCACGCGCCGCATACGACTCGATGTCCATGACAGTCGGCTTCAGCCCGGCCGCTTCAGCCACGGCGACCCGATCCTCCACCTTTTCCTTGCGCGTGGCGGCAATCAGGACTTCGACGTCTTCCGGCGCATTCTGGGCCGGACCGATGACATCGAAATCGAGACTGACCTCGTCCAGCGCAAAAGGGATGTATTGGTTCGCTTCGCTTTCCACCTGCATTTCCAGCTCGTCCTCGGACAAGCCGGCAGGAAGGATGATTTTCTTGGTAATCACGGAAGCCGGCGGCATGCCGAGCGTCACATGCCTGGCGCGCGAGCCGCTCTTTTTCCAGACGCGGCGTACCGCTTCCGTCACTTGTTCGATGTTTTCGATGTTGCCGTCCACGACGGCACCGCGCGGCAAGGGCTCGCTCGCAAAACGCTCCAGCCGAAGTTCATTCTTGCCCGCTTCAGACAGTTCAACGAGTTTGACACCCGAGGTGCTGATGTCCAGGCCGATCAGCGGCGGATTTTTCTTTCCAAGTAACAATCCGAGATCAATGGCCAAGGGTAGTTCTCCCCAAAATGTGGTTTATTGCGTGAACGCACCACTTATCTGAATGTCGAATGAAGGAACAAAAATCATCGACTCAAAAAAATTCGTTTAAAAACCAATATTTAGGTGATAAATATCCAACGTTACATTAAATCCTAGCAATAAGCCTGAACCAGTGTAAAGCGATTTCCTATCAGTAATTTGTAACCGCGTTGCCAAAAGCCCACGTTACCTTTCGGTAATCATTGGTTTTCTATTAATTTCGGACGAGGTTGCGCACCGTTATAATTCTGCGTTCCTTGTCCCCACTCGTTTTCTCCGAATGACTCGTCAAAATCCAACCGGCGATGCCCCGAAAGAAGCGGCACCCAAGCGTCCGTACCCACTGTTCGTGCGCCTCGCGCTCGGCCTCTTCGGAGGAATCATCGGACTGGCTCTGGTCGGCGTGCTGCTGCTCGGCTTTGCGCTGACCATGGCCTACCCGAACCTGCCGTCGCTGGAAGCCATCACCGACTACCGTCCCAAGATTCCGCTGCGAATCTATTCGGCGGACAACGTACTGATCGGTGAATTCGGCGAAGAGCGGCGCAATCTCGTGCATATCAAGGATGTGCCCGACATCATGAAGAAGGCGGTGCTCGCCATCGAGGACGACCGCTTCTACGATCATGGCGGCGTCGATTACATGGGCATCCTGCGGGCGGCCGTCCACAATCTGACCAGCCACTCGAAACAGGGCGCGTCCACCATTACCCAGCAGGTCGCGCGCAACTTCTTCCTGTCCAGCGAGCAGACGCTCAAGCGCAAGATCTACGAGGCGCTGCTGGCATGGAAGATCGAACAGAACCTGACGAAGGACCAGATCCTCGAGCTGTACATGAACCAGATCTACCTGGGGCAGCGTGCCTACGGATTTTCCTCCGCCGCGCAGATCTACTTCGGCAAGAAGCTCTCCGACATCACCGTGGCGGAAGCCGCGATGCTGGCTGGCTTGCCCAAGGCGCCGTCGGCTTACAACCCGGTGGCTAATCCCAAACGCGCCCGCGCGCGGCAGCAATACATCCTGGAACGCATGTTCCAGCTCGGCTACATCTCCGAGGCGCAATACAAGGAGGCCAAGGACCAGGTTCTGAAGATCAAGACCGACAGCAGCGAATTCGGCATTCACGCCGAGTACGTCGCGGAAATGACACGCCAGCTCGTCTACGACCAGTTCAAGGAAGAGGCATACACGCGTGGCCTGAACGTGTATACGACGATCACCAAAGCCGATCAGGACGCCGCCTATCTGGCATTGCGGCGCGGCGTGCTGGATTATGAAAAGCGGCACGGCTATCGCGGACCGGAAGGCTACATGGAGATTCCGAACGCGAAAGAGGAAGCCGAGAGCGCGATCGAAACCGAACTCGCCGAGCATCCTGACAGCGACGACATCGTGGCGGCCGTGGTGCTCGAGGCAGCGCCCAAGAGCGTCAAGGCGGTCCTGTCCTCCGGCGAGGAGATCACGATCACGGGCCCCGGCCTGGCCATCGCGACCAGCGCGCTGAACGAGAAGGCGGCGCCGAACCGCCGCATCAAGCGCGGCGCGATCATTCGCGTCACGCAGGAGAACAAGGCGTGGAGCATCACGCAAATGCCGGAAGTCGAATCAGCCTTCGTCGCCGCCAATACGGACGACGGCGCAATCCGCGCACTGGTCGGCGGCTTCGATTTCAATCGCAACAAGTTCAACCACGTGACGCAGGCATGGCGCCAGCCCGGTTCCTCGTTCAAGCCCTTCATCTATTCGGCATCGCTGGAAAAGGGATTGTCCCCGTCCACCATCATCAACGATGCGCCGATCAGCTTCGATGCGGGCCAGACCGGTGGCCAGGCGTGGGAACCGAAGAACTATGACGGCAAGTACGAAGGCCCGATGACGATGCGCAAGGGCCTCACCAAGTCGAAGAACATGATTTCGATCCGCATCCTGCACAGGATCGGCGCGAAGTACGGACAGGAATACACCACCCGCTTCGGTTTCGATGCGGACAAGAACCCGCCTTATCTGACGCTGGCGCTCGGCGCGGGCGCAGTCACGCCGCTGCAGCTGGCGGGCGCCTATTCGGTGTTTGCCAACGGCGGCTACAAGATCAGTCCGTATATCATTTCGAAGATCACCGATTCGAACGGTCGGGTGCTGTCCGAGGTCACGCCGGACAAGGCTGGCGATGAAGCCAACCGGGTGATCGACGAACGCAACGCCTTCCTCATGGACAACATGCTGAAGGATGTCGTGAAGTACGGCACCGCGACCCGCGCTCTGGTACTGAAGCGCCCGGATATCGCCGGCAAGACGGGTACCACGAACGACTCCGTCGATGCATGGTTTGCCGGCTACATGCCCAAGATTGTCGGCATCGCCTGGATCGGTTTTGACCAGCCAAAAAATCTCGGCAACCGGGAAACCGGTGGCGGACTCGCACTGCCGATCTGGATCAGCTATATGCAAAAGGCGCTCAAGGACGTTCCCGTCGTGGAACGTCCGGTACCGGAGGGAGTAATCCAGGTAAACGGCGAATATTATTACGCCGAAAATCCGCCGGGCACCGGCGTGCACAGCCTGGGGCTGGGCGAGAAGGCGCCGACGGAAGAAGAGAAGTCCAAGGACGAGGTGAAGAACGAACTGTTCTGATGCCTACGGGAGCCGGCGCTCCCGCAACATGAAGGCCGAACCCGTCCGCGGGCTTCGGCTTTTTTTGTGATCTATTTCTCGCCGCGAAGCGCCAGGGTGACGCCGCCCTGCTCGCTCACCATGCGCGACAAGGCCGAGAACAACTCGGACTGGTCGCGGGTATTGATCCAGCGTCCGCCCTCATAACGGTAATGGAATCCGCCCGAGCGGGCAGCCACCCAGATTTCCTGCATCGGTGCCTGGCTGTTGACGATGATTTTTGAACCATTATCAACAAACTCGATGTCCAGCACATTGCCGCTGCGGCTGCATTCGACGTCCAGTTCACTGTCGTCGGCCGCCCGTTCCAGCGCGGACTCGATCGCACCCAGCGTCTGCTCGGCCAATGCCAGGAATTCGGTTTCAGTCATGCTACACTCCAATCAATTTTCTTAAACCGTGATTCTAATCGTGAAGTCCGCTTCGGTTCTTGTCGTCATTACCATGCTGGCGTGTGCCGTGGCCGGATGCGGGCAGAAGGGTCCGCTTTACCTGCCGGCAAAACCTGCACCGATATCGACGCCTGCTGCGTCAGCCTCCCCGGCGCCAGCAGAAAGTAACGCACCTGCTTCCAAATAGCTTTCCACTCTTCCATGTCGCATTTCCATTACAAGAACGGCGTGCTGCACGCCGAAAATACCTCGCTGACCGACATTGCCCAACAGTTCGGCAGTCCGACCTACGTCTACTCCAAGGCGGCCCTGGTCGAGAATTTCTCCGCGTACGCCAACGCCTGCAAGGAGAATCGTCGCGATGAAACAACGGCATTGGTTTGCTACTCGGTGAAATCCAATTCCAACCTCGCGGTGCTGAATCTGCTCAGCCGCATGGGCTCGGGATTTGACATCGTGTCGGGAGGCGAACTGCTGCGCGTGATTGCCGCCGGCGGCGACCCGCGCAAAGTCATCTTTTCCGGCGTAGGCAAGACGCACGAGGAAATGCGACTCGCACTGTCGCACGACATCCTTTGCTTCAATGTCGAGTCGACCGCCGAGCTGGATCGCCTGAATGAAGTGGCCGGCGACATGGGCAAGCAGGCGCCGATCTCGCTGCGCGTGAATCCCAATGTCGATCCCAAGACTCATCCGTACATCTCGACCGGACTGAAGGAAAACAAGTTCGGCATCGACTATGACGAGGCACTGACCGCCTATCGCGAGGCTGCGACGCTGCCCAACATCCGCGTCGTCGGCATCGATTGCCATATCGGCTCGCAGCTGCTGGACGATGCGCCGCTGCTGGAAGCGCTCGATCGGCTGATCGAGCTGGTGGATCGCCTCGCGCAGGAAGGCATCCGCCTGCATCACCTGGACATCGGCGGCGGCATCGGCATCACCTATGACAAGGACAAGCCGGTCGCGGTGGCCGACTACCTGACGCGGCTGTTCGCGAAGATCGACAAATGGCGCCTGATGAGCCACAAGGGCGCGCCGATCCAGGTGATGTTCGAGCCCGGCCGCTCAATCGTCGGCAATGCCGGCGTGCTGCTGACCGAAGTGGAATACCTGAAGCATGGCGCAGTGAAGAATTTCGCCATCGTCAACGCGGCGATGAACGACCTGATGCGTCCGGCGATGTATGAGGCATGGCATGGCGTGCAACCCGTCGTGCAGTGCGCGACGCCGTCGAAGATCTACGATGTGGTCGGCCCGGTGTGCGAATCGGGCGACTGGCTGGCGCGCGAGCGCGCGCTGGCGATTCAGCAGGGCGATCTGCTGGCGATCATGTCGGCCGGGGCCTATGGCATGACGATGTCCTCCAACTACAACACGCGCAGCCGTGCGGCGGAAGTGATGGTCGACGGCGACAAGGTGCACCTGATCCGCAAGCGTGAGACTGCCAGCGACCTGTTCGCGCTGGAATCGCTGCTTCCCTGATCTGCAGCGCTCTCAACCAGGCGCCGGCTCCGTCCGGCGCTTTTGCATTCTGGGTTGAAGCACATTCCAGTACACGCGCGTCAGGAGCAGCAGGCCGACGATGCCGCCGTACAGGATGGGCTGCGCGAAATCGTGCTTGCCCGCCTTCATCCACCAGAAGTGCAGGATGCCCAGGCATGCAATTACATACACGAGGCGATGCAGCGACTGCCAGCGCTTGCCGCCGAGGCGACGCACCATGCCGTTCGTGCTGGTGATAGCCAGCGGAAGCAGCAGCAGGAAAGCCGTGAAACCCACGGTGATGAATGGCCGCTTCGCCACGTCTCGCAGCATCTCGTCGATATCGAAGAAGTGGTCGAACCAGAAGAAGGTCGTGAAGTGCAGGGCCGCATAAAAGAACGCGAACAGGCCCAGCATCCGCCGCAGCTTGATCAGCCAGTGCCATTTGCTCAGACGCCGCAACGGCGTGACTGCGAGTGTGAAGCACAGGAAGTACAGCGTCCAGTCACCGGTGTTGCGGGTGATGAATTCGATCGGATTGGCGCCGAGCCGGTCGGTGAATGCGAACAGCACGAGGCGCGCCATCGGCAGCAGCGCCGCGAGGAAAATGACGCTCTTGACCGACGCAATCTGGCGCGGAGTCGGATTGAACACGGAAATCACTTGCACCCTCAGAAGAATTTCTTCAGGTCCATCCCCGAATACAGCGACGCCACGTCGCTGTATCCGTTGAACATCAGCGTCTTGCGCTTGCGGGCAAAGAAGCTGTCTTCGCCGATGCGCCGCTCGCTCGCTTGCGACCAGCGCGGATGATCGACTTCCGGATTGACGTTCGAATAGAAGCCGTATTCCTGCGGCGCGGCGGCGTTCCACGCAGTCCTTGGCTGCTCGCGCACGAAGCGGATCTTCACGATCGATTTCGCCGACTTGAAACCGTACTTCCACGGCACAACGATACGCACCAGGGCGCC
>JAKACN010000280.1 GCA_021821365.1 Pseudomonadota bacterium | reverse complement strand
CATGATTCGAGGTCGCCAGACCCTTTGCCATGTCGCGAAGCCACGGCTCCGCCATCTGTCGCGCGGGGGCATAGATCATTTGTCCTTGCGCATCGAAAACGGCGATCCGAACGAACGGGGTCTCGTCAATCTCTAAAGCGCGCTCCATCGCCGCAATGTTCTTCCCGCGCAGCAGTTCCTCGCCCAGAACGCGAGACAGCGAGGCCGTGCGCAGCCGCGCGTCAATATCGCTCCCGACCATCGAAGATATGTTTCTGCTGGCCTTTAACGAGAGTTCGATCGCCTGATGCCGCTCTCGATGGACGCGTGACAGAGTCAGCCCCCAGTTTGCCGCGAGAACAAGGAGCGCGATCAGTATCGCACCGCCCGCGGCAGGAATGCGGCCATTCGTTAATGACGAGGTGACCGCATTAAGCTTGATCGGCGCAGAGTTCAATGGAGTATTGAATAGGTCGGAACGCCGTTGATTGTACGCAGGAATTATTTCAATATTGCGACAGCAGGAAGCGCGCCAGGCTCAGCTGCGCAGCATCGGAAGTTGCTGCCCGTCCTTGCCAGCAAAGTAGCCTTGTGGCGTACGCACGATCTTTACGGGCCCCTCGCCCGGTACATCAACGATCACCTCGTCTTGCTGGCTCACGGCGGTAGCCAGACGAAGATGACCGTGTAACAAGCGATAAGCAGCTTCCACGCGGACAATGTCGATATCGGATGTCATGAGGAACCTCCACTCATGCCGATGGCATCACGTTCAGAACCACCGGCGATAATGATCGATACTGTAACCTCGCCGCGTGACAGGGTGATGACCATATCCTTTTCTGCGTAGCGCTTGAAACTTGCCACTCTGGTCATCGACAATATCGAAAATATAAATAGAATATGCAAACGCGACACCACGGCATCAACGCATCATTCGCTACTCGACGACAACCGGCTTGGCTTCGCCTTGCCGGCCGCTCCTGAAACGGCGACGAAAACGCAACCTGCGGAAGGATCCCCTATGTGCCCGTCGATCGACCCGACCGAAGAGGTCAAGCACCGTCGATACATCGAAATCCTCGCCGAGGAAATCCATCAACCCGTGGAAGATGTCCAGCCAGTCTATGACGATGTCATGGCGCATTTGAAGGAGACTGCGCGGGTGACAGACTTTGTTCCGATCTTCGCATGGCGGCGAGTTCGAGCAATCCTGCTTCGAGGCTGACGTTCTCTTGCGTACTATCGAGCGCCATACCATCGCGTGGGCTGACCAATTTCACAAAGAGTTACCACTCTGACCAAGCCTTTTCCCCTTTTACTTCCTATACTGGCTCGATTCTGCGACGCGGCCTGATCGTTGATCATGACGGTATGCTGCCGTCGTGATGCAGAGGAGCAGCTTTCCCCGGGGTGCGGCGGGCTGGTTCCTGCAATCTTGCGGCCGATGCGATTGAATTGACCGAACAGGCACATTTACTGTGCCCCATGCCGCTGGCGAGCAACAGCAGGATCGATTAAGAAAAAATTCCAAGCACACTGACACGTCCCTGAACGGGAGGAGATTTCCATGAGCCTATTCAAAAACAACTTTGTGGTTGGAGTGACGGCGGCGTTGACGGCGACATTGATCGCCCCCGTCCTCATTCCTGCTATAAGACGAGGCAGCCGCCCGCTCGCAAAGTCGCTCATCAAGGGTGGCATCCTGCTGTATGAAAAGAGCCGCGAAGCAGTTGCCAGTGCTGGCGAAATGATGGAAGACGTAGTTGCCGAAGTGCGCGCCGAAGCACAACAACACGGCGCGGCAATGGCAGATTTTCCTGCAGAGGAAGAGGAACCTGAAGAATTCACGCCATCGCGACACACCGGCAACGGAGCGACAAGCGAGACATCGGCAACGGCTGCCGGCGGAGGGCCGTCCGGATGAATGCCACTGCTGAATTCGTGCATCATGTGCCTGGGCGTTTACGCGTTCGCCTGCATGGCAAGCGCGGCGATACTGGCTTTTTTTCCGCCTTGACGGAACAGATCGCACGCCTTGCCGGCGTGCTCCATGTGAAGTTCAACGTGACGACCGGCAGCATCGTGATCGGGTATACCGGCACGTTGGAACAACTGGTGCACATGCTGCTGCGTCATGGCCTGACCGTGCAGGGTGCGACAACCCATCGTAGCGCACCGGCACCCGCACATTTCGGTGTCAAGCCGTTGCATCTTGTCAGCAATCGCGACATCAACCCGATGTTCATGCTTGGCACATTGCTTGCGATGTTAGGCCTTGTGCAAACAGTCAGGGGAAAAATCCTTGTCCCCTCGATCTCCTTGATTTGGTACGCGATGGATACGTTCCGCGCTTCGCAGTCGACAGTCTCGCGACCGGAAGCTTATCGCGTGACAACTCGTGAGCCCGAGGATGGTTCGGCCGGACATTAGCCTGTTCGGCATGATTTCTGCAACTCGCATGAAAGGAGCATTCAAATGGCTATGAAAGAGCAAGCCGGTGTGGGTGGACCGATGCAAGAGCCACAATCCGGTTCAGTCCAGGAGCGTGAAGCACGGCGAGAAGACGCGCGCGCTGCGTTCAATCAACAGGGAGCTCCCGGCACCGAGAGCGAATCCGCCATGCCCGCCAAAGCCGCGCCGGAGCGGTTGACGGCCAGTATTTCAGACGGCGTGACGAATGTGACCGGCGGCGTCATCAGCGTGGTCCGGGATACTGCGAATACCGCTATCGATGGCGTCGGCAGTATTGGACAGCATGCTGTTCATACACTGACCGGACTGCTGGTCGGGGTCGTCGATGGCGTGCGCCAAGTCGCCGGGGCCGCCGTCGGAGGCGTCAAATCAACCGCGCAAGAAGCATTTCGCGGGCAAGATGCGTCGCGCCGGGAACAGCAACCCGCACAGGCGCCGGAAGAGTTCCGTTCGGATGCAGCGCAAGGGGGGCCGCAGTACCGCCGTGAATCGATCGCGCAGGAACCCGCCACCAGGCATTGAAAGCACGCACTCCTTTCCCTTCATCGGGCGATTGACTCCGATGAGGGGAAATCTCCTGCCAGAAGCCGCGACCTGCGGCCTCTTTCACTTGCGCTTTCAGCAAGGCAAAATTTCGTCGGATGTCATCCGCACGTCATGGAAAGCCACTATGATGGCGATCCTCGTGGGAGACATCAGCATGACGACCTATACCCATCATATTTCCGGCCGCCTGCGCACACGCTACGCACAACTCAAGAACAACCCCGCCCTTGCACGGAATGTCACTTCGGCACTGAAGAGAATCGACGGTGTGTTGGCCGTCGAAGCGAGCACGATTACCGGCAGCCTCCTGATTCATTACGATGCAGGAAAGACTGGAAGCGACGCGCTGCTCGATACGCTCTACAAGTCAAAGCGTCAGCTTGGCCTGTCTCAAGGAACCGTTCCCGTGGCGCCCGCCGGCGCTTCCGTCAGCATTGGCCAAAGCCTGGCCGACCAGGCGTTCGGCATGGTGGTCGAGAAGTTGATCGAGCGCTCAGCATACGCGTTGCTTGCGGCTCTCATCTAGCGGCCCATTCCACCCCAATTTAAGATTTATGCCGGACACTCAACGGCTATTGCTGCGTTGCGTATCCTCGCGATAGCAACACTATCGCTTCGGTGGACGCCTTGCGCTCGACGTCGATTGCCTCGGCATAAACCGCAAATCGAGATAGGACGGACCGCTAGGAAACTGCGTTGCTGACCGGCTTCTGCCCCTTGAAAGCGCCCCTCACCACCAAAACATTACCCCTCCATTGCCCATGCAGCGATGGACGGGTATAGCGTCATCTGCGGCGTGCGCGCAGATCAATCGCGTTCGATATCTTCGTTGGCGTCGTTACGGATAAAGCCTTCGTCGTGGATCTCGAATGTTCCGCCCGGAATCAGCTTGTGGTCGAGCATGACAATGCGCCAGATGGTCTTGCCGTCGCGATTGAGCATCAGCAGCGGCAAGCCGCTCTTTTTGCTCCAGCAGACATGCGTGAACTGCACCTCATGCTCAAGGTCCGCCCACTTGCACGGCGCAATCGCCTTGGGCGCGTTTTCGGGCGCACCGGCATTGAGCACGCGGTACCGTCCCTTCGGATGGCGCAGACCATGGCCGAGGTCGAACCAGTCGGTGAAATTACCGATGCGGTACAGATTGCTGCGGTCAATCTCGGAATGAATCTTCTTCTTCAGGTCCAGCAACGACAGCCGGAATTCCGGGCTATCCCCGCTGCGGAATGCATAAGTATCGGCTGCGTCGTCGGTACGGCGCTTGATACGGCGCTCACCATCGCGCCAGACTTCGAGGCGGTGCTCGGCGCCATTGGATACGAAGACAGCCTGGAAGTGAGCATTGACAGGCTCGCCCTTGGTGGTAAAGGCCTGCTCGAAGATCAGGTCCTTGGCAAACGAGGGAAGAGAAACTGCGGTCGCCGCGCACAGCACGACAAGCCTCAGCCTCCTCCCCCAGCGCCAGCGCGACGCGCTGCCGGAACGGGGATTAACGTCTTTCAACCAAGACTCCTGGTTCAGATTGCAGCAGGCCTACTGGCGCACCGCCTTGGCATAATCGAAATAGCGGTAGGTCTTGCCGTCGACCGTCAAGTCCTTGACCGCCAGGCTGATGTTGTACGTGCCGGCAGACAGTCCCATGTCCTTGGCGGTGCCGGTCGGGTCGGTCGGCAGTTCGAACTGCAGGACGGTGGCCGCGGCGGATGGTGCGACGGTCGAGGCGGTCACGGTCGGTGTTGCAGTGCTCGCCGGGGTGACCAGCGCTTCATTCAGCACGCGGCCATCGGCTTGCGGCATGGATTGCCCAAGCAGGTAAGCCACGGTCGGCGCGAGATCCACGTTGCCGGTCGGATTGGTGATCATCCTGGCGCTCAGGAAGGACGGGCCGTTGGCAATCAGTGTGTTGTGCACGTCGGCGATACCGAAGCTGCCGTGCATGCCGCGCTGGCCGCCGACGCTCTCGAACTCGATGCCAGGTATGCCCTGGATCGAGGTGCTGTAATCCCAGTTGAACGACACCACGACATCGGGCTGGCCATTACCCTGGCGGCTCACGTTTTCAAGGTTGACCTGGGACATGGTGAGGGTGCCGGGGATCTGGCCGTAGCGGCTGTCGCGGCTGCACGGTGTTCTCGTCGAGGAACAGGCCGCCCTGGCCCAGATCCTGGATATAGGCCGCACCCGACTTACCGACGGTGGCGGTCACGAGGCCGGCGCCTTGCGCAGTCGCGAACAGGCTCTTCACCAGCAGCAGTTGGCCGCCGTAGTACGAATTCAGCGTGGTCAGCACCTGGTAGTCTTCGGTGAAGACCGGGTTCTGATAATCTTGCGCGGCGCCGCCGGCGGAATTTCCTGCCGGGATAGTGTCGCTGGCGTCCTGCGGCGGCGTCCAGGACATATTGCCGTAGAAGCCGCTGGTCTTCGGGAAAGAGCCCGTGGCGAACGACGAGCCGTTCATCATGGTGAACGTCGGATACGTCGAATGATTGTCGCTGAAGTTGACACCGCTCTGACGCAGCGCATACAGGTTCGGCGTGTCGGTCGCGTTCACCGAATCCGTGCGCAGACCGTCCCAGACCATGATGACGGTGCGGGTCGCCTGCACCGCCGACGAGTTCGACGAATTGCTTAACTGTGTTACCGAGTCACCGCCGCAGCCGGCCAACAATACAGCCAGTGCGAGCGGCGCGATCAAGACATGGGAGAGCTTCACGGGACGGCCTCCTGAAAACGCACAATGGGAAAGATGAAGAAGATTTGCCAGGCGGGTCTGGCAGCTTGCCTCAAGATCATGCGGCGGCGATATGACGCCAGAATGATAAAGATGCTTCAGTGCCGCGCCATTCCATCCATGCGAATCATTTAACCCGTATTGTTCCGAGATCCGGTCGGCGCCAATTGCAACGCGTGGCGGCTGGCCTGTCTCTCCATTCGCTCGCCGCTTTGTGGAGGCTTCGGCTCGTCGTATTTTGCTGCGCAGATTCCTGGCTTGGATGCCTCGTTCAGCAGCAACGGAACAAGCGCGCCTCCAAGCATCACTGCTATATCCATGCCCCTCATTCCGCCGACGCCGAGCAGTCGGCGCAACCCCGGCGCCAGATTCGCAATCAGCTGCAGACCGATGGAGCCGGCAATCGCCAGGTTCAGTTTGTTGCCGCGGCTTGACGAACCGAAAAGCAATTCACCGCGTCGGTCTGACCGGCACGACAATGCGTGCACC
>JAKACN010000279.1 GCA_021821365.1 Pseudomonadota bacterium | reverse complement strand
GCTGCAGCGTTTCCCGGCCCGACATGCCCGGCATGTTCAAATCGAGCAGCACGACGTCCGGCCGCAACTGCTTCGCGCGCTTGATGCCCTCGACGCCGTCGGACGCTTCGCCAACCACGGTGAAATCGGCGTGCCGCTGCAGCAGCGAGCGAATGCCGCTGCGAAACAGCGTATGGTCGTCAACCAGCAGGACGGAAATGGGTTTGGCGGATATGTTCATGTTCTTGTTGTTCCAGGTCACGCAGCGCGGCGCTCCTCGTGCGGCAACTGCAACGACACCGTCGTGCCTTTTCCGATCTCGGAGCTGACCGCCAGGGATGCATGAATGCGTTGCGCGCGTTCACGCATGATATTGATGCCGACGTGATTCTCTCCTTTCTGGTGCAAAGAATCAAACTGGAAACCAATGCCGTCGTCGCGGATGGAGAGCGCGAAATCCTGCTGGTTGTTCAGGCGGACTTCGACATGGCGCGCCATCGCATGCTTGCGCACGTTGGACAGCGCTTCCTGCACGATGAACAACATTTGCAGTTGCTGCTCGCGCGAGAACGGCGGGCCGTTGCCTTCGGCGATAAACTGCGCTTCGATGCCGGTCTGCTTGCGGAATTTTTCGATGGTGGTCTTCAATGCGCCGATCAGGTCGTCTTCCGCCAGCCGGCTGCGGAAGTTGAGCAGCAGCTCGCGCACATCCTCATAGCTTTCCTGCACGCCCGAACGCAGCGCCGGAACGATGTCGGCGGCCTCGGCCGTGTTACCGGTGCGCAGGGAATCGTCCAGCATCTGGATCTGGATGTTCATGAAGGTCAACCCCTGCGCAATGCTGTCGTGGAGCCCCTGGGCCACCAGGTTGCGCTCTTCGGAAATCGCCATCTCGCGCTCGCGCGTGGCCAGCCTGAGGTTTTCGATGGCAATGCCGAGCAGCTGGCCGAGCGTCTCCAGCAATGCCTGCTCCTTCTGGCTGAAGGACTTCGGCTCGCGGAAATGCAGGTTGAAAAAACCGAGATGCTGTTCGTGCGCATGGATATGGAAAACCGAGATGGTCGCGAATCCCTCCCTGGCGCACAGGAGCTGGCGCGACTCGTTCGCCGCGCGCAAATCCCGCACCAGCGAAACCCGCTTCGCGACGGCCTCGCCGCACAGGCAGTCGCCTACCTTCATGCACTGCTCATGCTCGGCAAGCTCGCTCGAAATCCCCTGCTGGACAGCCGTATGCAGGTTGCCGTTCTTCTCATCGAGCACGCGCACCGAGCCGCCCGTGGCGACGAAATAGCGAATGATCCGTTGCAGGAAGCCGTCGCACATCGATTCGAGCGTCTGCGGTCGCTGCAGGAATGCAGCGCTGTCGTACAGCAATGCCAGCTCGCGATTCTGGTCGGCCAGCGCGGCGGTCTTCGCCTGCACGCGCTGCTCCAGGCTGCCGTACAGCTCTTCGAGGCGGTCCGCCATGTGGTTGAAACCGCGCGTCAGCTGGCCGAATTCGTCATTGCTTTCTACCTGCAGGCGTACGCCGAAATCCTTCTGTGTCATGCGCTGGATACCGACGCGCAGGCGATCGATCGGCTCGATAATCAGGAGAAACATCAGGTAAATCAGCACCACCGTGCCGCTCAGGGCCATGGCCACCAGCGCAAGCTGCGAGGAGCGCAGCCAGAAAGTCCGCAGTTCGCTGTCGCGTTCGATCAGCTGGACCAGCGAATCCACCTCGGCGACGAACGGGTCGACCTCCGCCTGGTATTTTTGCCATGCCGCGACCCTGGCCTGCCCTTCCTGATGCAACACTTCGGCGGCCATCGGCCGCATGTGTTTCAGCCAGCGCTCATGGATTCCCAGGAATCCGTTCTGGATGCGGGACGTCGGCGGCAGCAGCAGCGGCCGTTGCGGATCGCCGCGGCGCAAGCGCTCGAACGTGTCGTCGATCGCCTTCAGCTCGCTCTCCGTCGCCGTTGTCATGCGTTCGACGCCAGGTTCGTTCACCAGCCGCGCCAGGAACATGCTCAGCCGGTAATTATGCATGCGCAACGTGCCGGTCTCATTGATGGCGGCGGAACTGCCCTCCAGTTGCCACGACAGCATCAGCGTGGCGCCGATGGCAACCAGGGCGAGGAACAGGAAGCCGAGCAGCGCGCCGACGATTTTCGTCGACAGGCGTTGCCAGGTCGGCAAGTTGGTATCCAGGGTCATTGCTTGCATGTACTCGTTACGCGACGCGGCGACGCGCAACGCGCAGTCCGCTCGCAGGCCGGATTTCTGCCGGCGGGATGGCATGGGAACGGCTACAGTATAACGGCCCGCTGCAACGCTCGCAGCGATGTTTCGCGGTCTTGCATTCCGTACAGTTGCAGCCCGATCAACACCTGCAGCAATGGAAGTCCTGCCGGATTTTCCGGCACAGACATCGTCACGCGACAGCTTGCAGGCGAGGCTCTTCAAGCGGGCTCACCAGCGGCAGGAATTCCTGCTTGCGCGGCGAGTAGGCGAGCAGCGCACCGGTGTCGATGTCGAAATACCATCCATGCAGCATGAGCGTCCCCTCCTCCACGCGGCGCTTGAGCCACGGGTAGGTCATGAGGTTGTCCAGCGAATGCAGGATGCTCGCCATTTCACAGGCCTTGTACTGGTCGTTGCGCGACTTGTGAGGAAGCTCCCGCATGGCCCGCCGGCGCACCGGTTCGGCAATGCGCATCCAGCGTTCGACGAAGTTTGTCTCCGGCGCGATGCGACGCGGCGTCATGAGTGCGCGAATTCCTCCGCAGCCGGCATGGCCCAGCACGATCACACGCGCCACTTCCAGCCCGCATACCGCAAACTCGATGGCCGAGCTGACGCCGGGCGGCGCATCCGGCTCACAAGGAGGCACAAGATTGGCGACGTTGCGCACCACGAAGATTTCGCCGGGGTCGCTGCCCGTCAGCAGCGCCGGATCGACGCGCGAGTCGCAGCATCCGATGACGAGGGTGCCGGGTCGCTGCCCTTCGCGCAGGCTATCGAAAACAGCTTGTTCACCCAGGTACTGCTGCTGGAAACGACAGAAGCCGCGAACGAATTTTTCGATATCCTGCATGGCGCTCACCCGCCCGTCTGGGCCATGAACCGAATGATCTTTTCCGGCTGCTCGCGGAACTCGTGCTTCTGCGGCTTGAGCTCGATGGCCTGTCTGATGGCCGCTTCCAGTTCCGCGTCCGTTGCGCCGCCGCGCAGCAGCGGCCGGAATTCGAACTTTTCTTCCTGCCCGAGGCACAGGTACAAGGTGCCGTCCACGGCGAGGCGCACCCGGTTGCAGGTGGCGCAGAAGTGCTGCGACATCGGCGTGATGAAGCCGACGCTGGCCCGTCCGTCGGCCGTGGCGAGATAGCGCGCGGGGCCGCCGCCGATTTCCAGCGCTTGCGGTTGCAGTCCGAATTTCTGCTGCAGCCGCGCCTGGATCGGTCCCAGTTCCATGAACGAGGCATCGCGGCCGGTGGAACCCATGGGCATGGCTTCGATAAGCCGCAGGATGAAGCCGTGCGCGATGCAGAATTCGACCATGGCATCGATCTCGCCGTCGTTGATGCCACGCATCGCCACCATGTTGATCTTGACCGGATCGAAACCGGCGGCCTTGCCGGCCATGATGCCTTCAAGAATCTGTTCGAGACTGTCGCGGCCGGTAATCTGTTCCATGCAGCCGCGGTCGAGCGAATCGAGGCTCACGTTGATGCGCGATACACCGGCATCCTTGAGTGCCTGCGCATGGCGGCCGAGGCGCGTGGCGTTGGTCGAGAGCGACAGATCGCGAATTCCCGGAATGCGCGCGATGCGCCCGGCCAGTTCCGGAAGATTCCGCCGCAGCAAGGGCTCGCCGCCGGTCAGGCGGATGCGCGAGGTGCCGAGCCGCGCGAAGATGGACAGCAGGCGTTCGAGTTCGTCGAAGGTCAGCCAGTGCGAAGGCTCCTCGAAACCCTTGAAACCCTTCGGAATGCAGTATGTACAGCGCAGGTCGCAACGGTCGGTCACCGAGAGACGCAGATAATCGATGGATCGGCCAAAGCGGTCACGCAGCATCACGGCTCCTGATGGTGGGGTGGTGATTGAATTCTATAGAGAGGAGACGCCCGCCGCAGTTGGCATGAGGAGCTAATGCGGGTAGTTCTTAAGTATTAGCGCGGCGGGACGTGCTGGAGCGCGGAGAGAATCGTTGACAAGATGAAGTACGGAAGACTCGGTCCGTAACAAACGGCCTTATCCAGGCAAGGTATCCTGCGCCCCCACGGAAAGCACCATACTCAAGAATATTTTCCGTGCCTTCCGTGTTTTCCGTGGATATCCAACGGGGCGCAATGGCGCCCGTCAAATTCCTACTGCACGAGCGGCGATTCCGCGCCCTCAAGCGTGATGCCTTCGATCTTCGCGCGTCCGACCAGGATCTGCATGTACTGGTGCACACCGCGCTGCCATGCGGCGAGCGTGAGATTCTCGGCAATCTCTTCGCGCACGGCTTCATACGGCGCCAGCTTGCCCTCGACGCGGCGCATCACTTGCACGATGTGCAAGCCGAAGCGCGTCTCGAGCAGACGGCTTCCCATCTCGCCTTCGGCAAGGCGGAACACGAAGCCCTCGAACTCCGGCACGGTCTGCCCGCGCGTCAGTTGACCGAGATTGCCGCCGACGGTTCCGGACGGGCAGTTGGAATACATCTTCGCCAGTTCGGCGAAGCGCTCCGGATGTTCCTGCAGTTCCGCGAGGATCGACTCGGCAGTGGTACGCAGGAACTCCAGCGAAACGGTGGATGTGACCTGGAACAGGATATGGCGCGCTTCAACGATCTCGCCGCTCGAAAACATCTCAGGGCGATTGCGGTAAAAATTGCGGCATGCCTCTTCGTTGGCCACGGGCACGCGCACTTCCTGCGTGAACAGGGTTTCGATGCGCGTGTCGTCGTCCTCGCCAGCGATGTCCAGCCGATCCGCCTCCTGCAGCAGCACCGTGCGCAGGACCAGTTCATTCACGCTTTGCTTCAGCGGGTTCTGCGCGCGCTGATGATGCGGCAATTCCGCTTCGATGGCACGGTCGGTGATCTCGACACCGTTGACGGTGATACCCATGATTTTTGCTCCTTGATGACTTGACAGGTTGTCGAGAAGCGCTGAGGCTTCTCGACAAGCTGTTAGCGCGGACGCACCAGCTGATAGGCGCGAGCCAGATAGCCGACCGATGCGAAACCGCTCCAGATATGCACGAGGCGCGTGAACGGAAAGATCACGAACAGCGTCATGCCCATGAACAGGTGCAGCTTGAACAGCAGGGGCGCCTCTTCAATGAACGATGCAGCATCGCCGCGGAAGGTAATGACATGCTGCGCCCAGGTCATCAGCTGGACCATCATGTGGCCATCGGTATGCGATGCGGACACGAAGATGGTCGACAGGCCGAGCAGCAAGGCACCGAGGATCCACAGCATCACGACCTTGTCCTTGAAGGTGGTCACGCGCAGCAGGCGTTCGTTCGAGAAGCGGCGGCCCAGCAGGATCAGCAGGCCGACCAGGCACATCGATCCCATCACACCGCCGGCGGCCATCGCGAAGATCTGCTTGGCGCCGTGCGACACGCCCAGCGTGTCCCACACCACGACCGGCGTCAGCAGGCCGACCATGTGGCCGAAGAACAGGCCGATAATGCCGATGTGGAACAGCGTATTGCCGAGGCGCAGGCTGCCCCGGTGGAGCAGCTGGCTCGAATCCGATTTCCAGGTGTACTGCTCGCGATCGAACCGGATCAGGCTGCCGAGGAAAAAGATCGCCAGCGCGATGTACGGGTAGATCCCGAAAAAGAACTGATTGACATAATTCATTGTGTTATCTCCTTGATCGTTGCGTCGGCTGCGCCGTCACGATATGTTTGATCATCCCGCCGCGCACGCATTGCCGCGCGTGCCCTTCGGATAGAAATTGACCGGCTGCACGCCGCCCTGCGCCTTCTTCAGCAGCGGCTCCACGCCGTCGGCGCCCGGCCCGAATGTTTCCAGCGCTTCGTCCATGTCGCGCACCGGCGGCTCGCTCAGTTCCTCCGCCTGAACCGGGCTGAGGAGCTGCAGCACGTCGAACACGACCGCGTACGGGCTGCCGTTGGCGCGCAGTTTGCGCCCGACGTGCGCCATCACGTGGATCGCATCGGACAAAAGACGATCCGCTTCCTCCTGATCGAGCTGCGAGAGGAATTCGAGGAACAGCGGCACATAGTCCGGCAGGTCGTCGCCCACCATTTCCAGCCCGTGCTTCT
>JAKACN010000278.1 GCA_021821365.1 Pseudomonadota bacterium | reverse complement strand
CCGCGATCCAGCGCGATACCGCGCTGGCCTGGCTCGACCGCTACTACGCGGAAGCGACGGCCGCGGTGATTGCCGAGCAGGGCGCCCAGGCCCGGCTGGAAATACAGGCGGCGGAAGGCGCGTACCGCGCCGGCCGCGGCAGCCAGGCCGATGTCTTCGCGGCGCGCAGCGCGCTGGCCGCTTTCGACGACCGCAACAGCGACATCGGGCGCCGTATCCGCAATGCCAGGATCATGCTGGCGCGCTGGATCGGCGACGCCGGCGATGCGCCTTTGGCCGGCGAGCCCGCGATCGATGCGATCCGCCTGGACCCCGCCAACCTCGACAGCCACCTCGCACATCATCCGCAGATCGCGGTACTCACACGACAGGAGGACATCGCCGAAACGGAAGCGAAGCTGGCGCAGGCCAACGAGAAGGCCGACTGGAGCGTGGAACTGGCTTATCAGCAGCGCGGTCCGGCGTATTCGAACATGGTGTCGATCGGCGTATCGATTCCGTTGCAATGGGACCGGAAGAATCGGCAGGACCGGGAATTGTCATCGAAGCTGGCGCTGGTCGAACAGGCGAAAGCGGAGCGCGACGAGGCATTGCGGGCCCATATCGCGGAGACCCGCAGCATGATCGACGAATGGCAGAACGGCCGTGAACGGATCACGCGCTATCGGCGCGAACTGATTCCGCTTGCCAACGAGCGTACGACGGCGACGCTGACCGCTTATCGCGGCGGCAAGGCCGGCCTGAACGACGTGCTGGCCGCGCGCCGCAACGAACTCGACGTGCGCCTGCAGGCGCTGCAACTGGAAGCCGACACCGCTCGCCTGTGGGCGCGGCTCAATTTCCTGTTTCCTGAAGATTTGCAGAGAACGAATGCGGCCTCGACCGTCAGCAAGGACATGAAATGAAAAGTACACAAATCGTTCTGGCGCTCGCCGCTGCAGGTCTGGCCGCCGCTGGCGGCTACGGCCTCTATCAACTTGGCAGGGAGCAGGGGATGCAGACGGCAGCGCCGGCTGCGGGCGCCGCGCAAAGCGGCAGCAGCGCGCAGACCGTGGGCGCCGTCGATCCTGCCACCGGCAGGAAAGTGCTGTACTGGCACGACCCGATGGTGCCCGGCCAGAAGTTCGACAAGCCGGGCAAGTCGCCGTTCATGGACATGCAACTGGTGCCCGTGTATGCGGATGACGCCGGCGACGACGGCAAGGTATCGATCAGTCCGCGCGTGCAGCAGAACCTCGGCATTCGCACCGCCGAAGTCGCCAGGGGGAAGCTGGCGTCGGCGGTGCAAGCGGTCGGCAGCGTCGCCTATAACGAGCGCGACCTGGAAGTGGTGCAGGCGCGCAGCAATGGTTTCGTGGAACGGCTGTATGTGAAGGCGGCGCTCGACCGGGTGAAGCAGGGCCAGCCGCTGGCGCAACTGTATGTGCCGGACTGGATCGCGGCGCAGGAAGAATATCTGTCGATCAGGCGCATGGGCAAGGTCGCGGGCACCGAAGGATTGCTGGACGCGGCGCGGCAGCGCATGCGGCTGGCCGGCATGACCGACGACCTGATCCGGCGAGTCGAATCGACGGGCAAGGTGCAGGCGCGGCTGACGATCGTCGCGCCGATCAGCGGCGTGATCGCCGAACTCGGCGCCCGCGAAGGCATGACCGTGATGGCCGGCGCGCCGCTGTTTCGCATCAACGGCTTGCGCACCGTCTGGGTCAATGCCGAAGTGCCGGAGAGCGCCGCCGCGCAGGTACGCCCCGGCAATCCCGTCGAAGCGCGCACGCCGGCGCTGCCCGATACCGTCATCAAGGGCAAGGTCGGCGCGATCCTGCCGGAAGTGAATGCGGCGACGCGCACCCTGAAGGCGCGCATCGAACTCGCCAATCCGGGCGGTCGGCTGGTGCCCGGCATGTTCGTCACGGTCAGCCTGAGCCAGTCCGCACGCAAGGATATGCTGCTGGTGCCGACGGAAGCGGTGATCCAGACCGGCACGCGCAGCGTCGTGATGCTCGCGCAGGGCGGCGGCAAGTTCCAGCCGGTCGAGGTCGAGACCGGCGCCGAAGCCAACGGGCAGACCGAGATTCGCAAGGGCCTGGAAGCAGGGCAGCAAGTGGTGGTGTCCGGCCAGTTCCTGATCGATTCCGAAGCCAGCCTGAAAGGAACGGAAACCAGACTGACCGGAACGTCCGCCGCCGACAACAAGGCGGCCGGCGGCCTGACACACCACGGCGCGGGCAAGATCGAGAAAATCGACAAGGACGAGATCACGATTTCGCACGGCCCGATTCCATCGTTGCAGTGGGGCGCGATGACGATGGGCTTCAAGCCGCCGGCGGCCGGCCTGCCGAGCAACATCGCGGTCGGCGACAGCGTTGTTTTCGACATCCGCCCGACGCAGGACGGCAGGTTCGAGATCACCGGCATTGCACCGACCGCCGACGCGCCCGCGCCAGGCGGCAAGGCCGATAAAACAGGAGCGGAAAAATGATCGCCAGGCTGATCCGCTGGTCGATCGCGAACCGCTTCCTGGTGCTGCTGGCGACGCTGATGCTCACCGCGTGGGGCATCTGGTCGCTGTCGAAGACGCCGCTTGATGCACTGCCCGACCTGTCCGACGTGCAGGTCATCATCCGCACCACGTATCCCGGCCAGGCGCCGCAGATCGTCGAGAACCAGGTCACCTATCCGCTCACCACCACGATGCTGTCGGTGCCGGGCGCGAAGACGGTACGCGGCTATTCGTTCTTCGGCGATTCCTTCGTCTACATCCTGTTCGAGGACGGCACCGACCCGTACTGGGCGCGCTCGCGCGTGCTCGAATACCTGAACCAGGTGCAGTCGCGCCTGCCGCCGCAGGCGAAAACCGCGCTCGGCCCGGACGCGACCGGCGTCGGCTGGGTCTACGAATATGCGCTGGTGGACCGAAGCGGCAAGATGGACCTGTCGCAGTTGCGCACGCTGCAGGACTGGTTCCTGAAATACGAATTGAAGACGGTGCCGAACGTGTCCGAGGTCGCGAGCATCGGCGGCATGGTGCGGCAGTATCAGATCGTGCTCGATCCCGACAAGCTGCGCGCGTACAACATCCCGCACACCAGGGTCATCGAAGCCGTGCAGAAGGCCAACCAGGAAAGCGGCGGCTCGGTGCTGGAACTGGGCGAGGCCGAGTACATGGTACGCGCATCCGGCTATCTGAAATCGCTCGACGACTTCCGCAAGATTCCATTGACGACCACCGATGCCGGCGTATCGGTACGGCTGGGCGACGTCGCGCGCGTCCAGGTCGGGCCGGAAATGCGGCGCGGCGTTGCCGAGCTGAACGGCGAAGGCGAGGTCGCCGGCGGCGTGATCGTGATGCGATCGGGGAAGAACGCGCTCGAAACCATCGACGCGGTGAAAGCCAAGCTCCAGGAGTTGAAAGCCAGCCTGCCGCCCGGCGTGGAGATCGTGCCGACCTACGA
Source organism: Pseudomonadota bacterium (assembly GCA_021821365.1). GTDB lineage: Bacteria > Pseudomonadota > Gammaproteobacteria > Burkholderiales > Burkholderiaceae_D > Noviherbaspirillum. The sequence continues at coordinate 2,812 of JAKACN010000278.1, read as the reverse complement.
CCGTTCCAAGCTGATCAAGCGGGCGGTGGACAATCTCACGCACAAGCTGATCGAGGAATTCATCGTCGTCGCGCTGGTTTGCGCGATCTTCCTGTTCCATCTCCGCTCCGCGCTGGTCGCGATCGTGTCGCTGCCGCTCGGCATTCTGGCCGCGTACATCGTGATGGTTTACCAGGGCGTGAACGCCAACATCATGTCGCTCGGCGGCATTGCGATCGCGATCGGCGCGATGGTCGATGCGGCGGTGGTGATGATCGAGAACGCGCACAAGCACATCGAGGCATGGAACCATGCGCATCCGGGCAGGAAGCTCGGCGGCGACGACCACTGGCGCGTGATCGGCGACGCCGCCGCAGAGGTCGGACCCGCGCTGTTCTTCTCGCTGCTGATCATCGTGCTGTCGTTCGTGCCGGTGTTCACGCTGGAAGCGCAGGAAGGGCGGCTGTTCGCGCCGCTGGCGTTCACCAAGACCTATGCAATGGCCGCGGCGGCCGGGCTGGCGGTCACGCTGATCCCGGTGCTGATGGGCTACCTGATCCGCGGCCGCATTCCCGACGAGCAGAAGAATCCGCTCAACCGTTTCCTGATCGCGTCGTACCGGCCGCTGCTGGAACGCGTGCTGCGCTTTCCGAAGACGACGCTGCTGGTCGCCGCATTGATCGCCGTCGCCACCGCCTGGCCGATGTCGCGGCTGGGCGGCGAATTCATGCCGCCGCTGGACGAGGGCGATCTGTTGTACATGCCATCCGCGCTGCCCGGCCTGTCGGTCGGCAAGGCCACCGAATTGCTGCAACAGACCGACCGTTTGATCAAGACCGTGCCGGAGGTGCAAACCGTGTTCGGCAAGGCGGGGCGCGCTGAAAGCGCGACCGACCCGGCGCCGCTCGAAATGTTCGAAACCACGATCCAGTTCAAGCCGCGCGACCAGTGGCGACCCGGCATGACGCCGGACAAGCTGGTCGAGGAACTCGACCGCACGGTCAAGGTGCCGGGCCTGTCCAATATCTGGGTGCCGCCGATCCGCAATCGCATCGACATGCTGGCGACCGGCATCAAGAGCCCGGTCGGCGTCAAGGTGTCCGGCGCGAGCCTGCAGGAAATCGACCGCATCACCGGCGACATCGAACGGGTCGTGAAAAAGGTGCCGGGCGTGTCGTCGGCGCTGGCGGAACGGCTCAATGGCGGGCGCTACGTCGACATCGACATCGATCGCGACGCGGCGGCGCGCTACGGGCTGAACATCGCCGACGTGCAAAGCGTGGTGTCGGCGGCAATCGGCGGCGACAACATCGGCGAAACCGTCGAAGGCCTCCAGCGCTTTCCGATCAACGTGCGCTACCCGCGCGAGATCCGCGACTCGGTCGAGAACCTGCGGCAATTGCCGGTGCTGACCGCGCGCGGCGCGCAGATCAGCCTGGGCGACGTCGCGAAGATCCGTATCAAGGACGGACCGCCGATGCTGAAAAGCGAGAACGCGCGGCTGTCGGGCTGGGTCTATGTCGACATTCGCGGACGCGACCTGAGTTCCGCGGTGCACGACATGCAGCGAGCGGTTGCGAAGGAGGTCAAGCTGCCGGCCGGCTATTCGCTTTCCTGGTCCGGCCAGTTCGAATACCTAGAGCGCGCCACGGCGAAGCTGAAGATCGTGGTGCCGGCGACGCTGCTCATCATCTTCGTGCTGCTGTATCTGACCTTCCAGCGTGTCGACGAAGCGCTGCTCATCATGGCGACATTGCCGTTCGCGCTGGCCGGCGGCGTCTGGCTGCTGTGGGCGCTCGGCTACAACCTGTCGGTCGCGGGCGGCGTCGGTTTCATCGCGCTGGCCGGCGTGTCGGCCGAGTTCGGCGTGATCATGCTGCTGTACCTGAAGAATGCCTGGGAAGACCGGCAGGCCGACGGCCGGGACAGCGCAGCCGACCTGCTCGACGCGATCCGCGAGGGCGCGGTACTGCGGGTGCGACCGAAAGCGATGACGGTAGCCGTCATCATCGCCGGCCTGGTGCCGATCATGGTCGGTTCGGGCACCGGATCGGAAGTGATGCAGCGGATCGCGGCGCCGATGGTCGGCGGCATGATCACCGCGCCGCTGCTGTCGATGTTCGTGGTGCCGACCGTGTATTTGTTGTTGCGTCGTCGCCGTGGCAAAGCGAAATGCGCGTCGCCTGGCGATCAGCGGACCTCGGATTCGGGGAATTGACGTAAACCCGGCTGCAAAAGTAGGAGGAGTACGCATGTATTTCAATGGCCGCTGGGTGCCGATGGAAGTGATGGATACCATCTTCCTGTTTTGGGGAATCGGGGTGCTGATGATTGGTGCCGCGCTTTTTTGGCTTCGGCGCTCGAGACGGTCGACCAAGGACGATCCGCGCACGCCGCTTCACACAGGACGTCGCAAACGTGTCAAGCGCAAGAAACATTGAAGAATTTGACTGTTCATCGTTTGACTACCAAGGAAGAATCATGATCTTCAAATATGTGATTGCCGTCATCCGGCCTGATGTTTTGAAAGAGGTCGAAGTGCGGCTCGGGCCGCACGTACGCGGCATGATGGTGACGAAGGTGATGGGCTCGGGCGGCTATACCAATTTCATGGCCAGGGATCTGCAGACCGAGCACGTCAAGATCGAAATCTTCGCCGAGGAATTGATGGTCGATGGGATCGTCCGGACGATCATGGAGACCGCGCACTCGGATATCCCGGGCGCAGGCATCGTCGCGGTGCTGCCGATGGAACGCTTCCTTCATGTTCGCACCGGTTCGGAAGCATTTCCCGACGACGCACACTGAATTAGAAATACACGATCAAGGAGTA
>JAKACN010000035.1 GCA_021821365.1 Pseudomonadota bacterium | reverse complement strand
CGTCGCCGCAATACTCGCTGCCGCTCCAGCTCAAACCGCCTGACCTGGCCGGTAACGCCACCGCTCGCTGTACCACCTCGCGTCTGCACATTCAATACGTGCTCGGCCGAGGGCTTACCAGCAAGCGTAGGGTGTGCTCGATTGCAAGGCCTGGCCCGGCTTTTTTTGTGCCGATTGGCCGATAAACATGTCATTCGACATGCAACCATGCCAAAGTTGGGGCCACGGCGCCAAAATTCCGCCCCGCGGAAATGCCCGCATTTACCTCCGACGACTGCGTAATCACCGGAAGGTCCTGTTAATGGAATCGAACAGTGCCTTAAAGCGCGCTAGCGTATCAACACTAAGGGATCCCAAATCTGGCGGGGACTTAGCAAACTGTGCCGCGACCGTGTAGTGATTGAAGCCTCCGGATGCACGCAACTGGATATTTTTCTCGACCATCATCCGCTCAATGCGATCGATGATGCGATCGCCTGGTGGCAGGTCGCTTTCTTTAAATTTCGCCTTGCCGAGTTGCGTTGCGAATGCTATCTGGAAAAACTGCAGATAAAGTCCGGGCTCGAACAGATCTTCGATATCCGAAGCCTTGCTGTTCTGGCCAATATTGGCCAGATCGCGGAACTGGGAGACGTTGAACAGAGCTTTGGTTGAAAGTAATTTCTGGCGAACCATGTCTTCTAGTTTCTGCTGAGGCTTCCCGGCGTAGTCATGCAGCACGGCGAGTTCGAGATTGTTGGCTCCAAGCAGGGCAATGAACGTAACGACCTTGTCGAGACCGCCGACCGGAACAATCGTAACGTCGGGGCGTAGGCCAATTCCACCGCTGGCTTCAACAAGATCGGACGCCATGCGCAGATAGAGTAGTTCCGAAGGCCCCTCAACTAGAAGATTACGCTTGTTGATGAACAGATTTTGGGCGATGGTCCACCCCAAAGCAGCCTGCAGCGGGAAGATTGTTCGCTCATCACCGCCGGCAATTACCTCCGAGATTACTGTGCCGACCTTTTCCTTATCCTCGATGAGGCGCACTTGATGGAGACGGTCCGAATGCACCATGAAAGGTGAATGCGTGGTGTAAATAACTTGATGTTCCTTGGCCAGATGGTCAATGTAACGGAGGAAATCGGCTTGGGCTAGTGCATGCAGCGCCAGTCCAGGCTCGTCGAGCAGGAGAATAAGCTTTGGGTGTTTAACCTTATTTGGATCGAGCTGATGTTGTACGCTGTCGAACCAGACGAGGAAGCTGAAGAACCAGATGAAACCACGGCTTCGCTGGTCGAAGGATGTGCTAACGCCACGGTGTCGACGATTTTTAATCCGCAGGTACAGGTTTGGACCATTGTTATATGGCGCCGTTTCGGTAGGATCCGGCTTAATGTCCACCTCGACCTCAAGATCCTCGTTCTGCTTCCAGAATTCCATAACCTGGTCAGTAAGACTAATGGAGACTGCCTCGATCTTGGCCTTCATCGATTCGTAGCCGGTGGTGCCGGTAAAGTCCGCAATGGACACGTCGGCCATGCGCAAAAGCGCAAGCACTGCACGGCACTCCGGCGTAATAGCCTTACCGTCAGCCTTCGCTTGTTCGACGCGTTTCGCCAGATCCGCGAGGTTCGTTTTGCCAGGCAGGAGATCGTAGTCGCTAAAGTAAAGGAAGGGGGGGACGCGCGGGCTCAAAATTTTCCACGCCTCGTACCCGGACATGTTGTTGGTCCATCCCTCGGGGACCGCCTTTATTCGCTCTTTGAGAGCGGCAATTTTCGGCTTATCGCTGTCCGTAAGTTCAGTATCGTCGCCGATTGCGTCAGGGATATTCTGTAGCTTTGTCGCTTTTATTGACCTATCTTGCGCCGCTGCACTGAGTGTCTTGCTAAACGCTTCGATCGCCAACGTTTCATCCAGTGCTGGCGCCCCTATAGTGCTTGTGTTGTCGTACCGATCTGTGATTGAAAAAGTGGCCCCGACCTTGACGACACTAGCGCCAAAGTGCTTGTTTACTTCATCGACGTCATCTTCGGTGAGGACGTAGGTTAGTGTGGCGACATGATCCGGGTTGGTACTGTGCCGCTTGAGATAGGCCGACAGCTCCTTGCGTGGATAGTCATCGATCGGGACGAACTTCTCTTCGTCGAGGGCGTCCTTTGTCTTTTCGAGAACCTTGAGAACGACCGTCTTGCCTGCTTCGTTCATGCCGACCAGAACAGTGACCTCAGAATCAACCATCAGGGTCTGCTGTGTATTGAGCGAGCGAAACGGTCCAACAACAGCTTTTGTAAGTTTCACGAATCACACCTCCTAAGCGTGCCGCTACGGTGGCGGCTGTGAACTATTCAACGAACGGTAATATCGGCTGAACATCATCTGCCAATGGCAGGCGGCACGTTGTCACAGATGCCCTCGGGGGTGGTGTGCGTCCGGTGTCGTAGACAGTACCTCAAGACAAACAAGTTCAGCGCCAATATCCTAGGTTGACTAAAAGTAATCGTCAAGCGAGCGTAGGGTGCGTTCTACGCGCCATGTTTTTCTTTGATTCTTCTTCCGTAGTGACAAATCGCCGTTGTTGAATAGATGTGCAGAGCACAACCTACGCCCGCTGAAGTGAATAACAAGTTAGCCACCAAACAAGCTGCCTTGCGTGTCAGTCTCTAAAGGAATTACACGCTCCACTATAAGTGTTGGGCGTCTTTCTGCGATAAACCTATTCTTTGAATGACGTGTAATACGGCCCTCAACTCTGCACCGGAGAAAGAGAGCCGACTTGTATTGGCGGACACTACCCACGAAGGGAACGCAATTGATCACATGTCCCATATATTCGAGGCCCACCGAATTAGAAGCTTCATTCCCTCTTATGAGCCGGCCTTCCAATGAAACATTTGCGCCGTGCTCCAAATCTGGGAAAAGAACCTCTTCCTCTATCTCGTCTATTCCCAAGTTGTCGAAGAGTTTTTTCTCGCTTTCATTGATAGTAACTGTGTCGATTTTTTCGTTATAAATTGAACCGATTGTAAGAACACGATCCTCACGGATTACCGACGTCATTTTTGAAAGAAATCGAGGGGGCATCTTTTGATACCAACGATAAAACTCCATCGGGATCTTCATTTCTTCCCCGATTTCATTCTTAACAATCACAAAGTCAGATGTCATGGAAGGCTCGACTCGAGCGACTTCCCAACCGTACGACCTGCGAGTATGCTTAAAGCATGCGCAAAAAACGGGGTCAGGTCTTGCAATCAAGCAGATGTGTGATTGCAAGACCTGACCCTGATCTCTGCTGCAGCTAACGGGGTTGGGAGCGGCTTTTTCATTTCAAAGAAGAGAAGCTTGCCTCATCCGGCAAACGCGAATGGGGTCAGGTCTTGCAATCAAGCATATGTGTGAATGCAAGACCTGACCCTGTTTTGTAACGCTTGCCGCACAAGTCCAGATTATGCAACCTTTCTACCTGCTCCTTGCTTCTTGTTGCCAGGTCCCTGTTTCTTAATACTGGCACCCTGTTTTTTGATACTACCCCCATTCTTCTTATTAAACCGTGGGTTTCCTCGATGCCTTGAGTGCAACTGTCGCGGTGCGTCGGACTTCCCTTGAGCTTTCGGCGACATTTTCTTTCCAATATCAATCGCCTTCGAAATCCCTGGGTTCAAAATCAAAGTACCAGTTGTCTTAACCTTCGGTGCAATGTTATTTGCCGAGCGCTCACGATATGACCAATGGTAAAAGGTTTCCGAATCACTCTCGACCGATTCTGAGTATCCAATTACATTAACGTCATACCAAAACTGTAAGAGAGATTCCGAGTCTCTTAAATATTCAGTCGCGGAAAAACTTTCGCCCCCTGCCCAACTCTTAAAAGCTTTGAAGGCCGAAGTAAACTCGGTCATCGTAAAGCGCGGCTTTCCATCCAGATATTGAAAGAATTTTAAGTACTTACTGAAATCTTCTTGAGGCATATAGAAAGCGGCATAATTCTTTACCTCGCCAAGCAAATAATCGGAAAACTCCCTGGTAACGACCGGCTCCGCTCCGATGTTGGATGGGAACTGATTACGCCTTCCCCAATCTGCCCGACATGCGTGCTTTTTCGTAATTCGAATGAAGGTCAAGATATCTCTTGGCTTGTGAAACGACTGCTTCAATAATCGTTTAAATACCTGCCCCGGAGAATTTGGCACTCCATAATACTGCTCCCATGCCTCCATAGAAGACACATCAAATGACTGCTGCGACGAAAAGTATTTGCCACATGCTTCGAGAAGCCGCGATTCTTTATATTCTTTTTCTGTTGTCGACCAATCTAAGAAAATGCTGTTATCCTGCAAACGAGAATTAGAGTTATACAGATTGAGAGAATGGAAAACGTCTGGTCGGACCAACAGCACAATTCTTATTCGCCCTTTTGTATCGCGAATAAGGTTGAAAAACTCCGTATTCAGCTGCCAAACAGCCTCCGCCAATCCCTTAATGCAGGCGATATATTCCTTGTATACAACTGCCTCGGGCCGATAATCTATTCCGTCTATAAACAAGATATGGTCATTGTTTAGACTTAATGACGAGATAGCTTCTTTAAGGGAGTTTTCAGTCTCAAGAAGATGATGCTTTAAGATTGACGCTTTTTCTGTTTGTTGATTCTTTTGCGCGCCACCAAATTCTCCCACTTTCTCATTCTTGAATATGGCGTTTAGCGCTTCGCTATTAATCGCCTCGAAAGCCGCCTCTACCTCTGGATTTAGTGCATTTTTCGACCACGCCGCAATCTCTCGTTCCACCTTCGAGAACTTGCCGGTGATTTGGTGAACTAATCCTTTCGATTTCTCCACTACCATGCGTGCCGACATGAACAATAGCATTGAGCGCCATATATTCGCATAGTCGCTGTAATCGAGCTTACCTTGACGTTTTAGCTCGATGAAACGCTTATATTGCGTTTCCGTCATAGTCGTTAGCTTGCACTTTTGTTCATTCAGCGATGTATTTTCCAGATATACGGCGTAGGCGGTCTTGCCCGCGCCTTTTTCTCCAATCAAGAAATAGATTTGAGGATCGAGAATGCGCTGAAGCTCGTCTGTCCGCAAAAACAACTTTTGAAAGAACTCCTTTTCAATGCGGCTACGATAATTTAGCGCATCATTAAATGGATCTTTTAGAAGCGACAAAGCCTTCCAATTTTTTGTCTGAGCAGTGTGTGTCATATAAAGATGGAAAAATAAGGAGTTACACCAAAGCCTCACTGCCAATAGGTGACCCAAACTTAATTGCGGGGTAACACAAAAGAGTATCTTCAGTTCAAGTCGGAGCCAAGTCTTGCAATCACACGTCTTCTTGATTCAAGGCTTTTTCCAGTATTCTTTTCGCTACGAAATTTAACGCTTATTTGGCATCTCAGGCCATCTCGCCAATATGGGAAGACTTTGTCTTACGTCGCAAACAAACAAAAAAGGGTGCGCACTGCGCACCCTTCTTCATTCGCTGATCCGGCTCACCCCACCTTCGGCAACCTCTCCAGCGCCGCCTTGATCGCCTCCTCCGGATAAGCAAAATCCTGCAGCTTCCCACTGAAGTAAGCGTCATACGCACCCATGTCAAAGTGCCCGTGCCCGGAGAGATTGATGAACAGCGTCTTCACCTCTCCACTCTCCTTGCAACGCAGCGCTTCATCGATACACGCCGCAATCGCATGGCTCGATTCCGGCGCGGGGATGATGCCTTCGGAACGCGCGAAGCGAACACCTGCATCGAAGGTCGCAAGCTGCGGCACCGCAACTGCTTCCAGCAGCTTCTCGTGATACAGCTGCGACACCAGCGCGGAGTCGCCGTGGTAGCGCAGGCCGCCCGCGTGGATGCCCGGCGGCATGAAGTCGTGGCCGAGGGTGTACATCAGCGTCATCGGCGTGAGCTTGGCGGTGTCGCCGTAGTCGTAGGCGTAGTGGCCGCGCGTGAGCGTCGGACACGACGTCGGCTCGACGGCGACCAGGCGCACGTTCTTGCCGGCGGCCTTGTCGGCGAAGAAGGGGAAGGCTGCGCCGCCGAAGTTGGAGCCGCCGCCGCAGGGGGCGAAGATCATGTCGGGGTAGTCGCCGGCGAGGTCGAACTGCTTCTTGGCTTCGAGGCCGATCACGGTCTGGTGCAGCAGCACGTGGTTGAGCACGGAGCCGAGCGCGTAGTTGGTGTCGGCGCGCGAGGCGGCTTCTTCCACCGCTTCGGAAATCGCGAGGCCGAGCGAGCCCTGGTTTTCCGGATTCTCCGCGAGCGCGGCGCGGCCGACGTTGGTCTGGTCGGACGGGCTGGCGAAGACTTCGGCGCCCCAGGTCTGCATCATGGAGCGGCGGTAGGGTTTCTGGAAGTAGCTGACCTTCACCATGTACACGCGCACTTCGAGGCCGAACATCTGGCCGGCGAGCGCCATCGAGCTGCCCCACTGGCCGGCGCCGGTTTCGGTGGCGATGCGCTTGATGCCGGCTTCGGCGTTGTAGTAGGCCTGCGCGACGGAGGTGTTGACCTTGTGCGAACCAGCCGGCGAGACGCCTTCGAACTTGTAGTAGATCTTGCAGGGCGTACCGAGCGCGGCTTCGAGGCGATGCGCGCGGAACAGCGGCGTGGGACGCCAGAGCTGGTAGATTTCGCGGACCTTCTCGGGGATCTTGATCCAGCGTTCCGCCGAGACTTCCTGCTCGATCAGGCTCATCGGGAAGATGGCGGTCAGCGCGTCAGGCGACAGCGGCTTGCCGTCCGGGCCGAGCGGGGGCGCGGGCGGGTTGGGCATGTCGGCCACGATGTTGTACCAGTGGGTCGGGATCTCTGATTCGGGAAGCAGGAACTTGGTTTGTGACATGGTGTGGTCCTATCGGTGGCAAGCGGTTCAATCAATACTCGCGGGGCTCCTTCCCCCTGGTAGGGGGAAGGTTGGGATGGGGGTGGAGTGGTTGAACCAGCACCAGCGCTCGCTCAACCACTCAACCCCCACCCTAGCCCTCCCCCTACCAGGGGGAGGGAACCCGCCGTTTATTGCTCTTATGTACTCGACGCTCTACGCTTTCGCCAGCGCCTGATCCAGATCCGCGATCAGGTCGTCGATGTGCTCGATGCCGATCGACAGGCGCAGCATGTCTTCCGACACGCCGGCCTTGGCGAGTTCCGCCGGATTGAGCTGGCGGTGCGTGGTCGAGGCCGGGTGCGTGGCGAGCGACTTGGCGTCGCCGATGTTGACCAGGCGCGTGAACAGTTGCAGCGCGTCGAGCACGCGCGCGCCGGCGGCACGCGGGTCGGCCTTGTCCACGGTCTTGAGGCCGAAGGACAGGATGCCCGAGGCGCGGCCATCCATGTACTTCTGCACCAGCGCGTGGTCCGCATGATCGGGCAGGCCGGCGTAGTTGACCCAGCCCACCTTCGGATGCTTCTGCAGGAAGCTGGCGACGGCTTGCGCGTTTTCGCAGATACGGTCCATGCGCAGCGCCAGCGTTTCGATGCCTTGCAGGATGAGGAAGGCGTTCATCGGCGAGATCGCGGCACCCATGTTGCGCAGCGGGACGACGCGCGCGCGGCCGATGTACGCAGCCGCGCCGAGCGCTTCGGTGTACACCACGCCGTGATAGGAAACGTCCGGCTCGTTGAGGCGCTTGAAGCGGTCCTTGTGCTGCACCCAGGGGAACTTGCCGCTGTCGACGATGGCGCCGCCGATGCTGTTGCCGTGGCCGCCGAGGTACTTGGTGAGCGCATGCACGACGATGTCGGCGCCATGCTCGAACGGACGGCACAGGTAGGGGCTGGGCACGGTGTTGTCGACGATGAGCGGAATGCCGTGCGCGTGCGCGATGTCGGCCAGCTTCGCGAAGTCGGTGACGTTGCCGAGCGGGTTGCCGATCGATTCGCAGAAGATGGCCTTGGTGCGGCTGTCGATCAGCGGCGCGAAGCTTTCCGGCTTGCGCGCGTCGGCGAAGCGCACTTCGATGCCCATCTGCGGCATGGTGTGCGCGAACAGGTTGTAGGTACCGCCGTACAGCGTGGCGGCGGAGACGATGTTGTCGCCGGCCTCGGTGATGGTCTGGATCGAGTAGGTGACGGCTGCCATGCCGGATGCCAGCGCGAGCGCGCCGACGCCGCCTTCGAGCGCGGCGATGCGCTTCTCCAGCACGTCCTGCGTCGGGTTCATGATGCGGGTGTAGATGTTGCCGGCGACCTTCAGGTCGAACAGGTCGGCGCCGTGCTGCGCATTGTCGAAGGAATAGGCGACGGTCTGGTAGATCGGGACCGCGACGGACTTGGTGGTCGGTTCCGGCGTGTAGCCGGCGTGGACGGCGAGTGTTTCAAGTTTCATTGTCTTCCTTTTCTTCCTGTGGTTCTCATTCCATGGCGCGGGGATGCGAGTATGCGCACTACCCCTGCTAACGAACGCGGCGCGATGCATGCCGTGCATCGCGCCGCATCCGCTTCTCCGCGCGACGGTGGCGTTCGCGCGGATATCCCTTCAGGCTCGCATCAGCCGCAGGCGCCGATCGCGCCGCAGGCCGTGCAGAACTCGCAGCCGTCCTTCTTGATCACGGTCGAGTTGCCGCATTCCTTGCAGGGTTTGCCGGCGATGGTGGGCGCCTGGCGGGCGACGTGCGCCGGCTCGTCGGTGACCACGCCCATGGCCTTGATCGGCAAGCCTTCCTCGGTGAGGATGCCGAGCATCGCGTAACGATGGATCACGAGTTGCGCGATGTAGGCGACCGTCGACGGGTAGCTGACCTGCTTCTCGCTGCCGGGCACGCGGGCGAGGAAATCGCCGCGCGGTTCCGCGTAGTTGAGCAGCTTGCGCAGCTTCATGCCGATCCAGGCCGGATCGACCACGCGCATGTCGTGGCTGAGCAGCTTGCACAGGCCGTCCAGGGTATGCGGATGGCCGCCGGTGAGCCACATGCTGTACGGACGGCGGGTGCCGTCGGGCATCTGCAGTTCCTTGAGCATCAGCACGAAATCGTCTTCGGTGGCCGGGTTGCGCACGTCGGCCACCCAGGCCAGCGTGCCGTCGGTGCCGGTCTTGGGCTCGTGCGGCGCGAACAGCGCGTTGAGCACCGGCGACGTTTCATTCTCCAGCTTGTCGAGCGCGCCGAGCTGGTTGTAGCGCCATTCGACCAGCTTGGCGAAAGCGGCGGTGACGCTCGGCACCTGGACCAGCTGGCCGTTGGGCGGCATCGGCATGTCGAACGGGTCGCCGTAGGCGCTGGAGAGCAGCGACAGGCGCTTGCGCAGCCAGCCGCGGTCGTTGGCGCGCATGTCGGTCGAGAGCGTCTTGGCGATGGCGTCGAGACCGCGCGGCGGCTGGCCGCCGAGCACCCAGACTTCGAACGGCACGCCGCCCTTGTCGGACACCGCGACCGCGAATTCGCCCTGCGGCGTCTCGAGGATTTCGCTGATCCATGCGGACGCGCCGGCCGGCAGCCGCGGGCGCGACGGCCAGCGCAGCGAGGCGAGCGGCGGCGTCATCGCCAGTTCCTTCAGCACCAGGCGCTTGTCCTGCTCGGACAGCGTGACCGGCTGCGGATTCGGATTTGCGGTCGGCACCGACAGCACCGCGCCCAGCACGCCGTTGGGGCGATAGGTGGTGATGCCCTTGAGGCCCTTGCGCCAGGCTTCCATGTAGAGGCCCTTGAATTCCTCGTACGGATAGTCTTCCGGCACGTTCACGGTCTTGGAGATCGCGGCGTCGACGTAGGGCGCGACGGCGGCCACCATCAGCATGTGGTTGATGGCGGAGATTTCCAGCGCGGAGACGAAGGCTTCCGGCAGACTGGCGGTGTCGCGGCCGAGCGCGCGGTAGACGCGGTAGGCGTGGTCTTCGACGGTGTAGTCCTTCTTGCTGCCATCGGGCATGCGCTTGGTGCGGTTGTAGAACCAGGAGAACGCCGGCTCGATGCCGTTGGAGGCGTTGTCCGCGAACGCGAGCGAGATGGTGCCGGTCGGCGCGATCGAGGTCAGGTGCGAATTGCGGATGCCGTGCTTGCGGATCTCGGCCTTCAGCGTGTCCGGCAGGCGCGAGGCGAAGCCGCCGTTGAGATATTTGTCGGCATCGAACAGCGGGAACGCGCCGCGCTCCTTGGCGAGCTCGATCGAACCTTCGTAGGCGGCATCGCGCATGACGCGCGAGATGTCGCCGGCGAGCTGGCGACCTTCCTCGGTGTCGTAACGCAATCCGAGCATGATGAGCGCATCGCCCAGGCCGGTGAAGCCGAGGCCGAGACGGCGCTTGGCATCCGCTTCGCGGGCCTGTTCAGGCAGCGGCCACTTGGTCGCGATGAGCACATTGTCGAGCATGCGCACGGCGATCTTCGTGACTTTCGCCAGCACGTCGAAGTCGAACTTCGCGCCTTCGCTGAAGGGCTCTTCGACATAGGCGGTGAGATTGAGGCTGCCAAGGCAGCAGCAGCCGTAATCCGGCAGCGGCTGTTCGCCGCAGGGATTGGTGGCTTCGATGCGTTCGCAGTAGGCGAGGTTGTTTTCCTGGTTGATGCGATCGAGGTAGAGCACGCCGGGTTCCGCGGCGTTGTAGGTGCTCTTCATGATCAGGTCCCAGATCTCGCGCGCCTTGACCTTCTTGTAGACCCACCTGCCGTCTTCGCGCTGGTAGGCGCCCTTCTCCTTGAAGTCGGTGTTGGGTTCGACGCTGTGCGAGAGTTCGAAGTCGCCGTCCGTATCGACCGCGCGCATGAATTCATCGGTGACGCCGACGGATACGTTGAAGTTGTTGAGCTGTCCCTTTTCCTGCTTGACGGTGATGAAGTCGAGGATGTCGGGATGATCGACATTCAGCACGGCCATCTGCGCGCCGCGCCGTGCGCCGGCCGATTCCACGGTTTCGCAGGAGCGGTCGAACACCTTCATGTAGGAGATCGGGCCGGATGCGCTGCTGCCGGTGCCCTTCACCCGCGCGCCCTTGGGGCGGATGGCGGAGAAGTTGTAGCCGACGCCACCGCCGCGACGCATGGTTTCCGCGGCCTGCGCGAGGGCGGTATAGATGCCGGGCTTGCCGTGGTCGTCTTCGGTGATGGAGTCGCCCACCGGCTGCACGAAGCAGTTGATGAGCGTGGTCTGCAGGCCGGTGCCGGCGGCACTGCTGACGCGGCCGGCGGGAATGAAGCCGCGCTGCATCGCCCACAGAAAGTCTTCCGCATGCTTCTTGCGCGTTTTTTGCGGTTCGACCTCGGCCAGGGCTTTCGACACGCGCGTGATGACCTGGTCGATCGTCGTCTCGTCGCCTTTGGCGTATTTTTCGATCAGGACTTCGGTGGAAATGTCTTGTGGCTCGGCGAGCGCGATGGCCGCGCTTTCTAGTTTGTGCATGTATGACTCCTTGGAACCGACGCCATTGCGTCGGGCGATCGAATAAAAACGTGTTGCGGGTTCGGGTGTCGGTACACCAGCGATGTGACGGCGGGCCATATCACGGTGCGGTGTGACGTGCTGTTTGGGTGCTTGCCAGGACGGTCGTGCGGGTGGAAAGCCGGATCGCGATCATGAAATCACTCTAGTCCTGGTAGCGGGGTTGGGGCCGATCGAACGACCTAGAAACTCGACTTCGCGGTGGCGCCCGGTTCCGGCAAGGCCGGAAGTCATTCTAGCGAGTGCCAAAACGAAGTCACCTTGATCCAGATCAAGCATTTCCCGCCTGAGTGCCGCCCCCTTCAAAGGAGGATAATGATGCATCGCGGCAGGAATTTCCGTACTGGAAGTGCAAGCGATTTTAGCTGGCGAATGCCTGCCTCGTCACTCTTTCTTCCACTTGTTGTGGCCGACGAATTCCTCCCAGCTGAGGAAGCCGTCGCCGTTCTTGTCGTAGCGTGCGAAATTGTCCGCCTTGAAGGGCGCAACGGTGGCGACTTCCTCCTTGCTGAGCTTGCCGTCCTTGTTGGCGTCAGCCTTGTCGAACTCCTCCACCGCCTGCTTGTAGGCGAGGCGCGCCATGTCGCCTTTGCGGCCGGCCTGGTCGAGGTTGGGAACGACGGATTGCGCGCCAGCCGCGCCGGCGATGACCAGCAGGGCAAGCAGCAGCGGGAAGGATTTCATGGGGAACTCCGCAGCGGAAAAATATTACCGTATGGTAACGCCCCGCCGGGCAAGATCCAACCCAATGCGGAATGCGGACAAAAAAAAGCCCGCTGACCTTGCGGTAGCGGGCAAATCCAATTCTAGGAGAGTTGGAGGAGACAGAGACACTATACGTCCGGCCCCTCGCGATGTCCGCTTTATTGTGGTGATATCCGTTATATGGAACGGTTATATCTTGCCGAAAAAGAAAAGCCCGCAAGGCTTTCACCTCGCGGGCTCCCCGTGTCTCCTCTTCCATCCATCGGTGGATTTTTTTGTGCGGGAAATATTACACCGAAGTTACAACTTTGAACATACGCCCGTAAAGGAACTTTTCAGGAGCCGCGTCCGGCCGGGAAAGCGGCGGGCAACAAAAAAGCCCGCCGGAGCGAGCTTGCGATGGTGATACAGGAGTAGATTCCTGGCGCCCAGTCCTATCTGGAAAGTGGCCCCAGTTGGCGAATCTGCTCGTGTATCGGCACTCGATTCGACGAATGCGCGACTTCAATATAGCGTGGCCGTACAGTGCCCGCAAGCAATTTTTGACGCGAAAGCCGCAAGTCCGTTCGCGCTGTGGCGCGCCGTTCAACATGCATGGCCGAGGCGATAACAGGCACCTTGAATTCCCCGGAAAAATTGATGCCGAACAAGAAATTCCGATGCGCGGCGCAGCCACCGACCGGTCAGACAAGCCGCTCGACGATAATGCCATGCAGCGTCCATGCGCGGCCTTGCCATGTCGGCATGATGCCGCGGCGCTCGCCATCGACAGGAATCACGTCCGCATGAAACAGCCCTCCGCATTCGGGAAACGACTGGCCCTGGTCGCCCTCTCCCTCCTGCTCGCCGCCTGCGCGCACCTCGACGATGCGTCGTACCGCAATCCGCTCAACGGCAAGGTGTGGGATGTCGCGGCGCGCCGCTTCGTCGATCCTGACGTTGTGCTGCAACGCGCGGCGGCCGCCCGCCTGGTGCTGCTCGGCGAGATCCATGACAACCGCGAGCACCATCGCATCCAGGCCACCATTCTCGACGACATGCTGAAGCGCGGACGGCGTCCGGCGCTGGTCATGGAACAGTACGACACCGACCAGCAAGGACAGATCGATGCAGCGCTGCGCACAGGCACGGCGGACAGCAAGCTGCAACAGCTATCGCAGATGATGCGCCAGAGCTGGGACTGGCCGATGTACGCGCCAATCGCCGGCCTGGGTGTGCGGAACGCCTTGCCGTTGGCCGCCGCCAACCTGTCGCGCGACGTGACGCGCCAGGTGTCGCGCAACGGCTTTGCGGCGCTGGGCGCGGGCGAGGCATCGCGCCTGGCGCTGGATGCGGTGTGGACACCCGAGAAGCAGAAGTACCTCGTGCATGAAGTTTATGCCGGCCACTGCGGCAAGATCCCGGAACATGTGGTGGGCGCGATCGCGAATGCCCAGCGAGCGCGCGACGCGATCATGGCCGATACGCTGCTGCGCTTCAGGGACAACGGCGCGGTGGCCATTGTCGGCCGCGGCCACGCGCGCAAGGACATGGGCGTGCCGCTGTACCTCGCCGCGCGCGCCCCGGACACTTCCGTGCTTGCGCTCGGCCTGGTGGAAACCGACGTGCCGACCGATCCGGCCGTGTATGCCTACGGCCCGCTCGGACAGCAATACGACTATCTCTGGTTCACGCCGCGCACGCGCCGCAAGATCGCGCCGTGCGACACCATTCCCGCGAAGCCGGCTGCGGTCGCGTCGATGCAATCACTGCCGGCGCCGCGCTGAGACCAGCGCCACGCCGGCGCAAGTCACGGCAATGCCGGCGACGCTCAGCCAGCCCGGCACGACGTCGAACATGATCCATTCGAGGAACACCGCGATGATCGGCGTGAGGAACAGCAGGCTGGTGACCTTGGCGGCGTGACCGCGTCGCATCAGGATGTGCAGCGCATTCAGCGCAAGGATCGAGGCGAAGATCACCAGGAACACGATCGATGCCAGCAATTGCCAGCTCCAGCGCACCACGAATCCTTCGACGCCCCAGGCCAGCGGCGCCAGCACCAGCAACGAGGCAGCGAACTGGATGAAGGATGAGCTGCGCAGGTCGGCGGTCTTGCAGAAGCTGCGCTGGTAGAGCGTGCCGACGGTGATCGAGGTGAGCGAAATGGTGACCGCGAACAGGCTGGACACCGTGACCGCGTGCAGATTGATCTTGTGCCACACCACCAGCATCACACCGGCCAACCCGAGCACGACGCCGAGCCACTGCACCCATCCCAGCCGCTCGCGCATTACGTGGTGCGCGAACGCGGCGGTGAACAGGGGCTGCGTGGCGAGCGTCAGTGCGGTGACGCCGGCCGACATGCCGAGATACTGCGCGTAATGGCTGCCGCCGAGATAGATCGCATGCATCAGCAGGCCCGCCACGCAGACATGCAGGAATTCGCGCCGGCCGGCGGGCCATGCGGGACGCGCGACGATGAGCAGCGGAACCAGGCACAGCAGGCCGAAAGCGTAACGCAGCGACAGGAAGGTGAACGGCGCCGCGTACTGCATGCCGGTCTTGCTGGCGAGATAGCCCGAGCCCCAGACGATCACGAAGAACCAGGCGAGCAGCGTGTCATTGCGGCCCTCGGCAGGCGTCGATGCAGCGGCGGGTGGAGTCATCGGCAAGGCATCTCGAACAGGAAGAATCGAGTGTAGCCGCATTCGCGACGACGCGTCGTGCAGGCAGTGCAGACGGTGCAACCGGCTCAGGCGGCCTGCGTCGTCATGTGATTGAGCGACGCAATCAGGTCGGCAAAGCGTTCGCCCTGGATGACGACATGCCCGCGCAAGAGGTTCGCGGCCGCATCGCCGTCGCCGGCAAGCAGGGCCTTTACGATCTGGTCATGTTCGGAATACGAATTCGCCAAGCGGTCGCGTACGCGTAACTGCAGGCGGCGGTAGGGCCGCAGGCGGCGGCGCAGGTTGCGCGCCTGCTCGGCGAGGAAGGCATTGCGGCTGCCGGCGTAAATCTCTTCGTGGAAGACCTCGTTGCGATAGTAATACTCGTCGGCATCGTTGGCGTTGCGCGCGTCGTTGCAGGCATGGTGGGCAGCCAGCAGCCGCGCGTGGTCGTCCGCCGTCATGCGGCGCGCGGCAAGGCGGCCGCACATGGCTTCCAGTTCCGCCATCACCTCGAACATTTCCACCAGACGTTGCGGTGCGATCTCCGCCACCACCGTGCCGCGCCGCGGCCGGGTCACGACCAGGCCCATCGACGCAAGCTGGATCAGCGCTTCGCGGATCGGTGTGCGCGACACGCCGAACTCCGCCGCCAGCTCGGTCTCGTCGAGGTGCTCGCCGGGGCAAAACCTGCCGGTGGCGATCATTTCCTCGATGGAATCCCGCAGTGTTTCGGAACGACTTTTCTGTGAACCGCTCTTCATGGATTGAAAGCCTTTTGTATATTTTTGCTGATTATATGCCCCGATGTTTGCTTGACAAAGTATTTTTGCCATGCAATCGTGTATACACAATACAAAAACGTGCATAAAAAAGACACGTCAACATCCAACCCCGCAGGGATCCCATCCATTCAACAGAGGAGAGAGACTTATGTTGTCGTCCAAAAGAAGAACCATCCTTGCCGCCCTGGCAGCCACCCCCTTGCTGTCCCTGCGCCCCGCCCTGGCGCAATCCTCGGCACTGAAGATTTCGCATCAGTTCCCCGGCGGCACGATCAATGAAGGCGACTTCCGGGACCGCCTGTGCCGCATGTTCGCGGCGGAAGTCGAGAAGCGCAGCAAGGGCAGCCTGAAGTTCGAGATCTATCCGGGCGCTTCGCTCATGAAGATCAATGCGCAGATTTCCTCCATGCGCAAGGGCGCGCTCGACATGTCGCTGGTGCCGCTGTCCTATGCCGGCGGCGAAATGCCGGAAGTGAACATCGGCCTGATGCCCGGCCTGGTGACTTCGTATGACCAGGGCTACGGCTGGAAGAACAAGGAAATCGGCAAGGAACTCAACAAGTTCCTGAACGACAAGGGCATCGTCGTGGTCAGCTGGATCTGGCAGGCGGGCGGCATGGCCGCGCGCGGCACCAAGCCGATCATCGAGCCGGAAGATGCGAAGGGCATGAAGATCCGCGGCGGCTCGCGCGAAATGGACATGATGCTGAAGGCTGCCGGCGCGGCCGTGGTGACCGGCCCGACCAATGAAATCTATGCCGGCATGCAGACCGGCGCGATGGATGCGGCATTGACCTCGTCGACCTCGCTGATCTCCTTCCGCCTCGAGGAAGTGGCGAAGAGCCTGACCACCGGCCGCGGCGGCGCGTACTGGTTCATGTTCGAACCGCTGCTGATGTCGAAAGCCGCCTTCGATCGCCTGAGCAAGGACCAGCAGCAGCTCATCCTCACGGTGGGCGCGGAGATGGAACAGTTTGCCCGCAAGTCCGCGCAGACCGACGACGAACTGGTCGCCGCCGTGTACCAGAAAGCCGGCGCCAAGGTGGCCGACCTGAATCCGGCCGTCGTGAAGAAATGGCAGGCCATTGCGCGCGACACCGCATGGAAGGATTACGCCGAGCGCAACGCCAATTGCGCGAAGCTGCTGAAGCTGGCGGAGCAGACCCTGTGAGCCACGCCATCGAACTGGAGCCGGCCGCCGGGCCGGCGCAGCCGCGCCATCCGGCCCTGGCCGGCGTGGCGCGGCTGCTGGAGCGCCTCAACCGCCTCCTGATGGCCTTGAGCATGATCGCGATGGTGGTCACCGCCATCGTGCTGACCTACGCGGTGGTGGTGCGCTATTTCTTCAAGGTGCCGACCGATTGGCAGGACGACGCCACCGTCTTCATGCTCGTCGGCGCGATCTTCTTCAGCGCCGCCTACGTGCAGTCCTTCCGCGGCCACATCGGCATCGAGGCCATCGCATCGGTGCTGCCGCCTGCCGTCAATGCGGTGCGCATGTTCGTCGTCGATCTGGCGTCCTTCCTGTTCTGCGCCTTCTTTTCCTGGAAGTCGTGGACGCTGCTGCATGAAGCCTGGACCGACGGCCAGACCACCTCGTCCACCCTCGCCCTGCCGCTCTGGATTCCGTATTCGATGATGGCGCTGGGCATGAGCTTGCTCACCGCGCAGATCCTGGTCCAGCTGCTGGCGCACGTATCGACCAAACGGGAGGCCGCATGAGCGAACTCACCCTGGGCGCCCTGTACGGCGTCGTTACCCTGCTGGTCATGTTTTCCGGCATGCCGATTGCCTTCGCGCTGGGCGCGGTCGCGGTCGGCTTCATGTACTTCTTCATGCCCGCCGCCTCGCTCGACACGGTGACGCAGAACGTGTACGAGGAAATGGCATCGGTGACGCTGCTGTCCATTCCGCTCTTCATCCTGAAAGGCGCGGCCATCGGGCGCTCGCCGGCCGGCAAGGACCTGTATTCCGCCATCCATACCTGGCTGCACAAGATCCCGGGCGGCCTTGGCATCGCCAACGTGTTCGCCTGCGCGCTGTTCGCGGCCATGGCCGGCTCCTCGCCCGCCACCTGCTCGGCGATCGGTTCGGCGGGCATTCCGGAAATGCGCAAGCGCGGCTATTCGCCGGGCTTTGCGGCAGGCATCATTGCCGCCGGCGGCACGCTCGGCATCCTGCTGCCGCCGTCGATCACCATGATCCTGTACGCGGTCGCGGCGGAACAATCGCTCGGCCGGCTGTTCCTCGCAGGCATCGGCCCCGGCGTTCTGCTGGTCGGGATGTTCGCCACGTACGCGGTGTACCGCGCACGCAAGGAATACCGCATCGCGAAGGAAGTGTATGAAAAGGGCGGCATCAAGTCGGCCTACCTCGATCACGATCATTTCACGTTCGCGGAAAAGATCGAAATGCTGCCGCGCGTGCTGCCGTTCGTGATTCTGCTGATCGGCGTGATGATCGCACTGTACGGCGGCTATGCGACGCCGTCGGAAACCGCCGGCCTGGGCGCGCTGCTGGCGATGGTGCTGATCGCCGGCGTGTACCGCATCTGGAAACCGAAGGAACTGTCGCCCATCCTCGGCGCCACCATCAAGGAATCGACCATGCTGCTGATGATCATCGGCATGTCGCTGCTGTATTCCTACGTGATGAGCTACCTGCACATCAGCCAGTCCGCCGCACAATGGGTCGTGGGTCTCGCGCTGTCCAAGTGGCTGCTGCTGGCGGTGATCCTGTTCATGGTCATCGTGCTCGGCTTCTTCCTGCCGCCGGTGTCGATCATCCTGATGACGGCGCCGATCATCCTGCCGCCGCTCAAGGCTGCCGGATTCGACCTGATCTGGTTCGGCGTGGTGATGACGATCGTGATGGAAATGGGGCTGATCCATCCGCCGGTCGGCCTGAACATCTTCGTGATCAAGAACATTGCGCCGGACATTCCGCTGAAGGATGTGATCTGGGGCGTGATGCCTTTCGTCCTGCTGATGTTCGGCGCCGTGCTGCTGCTGTGCATGTTCCCGCAGATCTCGACCGCCCTGCCCGACATGATCATGGGAGCGCGCTAGATGGGGGCGAATGACCGTATCTGGAATACGCAGCAAGCCAACCGCGTCAATCGCCTTGCCCGCGCGCATGCCGCGCTCGGCACGGCGCTGGACGGCAAGCTGTGTGCAACGGAAAAGATCGTCGACCTGCTGCATCAGGTGCTGGAGCCGGGCGATCGCGTCTGCCTGGAAGGCAACAACCAGAAGCAGGCCGATTTCCTCGGCAAGGCGCTCACGCGGCTGGACCCGGCGCGCATCAACCAGCTGCACATGCTGCTGTCCGTGATCGCCCTGCCCGAGCATCTCGACGTGTTCGAGAAGGGCATCGCGGCGAAACTGGACTTTTCGTTTTCCGGGCCGCAGGCCGGCCGGCTGGCGAAGCTCGCATCGGCCGGCAAGCTCAACATCGGCGCGATCCATACCTACCTCGAACTGTTCGGCCGCTACTTCGTCGATCTGACGCCGCGCGTGGCGCTGGTGGCCGCGCAGGCCGCCGACCGGCACGGCAACCTGTACACCGGGCCGAATACCGAGGACACGCCTGCCATCGTCGAAGCCACGGCGTTCAAGAGCGGCATCGTGATCGCGCAGGTGAACGAGGTGGTGGACACGCTGCCGCGCGTCGACATTCCGTCCGACTGGGTGGACTTCGTGGTGGCCGCGCCGACGCCGCACTATATCGAGCCGCTGTTCACGCGCGATCCGGCGCAGATCTCCGAAATCCAGGTGCTGATGGCGATGATGGCCATCAAGGGCATCTACGCGGAATACCAGGTCACGCGGCTGAATCATGGCATCGGATTCGACACCGCCGCCATCGAGCTGCTGCTGCCGACCTATGCCGCGTCGCTCGGACTGCGCGGCAAGATCGCCAGCCACTGGGCGCTGAATCCGCATCCGGCGCTGATCCCCGCGATCGAGGCCGGCTTCGTCGAGTCGGTGCATTCATTCGGCTCGGAACTCGGCATGGAAAACTATATCCGCGCGCGGCCCGACGTGTTCTTCGTCGGCCCCGACGGCGGCATGCGCAGCAATCGTGCGCTGTGCCAGGCGGCCGGGCACTACGCCTGTGACATGTTCATCGGCTCGACGCTGCAGATCGACCTGCAGGGCAATTCCTCGACCGCGACGCTGGGCCGCATCTCCGGCTTCGGCGGCGCGCCCAACATGGGATCGGATGCGCGCGGCCGGCGCCACGTCAGCCCGGCATGGCTGAAAGCCGGGCGCGAAGCGCGCGGCGACCGGAACCTGATTCCGCGCGGCCAGAAGCTGGTGGTGCAGATGGTCGAGACATTCCGCGAACACATGCAGCCCGCCTTCGTCGACAGACTCGACGCATGGCAGCTGGCGGAACAGGCCAGCATGGCGATCCCGCCGGTGATGATCTATGGCGAAGACGTGAGCCACATCCTGACCGAGGAAGGCATCGCGAACCTGCTGCTGTGCCGCAGCGACGAGGAGCGCGAACAGGCCATTCGCGGCGTCGCCGGCTACACGCCGGTCGGGCTGGCGCGCGACAGGCGCATGGTGGAAAACCTGCGCGACCGCGGCGTCATCCGGCGCGCGGAAGACCTCGGCATCGACAAGCGCATGGCGACGCGCGACTTGCTGGCGGCGAAGAGCATGAAGGACCTGGTGCGCGCCTCCGGCGGCCTGTACGACCCGCCCAAACGTTTCAGGAACTGGTAGAGCATGGAAACCTTGAAATTCCGATTTGAAAACGGCAGCCGCGACGCAGGCGCTCGGCCGGAACTGGTCGGCGTGGTCAGCTCGGGCAACCTGGAAGTGCTGATCGAACCGGCGCCGCTCGGCAACGCCTGCGAGATCGAAATCAACACCGCCGCGCACGGCTTCGGCGCCATCTGGGAAGCGGTGATGGCCGACTTCCACGCGCGCTGGCCGATGGCGAACACGCGCATCTCGATCAACGACATGGGCGCCACGCCCGCCGTGGTGAGCCTGCGCCTGGACCAGGCCGTCGAAACCATGCTGGGAGCGGGGCAATGAACAGTTACATGGAAGCGAATGCGCGCGAGCGCATTCTGCGCCTGCTGGACGAAGGCTCCTTCGAGGAATTCCTGCCGCCGGCCGAGCGCGTGATGAGCCCGCACCTGGCGCAACTGAATGCGCCGGTATCCTTCGACGACGGCGTCGTGATCGGACGCGGCCAGCTGCAGGGGAAGAAGGTATTCGCCGCCTCGCAGGAAGGCGGCTTCATGGGCGGCGCGGTCGGCGAAGTGCACGGCGCCAAGCTGGTCGGCCTGCTCAAGCGCGCGGTCATCGAGCGTGCCGATGCGGTCGTGCTGATGCTGGAAACCGGCGGCGTGCGCCTGCATGAAGCCAACGCAGGACTGATCGCGGTATCGGAAGTCATGCGCGCCGTGCTTGACGTGCGCGCGGCCGGCATCCCCGTGATTGCCTTGATCGGCGGTTCGAACGGCTGCTTCGGCGGCATGGGGATCGTGGCGCGCTGCGCGAATGCCATCGTGATGTCGGAAGAAGGCCGGTTGGCGATGTCGGGACCGGAGGTCATTGAAACGGCGAACGGCGTCGAGGAATTCGATTCGCGCGACCGCGCGCTGGTGTGGCGCACGACCGGCGGCAAGCATCGCTACCTGCTGGGCGACTGCCAGGCCATCGTGGCCGATGACATCGCTGCCTTCCGCACTGCAGCCGTCGACGCTATCCAGGCAAGCGTCAAGGAAGACATCGAATTGACACTGGCCGCGATGGAAGCCGAGCAGCGCCTGCTGCAACAGCGACTGCAGGACTTCGGCGACAAGACCGATCCCTTGCAGATCTGGGAAAGCCTGGGCGTTCCGCAGCCGCGGCAGATTCCCATGCTGGAGGCCGACGCCTTCCGCCGCATCGCCGATCAACACCGCTTGAAAGCTTGAATGAGCATGGACTGGAAATCCCTCGCATCGCATCTTTTCCCGCAAGGCCACGCCATCGCCGAAAAGGATTGCTTCCTCGCCGGCACCGGGCAGGTCGAGGGCACGACGGTCGCGGTGATCGGCACCACGGAACATACGCCGATCGGCGTCGAGATCGCCCTCGCGCAGGCGAAGGCGGTGCTCGACACCGTGCGCCGCTATCCCGGGCGGCCGATCGTGATCCTGGTCGATACCCAGGGGCAGCGCCTGCGGCACCGCGACGAGATGCTCGGCATTAACAGCTACATGGCGCATCTCGGCAAATGCATCGAACTGGCGCGCCGGCAGGGACACAAGGTCGTCGCACTGGTGTACGACCAGGCCCTGTCGGGCGGCTTCATCACCAGCGGCTTGATGGCCGATGCCTGTTATGCGCTGCCGGACGCAACCATCCGCGTGATGGGCCTGCCTGCGATGGCGCGCATCACCAAGGTGCCGGAAGAAAAACTGGTGGAACTGGCGAAGTCCAATCCGGTTTTCGCACCGGGCGCGGAAAATTATTTCGTCATGGGCGGCATCGCATCGATCTGGCACGAGAACCTGGCGCAGCAACTGGCGCAGGCGATCGTCTGCGCGACGGCGACGGACCAGCGCAGCGCGCTCGGGCTTGCCCGCGGCGGCCGGCGTCTTGCACAGCATGTGATCGATGCGGTGATTGCCGATGGCCAGGTTCGCGCGGCATAGCCTGATCTGGCTCACGCCCGAGGGATGGCGCGATGCGATCGACGCCACCTCGCCGTCGCTGCGGGTCGCGCTCGACGGATGGCTCGCCAACGACTGGCCGGCCATTGTGCGCCGCCAGGACGCCGATGCGACGGAAGAACAGGTGTGCGCCGGGATCGCGCTGCCGCCGGATGCGAGCGGCAACAAGCCGCGCATAGGCATTCGCATTCCGTCCGTGCAGGTCAGGCGCGTGGAGGCGGCACTGGAACTCGCACGCCTCATTCCCCGTATGCCGGACGCATGGCGCGCGCCGCTTTCCTCGCTGGTCCGCGACGCCGCCGATCAAGGCATTATCTTTCGCGTCTACGGGTCTGCCGCACTGCAGTGCCTGACCGGCAAGCCTTACATGACTGCGTCATCGGATCTCGACCTTCTGTTTCATCCGGCCACTTCCGCGCAATTGTCGGCGGGCCTGTCGCTGCTGGCGAACTGCGCGCATGCCGTGCCGCTCGATGGCGAAGTCGTGTTTCCGTCGGGCCAGGCCGTGTCATGGAAAGAGTGGCTGCAAGCACAGTCGCGCGTGCTGGTGAAAGACCGCCGTGCGGTGCGCCTGATGAAGATGAACGATCTGCTGCAGACATTGGAGGACGCGGCATGTACCTGCTAGAGCGCCGCATTGATGATCTTGCAGATGGTGTAGGGTGGGTTGAGCAAAGCGAAACCCGCGAGTGCCCCGACTACCTTCACGGCGGGCTTCGCTTCACTCAAACCACCCTGCCGTCCTTTATTCCTCATCGTTATCAGCATCATCTGCCAGACGCAGGTCTTGCCCGCCATCGCCGCTTCTGCAGGGATGTCGGCCGCCTTGCGGTGCGCAGCCTGTACGACGAACTCACGCTGTATCCCAAGCCCGGCCTGGTTTCCCCGGTCGATAGCGGCAGCCATGAAGACATGAATGCGGAAACCTTCATGCGCAGCCTGTTCGCCTTGCGGCATTACTTCATCGCGATCACGCGCGCCGGTTCGGAAGACGCGGGCTTCGCCCGCCTGAAGCGGCTCGGCATCGACGCGGAGCGCGCCATGCTGCGTGCCACGCGCGGCATCAACACGCATCGTGGCGCGATCTTCGCGCTCGGCATGCTGTGCGCTTCGCTGGGCTGGTGTTACGCCAAGGGGAATGCCTTGTCCGGGGAGGCGATGCGCGCCGTTCTCCTGATGCAGTGGGGAGAAGCGCTGGCGGCGCACACTCGTGCAGCGCACACCGCTTCGCATGGTCAGCAAGTGGCGGCCATGCACGCGGCCAGCGGCGCACGCGAAGAAGCCGCGCTCGGTTTTCCTTCCGTGTTCGGCGTCGCGCTGCCGGTGCTGCAGCAAACGCTGCGCGAAGGCCGCAGCTGGGAGCTGGCGCGCATCGACGCCCTGTTCGCGCTGATGGCGCATATCAGCGATACGAATGTCTACTTCCGCTGCGGCGACGCCGGCGCGGATCTCGTCAAGACAAGTTCCCGCGCATTCATGACACGAGGCGGCACATCTCGCCCGGACTGGCAAGCGCATGCACTGGATTGCCACCATGCCTTCGTCCGCCGGCGCCTGTCGCCGGGCGGCGCGGCGGATCTGCTGGCCGCGACCTGCTTCGTGCACAAGGCGACGCATTGCCTGCAACATCACTTCGACCCCGGTCTGGATCGCCGATGAGCGCCCGTCTCGCCATCCTCTGCCCCGGCCAGGGCGCGCAGCATGCGCAGATGTTCGACCTCATCGACGCCGGGCGCCGCGCCGCACTCTTCAGCGAGTGGCAACTGGAGAAACACCTCGGCATGCCGGTCGCCGCGGCGCTGGCCGACGACGCTGCCCTCTTTTCCAATCGCATCGCGCAACCGCTGATCGTGGCGGCCGAAATGGCCATGTGGTCTGCGCTGCGCGACGCCTTGCCCGCGCCCGCCGTGGTGGCGGGCTACAGCATCGGCGAACTGTCGGCCTACGGTGTCGCGGGTTCGCTTGGCGCCGGCGATGCCGTCGCCCTGGCAGCGACGCGCGCGCGCCTGATGGATGAATGCGCCGCCGACGGCGGAACGCAGGCGATGCTGGCCGTCCCCCATTTCGACAGTGGTCGCGTCCGCGCGCTGATTGCCGACCATCGTCTTTTCATCGCCATCGAAACCGCGGAAGACAGTGTCATCGTCGGCGGCGCGAACGATGAAGCGCTGGCGCTGCAAGGCAGGATTCGCGGCTACGGCGAGCGCGCCTGCATGTTGCCGGTGGGGGTCGCTTCGCACACGCCGCTGATGCAGGAGGCGGCGGAGCGCTTCGGCGAGGAATTGCGCACGCGCCGGTTCGCCGATCCGCGGACACCGGTCGTCGCCGGCATTTCGGCGCAGCTGGTTTATCGCAAGGAAGACGCGCGGTCCAGCCTCGCCAGACAGATCGCCGAAACCATACGCTGGATGGATTGCATGGATGCCTGCGCCGAAGCCGGCGTGACCGTCGCACTGGAACTCGGTCCCGGCACGGCGCTGTCACGCATGCTGCGGTCGCGGCATCCGCATATCGAATGCCGTTCCGTGGCCGAATTCCGCGCGCTTTCCAGCATTGAATCCTGGGTCGCCCGCCACTTCTAACACGACGAACATGGCCCGCCCTGCCTACCTTCCGGACAACTTCACGCTTTCGCTGGCCTTCACCGTGCTGGTCGCCAGCGTAGTGCCCTGTTCCGGCATCGTCGCCAAGGTCTTCAACGCCGGCACGGTGGTCGCCATCGCCCTGCTGTTCTTCCTGCACGGCGCCAAACTGTCGCGCGAAGCCGTCGTCGCCGGCCTGACACACTGGCGCCTGCACCTGCTCGTGCTGGCCAGTACCTTCCTGCTGTTCCCGCTGCTCGGCCTGCTGCTGAAGCCGTTCATGCTGCGCCTTGTCACGCCGGAACTCTATCTCGGCATCCTGTTCCTGTGCGTGCTGCCTTCGACGATCCAGTCCTCCATCGCGCTCACCGCGATCGCGCGCGGCAACGTGCCTGCTGCGGTGTGCAGCGCCTCGGCCTCGAACCTGCTCGGCATCTTCATTTCGCCGCTGCTGATCGGCCTGCTGTTTGCGGGCACGGGCGCCAGCCATTTTTCGCTCGGCGCAATCGTGACAATCATGGTGCAGCTGCTGCTGCCCTTCGTGGCCGGCCAGTTCGCGCGCAAGCACATCGGCGGCTGGGTCGAGCGGCAGCGGTCGAAACTGCGCGTGGTGGATCAGGGTTCGATCCTGCTGGTGGTATACACGGCATTCAGCGACGCGGTGAACCAGGGGTTGTGGCATCAGCTTCCGGGCCGCGCACTGAGCGGCCTGGTGTTCGTCAACATCCTTCTGCTGGCCCTTGCGCTGGCAATATCGACCCTATGCAGCCGCCGCCTCGGCTTCAATCGCCAGGATGAAATCACCATCGTGTTCTGCGGCTCGAAGAAGAGCCTGTCGAGCGGCGTGCCGATGGCGAAGGTGCTGTTTGCCGGGCATCCGATCGGCATGATCGTGCTGCCGCTGATGCTGTTCCACCAGATCCAGCTGATGGCCTGTTCGATCCTGGCGCAGCGCTATGCGCGTTCCGCTCGGTAGGCGCTTGTTCGGATAGTGGCACGTCGTGACGCCACGCCTGCAGGAATGCGGCGCAACCGGCATAATTCCGGCATCACGGCATGCGATCGGATAATCCGGAATGGCTACAGGCAATATGCAAGAGATACAGTTCGCCCCCATCCCCTGGAAAGGAACGACCGTCCAGCTCGAATACCAATGGATCGGCGCGACCGATTCGCCTTACCCGGTCGTGGTATTCCTGCATGAAGGACTGGGATCGATTGCGATGTGGAAGGATTTCCCGCAGCGATTCTGCAAAGAGCATGGCTTTCGCGGACTGGTTTTCTCGCGCTATGGCTACGGGCAATCGACGCGACGCCCGCCGGAAGAGCCGTTGCCGTTCACCTACCTGCACGAGCAGGCGCATGAGGCCCTGCCCGCCTTCCTGTCGACGCTGGGCGTCGAGCGTCCCTGGCTGTTCGGTCACAGCGACGGCGGCTCGATTGCGCTGCTGTATGCCGCGCGTTTTCCCGACGGGCTCAGCGGCATCGTGGTGGTGGCGCCGCACATCTTCGTCGAAGACGTCACGGTCGACGGACTGCGCACGGTGCGCGACATGTACCTCCATACCGATTTCGCGGCGCGCCTGGCGCGCTATCACGCGGATGGCGACGCGGTATTTTGGGGCTGGAACAATGCCTGGCTCGATCCGGGATTCCGCAGCTGGAACATCGAGGACGAGGTCAGAAAGATCACCTGCCCGGTGCTCGCGCTGCAGGGCGAGCAGGACGAATACGCGACATTGGAGCAGATCCACGGCATCGAACGGCTGGCGCAACATGCGCGGGCAGTGCCGCTCCCGGAATGCGGCCATGTGCCGCACCGCGACCAGCCTGCGCTGTTGAGCATGCACGCAGGCCGCTTCATCCGGCAGGACTGATCACTTCCCGCGCAGATACACGTCGTCGTCGAAGGTCAGCACCCATTCGGGCCGGTAGACCGTGAAGATGGTGAGCAGGAAGCCGGTGAGGAAGGATTCGCCCCAGGCCAGCAGGAGCATGTAGGCGATGGTATCGGCGGCGACCGGCGCGACCCACATCACGTGGGCGGCGACGGAAACCATGCCGGTGACCGCGAGCATTGCCATCGTGCCGAAAAAGCCGTTGCCCAGCAAATAGATGAAGATGTGATGCGGCAGGAAGCGCCGCGTCGCGCGCATCACGGCGTCGCCGCACCAGGCGGGGAACACCGCCAGCATGAGCAGGTTCAGGCCGAGGTTGCTCCACAGTCCGCCCTGCAGCGCCGTGTAGGCGACGACCGCAAGGCTGAGGCCGACGGTGGCCAGCGGGCGGCCGAACATCAGCACGAACAGCGGCATGCCGAGCAGGTGCAGGTCCATCTCGTTGCCGATCCGGACATCCATCCGCCACAGCAAGGGCAGTACGATGATCGAAAAACACCATGCGGAAAAGGCGCCGAAACGGTCGACGTGTTTCCACGACGTGAGTCTCGCGTCGCGCGCCAGTGCCGCGATCGCTGCGGCAAGCATCACGTAGGCAACAGCGGGCGGAAGCGCGACGTCGAAGATTCCCATGGCCCATTATAGAAAACGGGGAGCGCCGCCGGGGAGATTCTTTGGCGGCGCCCGCCGATGAAAAAGAAAAGCCCGCCGAAGCGGGCTCATCGCGGCAACAGGCTCGGCGTCAATCCTTCTTCAGGCAATCGCTCATGAATTTCTTGCGTTCGTCGCCCTTCATGCCCTTGGCCTGCGCGTTGCAGGTCTTCATTTTTTCCTGCTGTGCCTTCTGCGCATCGCTGACTTTCGGCTTGTTGCTCAGGCATTCCTTCATGAAGGCCTTGCGCTCGTCGCCCTTCTTGTCGCCCGCCTCCTTGTTGCAGGTGGCCATCTTGTTTTGCTGGGCCGTTGCGGCAAATGCCGGATGGAACATGACTGGCAGTGCCAGCAGGGCTGCGCCGATCAACTTCTTCATTGTTGCCTCCTTTGCGAAAGTTGTACCGCATGGGTAAAAAGCGGCTTTATTACAGCACATTTTCAGGCCGGTTTGCGCTTTTTTGAATTTCCGCCGCGGAAAGCCAGGATGCGGCCGCGTAGGAAAATCCTTACCCTTTTCTTCCCTTGTTCCGACCTTTTTTTTCATCCAGCGGCCGATGTTCTTAATCCTTTCCAATCGAGATAATCCTTTCACCGATTGCCTTATCGCAAATCGCGTTCACCCCAGGAAATCCCGTGCTTGTTCATAACTCATTTCAATAACAGGAACAACAATGTCGACGCTACAAGTAACTGAATTCCGGTCCGCCGTCCCCCATGCGGCGGTCTCGGCGGCAACCATGCCCGGCTGGCAGCGCCAGGGCAAGCTCTGGTCCAACCTGAAGGAAGTCTGCGATCTGTTGCGCATCCCCGTCTCGGCGCGCGTGAACAGCGACGAGTTCCAGTTCCAGCACATGCAGTTCAAGACCGGCCAGCGCATCCACACCATCGGCCAGCCGTTCGACATGCTGTACATCGTGTACTCCGGCTTCCTCAAGTCGGTGATGATCGACGAGACCGGCAGCGAGCAGGTATTGGGCTTTCCGATGAAGGGCGACATGTTCGGCATCGACGGCATCCACAGCCGCCAGTATTCGACCGAGACCGTGGCGCTCTCGAACTGCGAGGTGATCCTGGTTCCCTTCAAGATCTTTTCCTCGCTGGGGCGCACGCATTCGGAAATGGAAGCGGCGATCTACGGTGTCATGAGCCGCGAACTGGTGCGCGAGCAGGCGATGGTGGGCACGCTCGGTTCGCTGAGCGCCGAAGCGCGCGTGGCCCGCTTCCTGGTCTTCCTGTCGGAGCGCTTCACGGACATGGGCTATTCCGGCAAGCAGTTCAACCTGCGCATGACGCGCCAGGAGATCGGCAACTACCTCGGCCTGACGCTGGAGACCGTCAGCCGAACCTTCTCCGCCTTCAATGCAATCGGCCTGATCTCGGTCGATCAGCGCGCGGTCGTGTTGAATGACGTGCAGGCGTTGCGCACGCTGCGCCGTCTGCCGCCGTCCCAGTCGCGCAGCAAGCAACGGCCGGCTGCCAGCCGCCAGCTGAGCGCAGCCTGATCGTCCTCATGCCGGGCGCGCCGGCCATGCCGGCGCCGTTGCCGTCAGGAGTTGCCCCGCTTCCGGCGCGGGCAGCGCGTGGCTGATGCATGCGCCCTGGATCTCGTCGCAGGTGGTGGTGCGCAGGAAGTCGAGATGCTGTTGCGACTCCACGCCCTCGGCGACGACCGACAGCTGCAACGCATGCGCCAGCGTAATGATCGCCTCCGCCAGCCTCAAGGCATCCCGATCGCCGGGTCTGGCCTGCAGCAGGAAGGAGCGGTCCAGCTTCAGGCTGTCGAGCGGGAAACGGCACAGGTAGGCCAGCGACGAATAGCCGGTGCCGAAATCGTCCACCGACAGCTTCAGGCCGAGCGCCTTGAGTTCCTTG
>JAKACN010000034.1 GCA_021821365.1 Pseudomonadota bacterium | reverse complement strand
AACTTGGTGTCGGCGATGATGATGCCGCGCGTCGCTGCATAGTCGGCGGCCGTCTGGTACAGCTTGATACTGACATTGCGGATCTTCTCGGCCAATTCCTTGCCAATACGCTTTTCCATGTCGGCAAAGCTGATGTTTTCGTCATGCTCGCCCATCTCCGCCTTGGCGGCCGGCGTGAAAATCGGCATCGCCAGCTTGTCGGCCTGGCGCAGCCCCTGCGGCAAGGCAATGCCGCAGATCGTGCCGGTCGCCTGGTAGTCCTTCCAGCCGGAACCAATGATGTAACCGCGCACCACCGCTTCCACCAGGATCGGCTTCAGGCGCTTGGCCACCACCGCGCGGCCGCGCACCTGCTCCATTTCGTCCTCGCGCACCACGGATTCCGGTGCAATGCCGGTCAGGTGGTTGGGGATAATACCGGCCAGCTTGCTGAACCAGAAATTCGACATCTGGTTCAGAACCTTGCCCTTGCCGGGGATCGGTTCGTTCATGACGACATCGAAAGCGGACAGGCGATCCGTGGTCACAATCAGGATTTTGTCATCACCGACGGCGTAGTTGTCGCGCACCTTGCCGCGGCCGAGCAGCGGAAGAGACGGGATGGTGGACTGGTAGAGGCTGTTCATAAAGGCTTTCCAAAAAAGCTAAACCGGCGGGTGCCTGACACGCCGCCGGTTGTTCGTTTCCAAGGCAGAATTTTACTGCACGATCTGGGCCAACTCACCCTTTTTGTACTTTTCGGCCATTTTTTCGAGCGAAATCGGCTTGATCTTCGCAGCCTGGCCTTCGCAGCCGAAAGCGATGAAGCGCGACTTGCAGATGGTCTTGGCTGCTTCGCGCGCCGGTTTCAGGTATTCGCGCGGATCGAACTTGGACGGGTTCTCCATGAAGAAGCGGCGGATCGCGCCGGTCATCGCGAGGCGAATGTCGGTATCGATATTGATCTTGCGCACGCCGTGCTTGATGCCTTCCTGGATTTCCTCGACCGGCACGCCGTAGGTTTCCTTCATGTCGCCGCCAAACTGGCGGATCTCGGCCAGCAGTTCCTGCGGCACCGAGGAGGAGCCGTGCATCACGAGATGGGTGTTCGGAATGCGGGCGTGGATTTCCTTGATGCGCTGGATGGCGAGGATGTCACCGGTCGGCTTGCGCGAGAACTTGTACGCACCATGCGAAGTGCCGATGGCGATGGCGAGCGCGTCGCATTGTGTCAGTTTGACGAAGTCCGCCGCCTGGTTCACGTCGGTCAGCAGCTGTTCGCGCGTCATCGTGCCTTCCGCGCCGTGACCGTCTTCCTTGTCGCCCTTCATGGTTTCCAGCGAGCCGAGCACGCCCAGTTCCGCCTCGACCGTCACGCCGATCGCATGCGAGAACTCGACCACCTTGCGCGACACCTCAACGTTGTACTCGTAGCTGGCGACCGACTTGCCATCTTCCATCAGCGAGCCGTCCATCATCACGGAGGTGAAGCCCGACTTGATCGCGGCCATGCACACCGCCGGCGACTGGCCGTGGTCCTGGTGCATGACGACCGGGATATGCGGATAGGCTTCGACCGCTGCCTCGATCAGGTGGCGCAGGAAGGCTTCGCCGGCGTATTTGCGCGCGCCTGCGGAAGCCTGCATGATCACCGGCGCGCCAACTTCATCGGCTGCCTGCATGATGGCTGTGACCTGCTCCAGGTTGTTGACGTTGAATGCGGGCAGACCATAGCCGTTTTCGGCAGCGTGGTCGAGCAGTTGACGCATGGATACGAGAGGCATAGTGGTTCTCCAGACAATAAAATTTAGTGTTCTCCGACCTTCATGATCTTCAGGGCATTCGTG
Organism: Pseudomonadota bacterium; assembly: GCA_021821365.1. Taxonomy (GTDB): domain Bacteria; phylum Pseudomonadota; class Gammaproteobacteria; order Burkholderiales; family Burkholderiaceae_D; genus Noviherbaspirillum. Next base: position 27,464 of record JAKACN010000034.1, on the reverse strand, counting down.
CCGCCGACCTGGCCCATGGGTTCGCCCCAGGTGACGACAATCATGTCACCTTTCTGGACCGCCCCCTTGGCGAGAAGCAAATCCTGCGCTGCTTTCAGCACGACTTCGCGATCGCTGGAATGCTCCAGTTCCAGCGGCGTGACATTGCGGTACAGCGCGGCCTTGCGCTGCGTCCCGAGGATGGGGGTCAGCGCGAAAATCGGGATGTCGATATTGTGGCGGCTCATCCACAAGGCGGTTGAGCCGGATTCGGTCAGCGCCACGATCGCCCTGACCCGCAGGTGGTAAGCGGTGAACAAGGCGCCGTAGGCAATCGACTGATCGATGCGCGTGAACGTGACGTTCAGAAAATCAGCGTCGAGCTTCACTACGTCGGACTTTTCCGCTTCGAGGCAGATCGCTGCCATCGCTTCCACGGTCTCGACGGGGTATTTGCCGGAGGCGGTTTCGGCCGATGTCATGACCGCGTCTGTGCCATCCAGCACCGCGTTGGCCACATCCGACACTTCGGCGCGCGTGGGCACCGCGTTGACAATCATCGACTCCATCATTTGCGTCGCCGTGATGGCCAGCTTGTTCGATGCGCGCGCCATGCGGATCATGCGCTTCTGCAGCGCGGGCACGGCCGCGTTGCCGACCTCCACGGCAAGGTCGCCGCGCGCCACCATGATGCCGTCCGAAGCGTCGAGAATCTCCTGCAGGAGCGGGATCGCTTCGGCGCGCTCGATCTTGGCGATCATCTGCGGCTTGTGCCTGGTGGGCTCGCCGGCGATATTCGCCAGCTGCCGCGCCATGATCATGTCGGTGGCGTTTTTCGGGAAGGACACGGCAATGTAATCCGCCTGGAAACTCATCGCGGTCTTGATGTCTTCCATGTCCTTTGCGGTCAGGGCCGGAGCGGACAAGCCGCCGCCGAGGCGGTTGATACCCTTGTTGTTCGACAGTTCGCCGCCGATCCGCACCGTCGTGTGGATCGCGCTGCCGACGATTTTGTCGACCACCAGCACGATCAGGCCATCATTCAGCAACAGCACATCGGCCGGTTTCAGATCGCGCGGCAGCTCCTTGTAATCGAGGCCGACCGTCGCCTGGTTGCCCAGTTCGCAATCGGCATCGAGCACGAACTTGCTGCCGCTTTCGAGGAAGATCTTGCCGTGCTCGAACTTGCCGATGCGGATCTTCGGCCCCTGCAGGTCGGCCATGATCGCGATTTCCCGCCCGCAGGCAGCCGCCGCCTGGCGCACCAGGCTCGCGCGTTCGATATGATCCTGCGCCTTCCCGTGGGAGAAATTCAGGCGAACCACATTGACACCGGCCTTGATCATCTTCGCAAGAATGTCGGGATCGCTCGATGCCGGGCCGATGGTGGCGACGATTTTGGTAGCTCTGATCATTTCACAAGCCTTGCTGTGCGGCGGATAGTCGCTCGCGATGGTTATTGCTGCGCGCGCTGCTGCAGGATGTCGACGGCAGGCAGCGTCTTGCCTTCCAGGAATTCGAGGAAGGCGCCGCCGCCGGTCGAGATATATCCGACCTTGTCGGCAATGTGATACTTCGAGATCGCCGCCAGCGTGTCACCGCCGCCCGCGATCGAGAACGCCTTGGAATCGGCAATCGCCATCGCCAGTTTCTTCGTGCCCTCGCCGAACTGGTCGAATTCGAACACGCCGACCGGTCCGTTCCAGACGATGGTGCCCGCCTGCGCGATCTGCTGCGCCAGCTGGTCCGCGGTCTTCGGGCCGATGTCAAGAATCATGTCGTCGTCGGCCACGTCCTTCACATCCTTGACGGTGGCTGCAGCCGTCGCCGAAAACTCCTTGGCGCAGACGACGTCAACCGGAATCGGCACCGAGGCGCCGCGCCTGGCCATCATATCGATGATCGCTTTCGCGTCGCTGACAAGGTCGGCCTCGGCCAACGACTTGCCGATCTTCAGGCCGGAAGCCAGCATGAAGGTGTTGGCGATGCCGCCGCCGACGATCAGGTTGTCCACCTTGTCGGCCAGCGATTTCAGGATGGTGAGCTTGGTCGACCCCTTGGATCCGGCGCCGATGGCGACCAGCGGACGGCGCGGCTGTCCGAGTGCCTGGCCAAGTGCATCGAGTTCGGCTGCCAGCAGCGGGCCGGCGCAGGCGACGGGCGCGAATTTGGCGATGCCATGCGTGGTCGCTTCGGCGCGATGCGCAGTGCCGAATGCATCGTTGACGTAGATGTCGCACAGCCTCGCCATCTTCTGCGCCAGCTCGTCGCTGTTCTTTTTCTCGCCCTTGTTGACGCGGCAGTTCTCCAGCAGCACCACTTGGCCCGGCTTCACCTCCACGCCATCCACCCAGTTCTGCTTCAGTTCGACCGGCATGCCAAGCAATTCGGACAGGCGCTTCGCGATCGGCGCCAGCGAGTCCTCCGGCTTGAACTCGCCTTCGGTCGGACGGCCGAGGTGCGACGTGACCATGACGGCCGCACCGGCCTGCACTGCCTGCTGGATGGCGGGCACCGACGCGCGGATGCGCGTGTCTTCGGTGATGTTGCCGGCGTCATCCTGCGGAACGTTGAGATCGGCGCGAATGAATACACGTTTGCCCTGGAGTTGGTTGCTTGCGATGAGGTCGCTCAATCGATTGAATTGCATGGCTGCCAGACAAGTATTGAAAGAATGGAAAAGCCGCTATTTTACCGCAGCGACCACCCGCAAAAAACGATTTTCAGCTCACAGGGTGATGCGCAGCAAGGTATACAGGGCCATGCCGGCGACGATGGTGCCGAGCAAGTGGCGCGTGCCCAGGAAAAACAGCGCCGCGCCCACACCGGCCATCAGTTTCGGATTGGTCCAGGTCAGCTGCAGGGTGTCATTGGCAAGCAGGAGGTCGGGCGCAACGATCGCCGCCAAGGCCGCAGCCGGTGCATAGCGCAGCGCATGCTGCATCTTCGGCGGCAACTTCACCGCATGACCAAGGAAGAAGAAAGAACTCCGCGTCACGATGGTGGCAACGGTCAGCAGGCCGATTGTCAGCCAGATATCGCTATCGCTCATGCCTGCTCCTTTTTCTTGTCGAGGACGGAATCTACCACCATCGCCGCGATCATTCCCACGATGACTGCCACCAGCAGTCCGAGCCGATATGGCAGCGATGCGGCGACGACCGCGGTGACGCCGGAAACGACAACGCCGACCAGTGCGGCGGAATTGATGATCAGGGGAATGGTGATGGCGAGCAAGGCCAGCGTACCCGCAAATCCGATGCCCCAATTTTGCGGAATCTGGCTTGCCATCAGGATGCCGATCACCGAGCCGCTTTGCCATGCCCACCAGTTCGGATAGCAGATGCCGTTGAAATAGCCGACCTTCCCGACCGTCTGGCGCACGGTTTCCGGCGGGAAGCGGCGCGGGAACAGGGCGATGGTGATATCGGCATTGAAATACCCATGCCAGACGCGCTTGTACCAGGGCAGATGCGCGAAATGCGGCGCGATCGCCGCTGCAAAAATAACGAATCGCAAATTGACGACGAGCGCCGTCAGGAACACCACCCAGACCGGCGCATTCGCCGCCATCAGCGGCAGCGCCGCCAGCTGCGCCGAGCCGGCAAAGACGATGAAGGTCATGCCGAGCGCCTGCCAGAGCGTCAAGCCGGATTTCACCATGGCCATGCCGGTCACCATGCCCCAGGCGAAGATGCCCGCCATGGTTGGCGCCGATGCCTTGACGCCCTCGCGGAATGCGCGCTTCTCCAGATCGATGGGCGCCTGCTGTGTCATTACTGCTTCTGGATTGCTCATGGCTTGTGGAACAAAACCTCGCTCGAAGGCAATCGATCAGGCCGACCGGATGCCGATGCTTGAAGATTTGACAATGGGAGAATGCACGGGCCGCGATGGGGTGAAGCACACTGCCGCAATTTCAAACAGGCAGCCGTCAACAACGCAAAGCCGACATTCTACCCATGAATTTTCCAACGCGCCGAGAGGGCCCTCGCAAGGTGCCGACAAGGGCAATCGGGTAGCGCCATCCGCATCACGAGCTTGTCATGCCGCCGTGTCGAATTCGCTTGATCCACCCTCTGTCTCACGCCGAAATATCCGGAGTAAAATCGAGGCTTTGCGACAATTTTTGGAGAATACGACATGTCCATGGCCGACCGCGACGGAAAAATCTGGAAAGACGGCGAACTGATCGAATGGCGCGACGCCAAGGTGCACGTGCTGACGCACACCCTGCATTACGGCATGGGTGTGTTCGAGGGCGTGCGCGCCTACAAAACGGCGAAGGGCACCGCGATTTTCCGCCTCAAGGAACACACGCAGCGCCTGTTCAATTCCGCCAAGATCTTCCAGCTCGCGATCCCCTACGATATGGAGACTATCGTCGAGGCGCAGCGCCAAGTGGTGCGCGAAAACAAGCTGGAGTCCTGCTATTTGCGTCCGCTGGTCTGGATCGGTTCGGAAAAGCTGGGCATCTCCGCCAAGGGCAACACGATCCACGTCGCCATCGCCGCCTGGCCGTGGGGCGCCTACCTCGGCGAAGACGGCATGACCAAGGGCATCCGCGTGAAGACGTCCTCGTTCTCGCGTCACCACGTCAACGTCTCGCTGGTGCGCGCGAAGGCCTGCGGCTATTACATCAATTCGATCCTCGCCAACCAGGAAGCGCTGGCTGACGGCTACGATGAGGCGCTGCTGCTCGACACCGAAGGCTACGTGTCGGAAGGCTCCGGCGAGAACGTCTTCATCGTCAAGAACGGCAAGATCTACACGCCCGACCTCGCCTCCTGCCTGGATGGCATCACGCGCGATTCCGTGCTGACGATGGCGCGCGACCTCGGCATTGAAGTAGTCGAGAAGCGCATCACGCGCGACGAAGTGTACTGCTGCGACGAAGCTTTCTTCACCGGCACAGCCGCCGAGATCACGCCGATCCGCGAACTCGACAACCGCCAGATTGGCGCTGGCAAGCGCGGCCCGATCACCGAAAAACTGCAGACGCTGTTCTTCGACGTGGTCGCCGGCAAGGCGCCGCAATACCAGCACTGGCTCACACTGGTTTAACCCCTTCAGGAAAATGCCATGACCCAAGCACTCAACAACACGAGCTATGTCGAACTGAGCGGTGACGACCTGCCCGCACATTGCCCCAACCCGGCAATGCCGATCTGGTCGTCGCATCCGCGCGTGTTCCTCCCGCTCGACACGCACCATGAAGCGAAGTGCCCGTACTGCGGCACGCTGTACCGGTTGAAACCCGGCGCGGTCGTCAAAGGGCACTGACAGGCAATCCCGTCTTGCGGCGGCGAAGCGTGCCGCCGCAGGCTGTTCCTCGCCTTCCGGTATTACCCCCACGACTCACCTGCCCGCCTGGCAAGTCTCCCGCGCACTATCCTGCTTCCCTGCACGGCCCAAATCGCAAAAGGCCGGACGGCCAATGATTTCGCACATGTTTCGTTCAGATCGTCTCTCGCGCCGCGGGCGACACCCATGGAATAGGCATTAGAATAATCTTTTGACGCATTCACTTTGCGCGTTTCCCGATACCGATCATGCCAAAAATTAACAAGTTGCTCGAAAGCGCGGAAGAGACCGAAGCGGCGTTATATGACGCCATCAGCCGCGCGGACATCGAGGCAGTCATGTCCCTGTGGGCAGACGACGAGGAGATTGTCTGCATCCATCCCGGGTCGCCCCGCCTGGTCGGGCATGCTGCGATCCGCTCATCCTGGGAGTCGATCTTCGAACAGGGCGGCGTGCAGATCCAGCCGGTGCAACTGCATGTGACACAGAATATGATGACTTCGGTGCACAACATCATCGAGGAAGTGCATCGCACCACGACGCGCCAGCATGACATCCATATTCTTGCAACCAACGTCTACATGAAGACGCCGCTCGGCTGGCGCATCGTGTCGCATCATGCCTCCGTGGTGCCGGGAGAAGCGCCGACGGATGCGAGGATATCCGCGCTGCTGCATTGAAGCGCGCGTGCTCCACGAGGACTTCCGCATGAATTATCTCGCTCCGTCCTGGCTGCCCGGCGGACATTTGCAAACCATCTATCCCGCAATGTGCATTGCGAAGCCGCAGGTGGCATACCGGCGCGAGCGCTGGGAGACGCCGGACCACGATTTCATCGACATCGATTTTGTCGATGGCCAGCCGGGGCGTCCATTCATCGTGATGTTCCACGGACTGGAAGGATCTTCCGACAGTCATTACGCGCGCGCCCTGATGGCCCGTGCCCTTGCGCTCGGCTGGTCCGGCGCGGTGCCGCATTTCCGCGGCTGCTCTGGGGAAATGAACCATGCACCGCGCTTCTACCATTCCGGCGATGCGCAAGAGGTGGACTGGATCATTCGGCGCCTCGCGCACAGATACAAGGCAAGCGCATCGAAGTTTTATGCCACCGGCGTTTCGCTCGGCGGCAATGTCCTGTTGCGCTGGCTGGGCGAGTCGCAGCATCAGGCGGAGATGGTGGATGCCGCCTGCGCCGTCTCCGCGCCGCTCGACCTGGCTGGCGGCGGTGCCGCGCTGTCGAGCGGGCTGAACAGGATCTATACCCGTGCCTTCCTGCAGACGCTGAAGCCGAAATGCCTGCAGAAGCTCAAGCAGTTCCCGTCGCTGTTCGACCGCAATACCATGCTGCGCGCGCGAAACCTGTATGAGTTCGACAATATCGTCACCGCGCCGCTGCATGGTTATCGGGACGTCGACGATTACTGGAACCGCGCCAGTGCCAAGCATGTACTACCCGACATTACCGTGCCGACGCTGGTGCTGAATGCGCGGAACGATCCGTTCCTGCCCGCGCGCCACTTGCCGCGAACCGCATCCCCGCGAGTAAAGCTGGAGTATCCCGAGCATGGCGGGCACGTCGGATTTGCGGTGGGCGACCTTCCAGGCCGCATCGATTGGCTGCCACGGCGCATGCTGCATTTCCTGGAAGAAGAAGGATGCTGCTCTTCTGCGCCGGCAATGCGTTGAATAAAACCGCTGAGATGAACGCCATGCTTCGTTACGACTGCGCGCAAGGCACCCGGCCTTGCTCCGTGTTGCGGCTCGCCCCGCGCATACGGCATCAGTTTTATTTTTTTCAGCACCTCTGACTCAGGATAGCGGATGGACGACATCGTCAAGCTGGCCATGGCCAAATGGCCCAACGTACCGCACTGCTACGGCTGGCTGGCGCTTGACCGGCGGGGCAACTGGCGCATGCGCGACGAGCGCGCGCAGGCGCTCGGATTGCCCGGCGACCGGATCACCAATGCCGCACTGCTCGGTTTCATCAACCGCAATTACACCCATGACGAGCAGGGGCGATGGTACTTTCAGAACGGGCCACAACGCGTCTACGTCACGCTGGAAGTCGCGCCTTACGTTGCGCACACCGATCCTGTCGAAGGCTTTGTCCTCCACACGCGTGAACCGCTGCGGCAGATCGACGCCGCATGGATGACCGAGGCCGGATACCTGCTCTTGCAGGACGGCGAAAAAATCGCTGCGGTGGACGACCGCGACATGGCTCAGTGCCTTCAGCGTTTGCAGATCGGCGACGTGGCGGCAAGCGACGAACAGGTTCTGGCATGGCTCGACACGCCGCATGAGGGCGTGAGCCTGACGCTGGCTTTCAAGGGGGCGCGGATTCCGCTCGGCCATGTCGCCGGCGACGCCATGGCGATCCGGTTCGGATTCGTACCGGAGCCGCAGCCCGAAACCGCCTGAGCGCAAGCATCCCGTCGGCCGCCTCAGCGGTCCTGCTTCGCTTCTTTCATTTCTTCCATCCAGCGCGCCTTGAACTCGCGTTCGCGCGCGTCGATGACGGCCTGGTCGTAGAACGACGCATCCGGCGAACGCCGCGCTATGCCGAGCTGATCGATTGCCGCCGGCATGCTGCCGGAAAGCGCATACGACTCTGCCAGCGCCAGGTGCTGCAGGGCCTGCTTGCCTTGCGCCGCATAGGCCCTGGCCAACTGGTCCTGCACTTTCGGCTCCTGGCGATACAGCTGTGCCTGGTCGCGCAGGAAGGTGACTGCATCGTCGAGATGACCGGCGGCAATGAGGGCATCCGCATATTGCTGCGCAATCACGCGCGACAGGGGAAACTTTGCGCGCGCGGCTTCGGCCTGCTTGAGCGCCTCTTCGGGCTTGTTGGCGGCGAGCTTGATCTCGATGCCCAGCCCGGAGAGTATTGCGCTCTGTGTCCCGCTCGGCGCGGTCGCCGCATACGCCTGCTTGAGCAGATCCTGCGCCTTGTCCGGGGCGCCCTGCCTCAACGCGACCAACGCCTGACCGTATTTCGCCGCAATGACCTGCATGCGCGCCTTCTGCTGCAACTGGGTCTCGAACGCAACCTCCGCGTCAAGCAGGCCCTGAGGTGAAGGATCCTGCAGTACACGTATGCGCGAACGGACCAGGTAGAAATCGAGACTGTCGGCATGCTGCCGATAAGGCTGCTCGCGGATGCGCGCCTGGATGTCGGCGATACGTTCGGTGGTCAGCGGGTGCGAACGCAGGTAGGCTGGCGCCGCGTCGGTGTAGGAGCGGGTCGCATTCTGCATGCGGGCGAAGAAGGCGATCATGCCTGACGTATCGAAATGCGCATCGCGCAGGATCTGCAAACCGATCCGATCCGCCTCGCGCTCGGCATCACGGCTGAAATTCAACTGACGCTGCAAGGCCATGCCCTGCCCGCCCATCAGCAATGCGGCGGAGGCATCCGGATTGGAACGCGCGGCCAGCACCGCAAGCACGGCGGAGGCGAGCGGGATCAATGAATCCTGCTTCTGCTTGCCCAGCATGCGCGCGATGTGGCGCTGCGCGACGTGGCCGATTTCATGCGCCATCACCGATGCCAGCTCGGATTCGTTCTGCGCCGCGAGAATCAGCGCCGAATGCACGCCGATGAAACCGCCGGGCAGTGCGAATGCATTCAGCATCGGGTCCCGCACGGCGAAGAAGAAAAAGTCATAACCCGCCTCGCCGCGCGCCTCCGGACGGGCGGCGACCAGCGAGGAGCCGAAGTTGTTGAGATACTCCAGCACGGGCGCGTCGTCGAGGTAATCGCGGTCACGGCGAATGTCGCGCATGATCTGTTCGCCGAGCTTGCGTTCCATGAGTGGAGACAGTTCCCCGCGCTCGGTATCGCCGAGGCTGGGCAGGCTTTGTGCGGTTGCCATCGACGGCGCGGCCATGATCGGCAGCAGGCTGAGGATGGCAATGCCGATGGCACTCTTCAGACGCATCGTTATCAAAGAAGGAAGGGAAATAGATTGATTCTACCGGTGCTATGATACCCGCACTCGTCATTCGTTCAAGAATCATCAGAATCCATTCCCCATGAGCACCAGGAAAGTTGATAAAGACGCCACGGCCGAAAACAGCGGCCTGACCCATTTCGATGAGGCCGGCCAAGCGCATATGGTCGACGTCGGCGCCAAGAATGAAACGCATCGCGTCGCCGTTGCCACCGGCACCATTCGCATGAAGCCGGAAACGCTGGCGATTATTCAATCAGGCACGGCGAAGAAGGGGGATGTGCTGGGTGTGGCGCGTATTGCTGCCATTATGGGGGCGAAACGGACGAGTGACCTGATTCCGCTTTGTCATCCGTTGGCGTTGACGCGGGTTGCGGTGGATTTTGACGTTAATGCCGAATCTTCTGAAATTGCCTGTACCGCGCAAGTGGAAACGTTCGGGAAAACTGGCGTCGAAATGGAGGCACTCACTGCCGTCCAAGTTGGGTTGCTTACCGTTTACGACATGTGCAAAGCTGTTGACCGTGGGATGATCATTACACATGTGAGAGTCAGCGAGAAACGCGGCGGCAAATCGGGAGATTGGGCCTCTGACCAAGACTAATAAGCAGTAGTCGTACAGTTGAAAAAACTCCCCGGCCTGTCTTCAGCCCGGGGAGTTTCGTCGAGAGGGTGAAATACGCTCGGCGATTTTCCCTACACCTGCATGTTAGCGCTTGTTGCCAGCACCTTTCAAAAAGCCTGTCTTGTTTTCCATCGTATCAGTGGCCGTCGACAGGCAGGAAATATTTCCGCCGGTGTCCGGCGCGCAATCTGCCTCATACACATAACCTCCAATCGTCGTAGCGCCAGTGAATTTGATCGTGACCTTGCCGTCTGCACCAGTCAGGGTAATCACACCGGCTGCATTTTGCGGCGTGGGCAGTACCGATCCTGCAAAGCCGTAAGCGCCGAGCTTGTCTTTATCGTCACACGACCCACCCGCATTATTGTTATTCTGCATACATTGATAGATTGCTTGCTTCACACCGTCGATTCCGGTCACTGCAGCGCCCCACTTGGACTTCAGCACGTAATCCTGATACTGAGGAATTGCCACCGCAGCCAGAATACCGATAATCGCCACGACGATCATCAATTCAATCAGCGTGAAGCCGCGTTGGACGCTTTGTACCATTTTCATTGATTTCATTTCGTTTCTCCCATTTGGAAATTAGGCGGGACGTTCGCCTTGCTTTCCTTACTGCAATGACTGTGCCAACGTAATTTTTCTGCTTTCCATTAGATTTACGAGAGGAAAGTGCAAATTTTTAGCTATCCACTGACGATATTTGTCACGTGCCCCATAAATTGATATTAAAAAGATAATTATGGCAAGAATTGTCAGCCTATGGCAATCAATTAACTCCGCCGCTGTTAGTCGAGCAAGAATTGCATTCGTGCACCTGGCAGATCAATCACATCCCCATGCGCAAGCTGATAAGACTTCACTCCGATTAGCACATCATTGATCATCAGGCAATTTTCCCCTTCAACATGCGCAATGGAATAGCCTTGCGGCTGCAACATGATTGCGACAATCTGCCACGCCGGCTTGCCGATCGTCGTAATCGGCTTGTTGAGAATGATTTCCCGACCAGCGCTGGCACCGGTCAGCATCCTGATTCGCGCGACCTGACTTGCGCCACTTGAAGCGTCTTCTGGTTTCGTCGCCCGATCGGTGAGATTGCCATCTCTCACGTGGCTACCTTCAAGATAGGTAATCCGGTACTGCGCGAGCTCGATCACGTCCTCATTCTGAAGGAAATGCTTTTTCACGGGCTGGCCATTCACCTTTGTGCCATTGGTACTGTTCAAGTCTTCAAGGAAAGAATCCAGCTCCAATGCGACGATCACTGCATGTTCAGCGCTCACGGCGGGATCATTGATGACGATGTCGTTGTGCGGCCGGCGCCCGATCGTGACGCGTTCCTTTCGCAGCGTCATCTCCAGAACCACTTTGCCGTCCTTCGACAGGATGATTTTCGCCATATCCCTCCCTCGATTTCTATTTCTTCGACTACCCGCCGATTACACAATCCAGCCAAGAATGCGCGCCAGCAGGCCGTTCGTCCCGACATGGGTTGATTGAACTCTTATCAGAATCACCGAAATGTTGTCATGACCGCCTTGATCGTTAGCTCGTTGTACAAGCGCATGGCAGGCCCGCTCAAGCGAGGTTTGCCGATTCCCCAGCAGGTCGCACATTTCCTCCGGCAAAAGCATATCGGACAGTCCGTCAGAACAAAGGAGATAGATGTCATCCGGCTCGGATAGATGTTCGTGAATTTCCACTTCCACCTCGGGGCCGACGCCGATGGCTCTCGTCACGAGATTCTTGTTCTGTGAAAAGCGAGCCCATTCCGGACTGATCAGGCCGGCGTCGAGCTGCTCCTGCAACAGGGAATGATCCCGGGTCAGCTGAACGAGTTCTCCGAGCCGAAAACGGTAGGCGCGCGAATCGCCGACATGCGCCACCACCACCTTGTCATGATGAAAAAATGCTGCAAGCAGGGTGGTACCCATGCCGCGATATCCTGGTTCGGTCGCCGCGGCGTCCAGTATCGCGGAATTGGCACGGTGAAATGCGTTGACGATCAGGTGCTGAATCTGCTTTGAGGGGCCCGACGGCTGACCTGCTGGTTTTCCTTGCGATCCGTCGAGGCCTTCTTCCAGCGACTGTCGCACCACCGCAATTGCCATGCCGCTCGCGACCTCGCCGGCGTTGTATCCCCCCATGCCATCCGCAAGCACGGCAAAACCGTAATCCGGGCTGATTGCAATCGCATCTTCATTCTGTGCGCGCACCAGTCCGGTATCTGTTTTTGCTGCGAATTCCAGCCCGACGTTATTTGCCATGGAACGATTATACGTTGGGCATCAAATTGGGGGCATGGCGGCGACAAAGCCGAAAATTCCGCAAGATCGGCGACATGCGTGACGCACCTTGCAAGCAAAAAAAACGGGGAGCCGAAACTCCCCGTGTATTGCACGTGATCTGCAATCGATCGATTACAGCGCGGCCTTCAGGAGACGTCCCATTTCGGACGGGTTGCGCGTGACCTTGATGCCGCAGGCTTCCATGATTTCCAGTTTGGCTTGCGCAGTGTCAGCGCCGCCAGAGATCAGTGCGCCAGCGTGGCCCATGCGCTTGCCGGGGGGCGCGGTGACACCGGCGATAAAGCCGATCACCGGTTTCTTCATGTTGTCCTTGATCCAGTAGGAAGCGTTTGCTTCGTCCGGGCCGCCGATTTCGCCGATCATGATGACGGCATCCGTGTCGGGGTCGTCATTGAACATCTTCATGACGTCAATGTGCTTCAGCCCGTTGATCGGATCGCCGCCGATGCCGACTGCGGAAGACTGGCCGAGACCAAGCGCGGTGAGTTGCGCGACGGCTTCATAGGTCAGCGTGCCCGAACGCGAGACGACGCCGATGCGACCCTTCCGGTGGATATGGCCCGGCATGATGCCGATCTTGATTTCGTCCGGCGTGATCAGGCCGGGGCAGTTCGGTCCGAGCAAAAGCGTCTTGCTGCCGGATTTCTTCATGCGGTCTTTCACTTCCAGCATGTCACGCACCGGAATGCCTTCGGTGATGCAAATCGCCAGATCGAGTTCGGCTTCGACGGCTTCCCAGATCGCCGCAGCGGCGCCCGCCGGCGGAACGTAGATGACGGACACGTTGGCGCCGGTCTTTTCCTTGGCTTCCTTGACATTGGCGAAAATCGGAATGCCTTCGAAGTCCTCGCCTGCCTTCTTCGGGTTCACGCCGGCGACGAAGCAGTTCTTGCCATTGGCGTATTCGCGGCACATGCGGGTGTGGAACTGGCCGGTCTTGCCGGTGATGCCTTGCGTGATGACTTTGGTGTCTTTGTTGATCAGAATCGACATGTGTATTCCCTTAGCGATTATTTACCGTTGGCTGCAGCGACGACCTTCTGGGCTGCTTCTTCCATCGTGTCGGCGGAGATGATCGGCAGGCCGGACTCAGCCAGCATCTTCTTGCCGAGGTCTTCGTTGGTGCCCTTCATGCGCACGACCAGCGGCACGCCGAGCGAAACTGCCTTGGAGGCAGCGATCACGCCTTCGGCGATCACGTCGCAGCGCATGATGCCGCCGAAGATGTTGACCAGGATGGCCTTCAGGCCAGGATTCTTCAGCATGAGCTTGAATGCTTCGGTTACTTTCTCGGTAGTGGCACCGCCGCCGACGTCGAGGAAGTTGGCCGGCTCGCCGCCGAACAGCTTGATGGTGTCCATGGTGGCCATGGCCAGGCCGGCGCCGTTCACCAGGCAGCCGATGTTGCCGTCGAGGGAAATGTAGGCGAGATCGAACTTGGAAGCTTCGATTTCAGCCGGATCTTCTTCATCGAGGTCGCGCATGGCGACGATTTCCGGATGGCGGAACAGCGCGTTGGCGTCGAAGTTGAACTTGGCGTCGAGGGCGATGACCTTGCCGTTGCCGGTCAGGATCAGCGGGTTGATTTCAGCCAGGGAAGCGTCGGTTTCCCAGTAAGCCTTGTACAAGCCCTGGAATTGCTTGCGCGCATCGGGAATGGATGCTGCGGGAACGCCGATCTTTGCCGCGATGTCGTCGGCGTCGGCGTCGGTCAGGCCGGTTGCCGGATCGATCACGACCTTGTGGATCAGGTCAGGGTGTTTCTCGGCCACTTCTTCAATGTCCATGCCGCCTTCGCTGGAAGCCATCATGACCACGCGCTGGGTTACGCGGTCGGTCACCATCGAAACGTACAGTTCCTTCTTGATGTCGGCGCCTTCTTCGATCATCAGGCGGCGAACCTTCTGGCCTTCCGGACCAGTCTGGTGCGTGACGAGCTGCATGCCCATGATCGCGGTTGCGTATTCCTTGACCTGGTCGAGCGACTTGGCGACTTTCACGCCACCGCCCTTGCCGCGGCCGCCGGCATGGATCTGTGCCTTGACGACCCAGACCGGGCCTCCCAGAGTCTCGGCAGCCTTGACTGCCTCTTCAACGGAAAAGCACGGGATACCGCGCGGAACCGTCACTCCATACTTACGGAGGATTTCTTTGCCCTGATACTCATGGATTTTCATGCGAGCTTCCCTTCAGACGCTTATTGAAAAAAATGGCTTGTTGGAATTAACTGGATTCGGATTCTGCCAGCGACTTCACCGCCCAGCGCGGATAATACTTGGCGACCGCTTCGCCATCCGTTCGCAGTGCGTGGCAGCGGTCGAGTTGAAACGGTTTGTGGCTTTGCTCATCGGCACTCGCACCGTCGCGCGTGTCGATCACATCGCCCGCGTAGGCCTGGATGACGGCAGTCGGCAGCACTTGCGCGAGTTCAGTGAGATGGGTACAGCCGTGGACACCGGACAGACGCTGACGAACACCTTCGCGGAATCCCTTGAGAAGATTGAGTCCGACCAGCTTTTCGTAGGCAGGCCCGATGGTATCGCAATGACCGGGATAAGGAACGGCGTCGGAAACGGCTTCGGCGGCGATGATGTTGAACTGCGTATCGACAGTCAGGCGTAACCAGAGGTCGTGAATCGGCAGGCCTGCCGGCCTGGTGCCGGATGCCAGATGTGTGGGGCGCGTTTTGATGTCGGTAATACGCGCGTCGAAATCCCACAAGCCATCGTCGCGAGCGAATGCTTCGACCTGGATTGTTCGCGTGTGCTTCAAGGCGCGGCGAGATGTCGGCGGAGATAAGGGCATATGAAGAGCCAATGCCGGAGAAGCGGCAATAAAAAAGCCGCAATTGCGCGTCGTTGCCGCAGTTTCTACGACAACAGCCGCTCCTGCGGCGTTGCAAAATTCCAGAGAGTTTAGCACAGGTCGTCAGCCTTTAACCATCGCTATGGCTGGAGCACGACCATGCCGTGCGATTCGGCCGCACACAGGCACGAACGTTCGTGATAGCGAAAAAATCAGGACCAGCAGCCGTTACCGCGGTGTGAGGCGGCATCGACGATGTCTGATACTTGCATGGATTTTTCAGCCTTCGTCATCGCTAGCAGCGCGCATGGCAGCCTGGATGGCCATATGGGAAAAGCCACGCTGTTGAAGAAAGCGCATCTGCTTGGCGCGCTCCGCAGCGTCGGCAGGTGGGTGACCGAATCGCTTTCGCCAGACTTCGCATGCCCGTAATGCCTCATCTTGCGACAGGCCGACCTTGATCTCATCGAGCGCGTCACCGTCGATCCCGTGCGTCTGCAACTCGGACAGGATCCGATTGTTGCCGAAGCGCGCGGCGCGCCGGTGTATGAGGGATTCGGAAAATCGGGATTGGGATAGCAGCTTGGCGGCTTCCAGCGTGTCAAGCAAGGCCTCGACATCGTCACCTTCCTGGGCATAGCGGGAAAGTTTGCGGGCAAGTTCAAGCCGACTGTGCTCGCGAGCGGACAAATACTTCAGAGCCCGCGCCTTTAGACTCATTTGCAGCTTTGCCATGATGATCCAGCGGCGCGGGCTCCCTCACGTGAAGTATTCGGGACGGCGGGCCGTGTGCCCGCCTGATTGACTCTTGAATTGACTCTTACTCAGCCTCTGCGACAGCAGGCGGAAGCTCAGGCACGCCGAGCGCGGCACGCACCTTGTTCTCGATCTCGCGTGCAAGTTCCGGGTGCTCTTTCAGGTAGTTGCGTGCATTGTCCTTGCCTTGACCGATGCGCTCGCCATTGTAGCTGTACCATGCGCCGGATTTTTCGACGATCTTCGCCTCGGAGCCGAGATCGAGAATTTCGCCCTCACGGGAAGTGCCTTCGCCGTAAAGAATGTCGAAATGCGCTTCCTTGAAAGGCGGAGCAACCTTGTTCTTGACGACCTTGACCTTGGTTTCGTTGCCGATCACTTCATCGCCGGATTTGATCGAGCCCGTACGACGGATGTCAAGGCGAACCGATGCGTAGAACTTCAATGCATTACCGCCGGTCGTCGTTTCCGGGTTACCGAACATCACACCAATCTTCATACGGATCTGATTGATGAAGATCACCAGCGTGTTGGTGCGGTTGATGCTACCCGTCAATTTGCGCAGCGCCTGCGACATCAGGCGTGCCTGCAGACCAGGCAGAGAGTCGCCCATGTCGCCTTCGATTTCCGCGCGCGGCGTCAACGCAGCCACCGAGTCGACCACCACCAGATCGACACTGCCGGAACGTACCAGCGCATCGCAGATTTCCAATGCCTGCTCACCGGTATCCGGCTGGGAAATCAGCAGATCGGACAGATTGACGCCCAGCTTTTGCGCATAGATCACGTCAAGTGCATGCTCGGCGTCGATGAATGCGCAGGTGCCGCCCAGTTTCTGCATTTCGGCGATGGCTTGCAGGGTCAGCGTGGTTTTACCGGACGATTCCGGGCCGTAGATTTCCACCACGCGGCCGCGTGGCAGGCCGCCGACGCCCAATGCGATATCCAGTCCGAGCGAACCCGTTGATACCACCTGCACTTCTTCCGCCACGGCACCATCGGCCATGCGCATCACGGAACCCTTGCCAAACTGCTTTTCAATTTGTGCCAACGCGGCGGCAAGCGCTTTTGCCTTTTCCGGGTTCTGCACGGATTTCTTTTCGTCCATATGCATTCTTTCGACGGTTAGAGATAAGTAGATTCCAAATCGACCTGGAGCCTGCTGTTCGACGTCACAGGCAATACTGTATAAAAATCCAGTGCTTTATGCAAGCGCAAATTTTCATTTCCAGGAAAAGTTTATTACGATGGTAAGAGATGCCGAGCGCCACTCTGCCTTGCTGCCATTTGCGAAAAGCAATAGACTACCTTGAATTGATTGCAGAGTGCCATCCATGCGTATTTTGCTTGCCGAAGACGACAGTGTACTAGCCGACGGATTGACGCGGTCCCTACGTCAATCCGGCTATGCGACCGATTGCGTCAAAAACGGGCTGGAAGCCGACTCTGCCTTGTCGACCCAGGATTTTGATCTTCTCATCCTAGACCTCGGCCTGCCGAAAATGCCGGGACTGGAAGTACTGCGCCGTCTGCGCGCGCGCAACTCCCGCCTGCCGGTTCTGATCCTGACGGCTGGCGATTCCATCGAGCAGCGCGTCAAGGGCCTGGATCTCGGCGCAGACGATTTCATGGCCAAACCATTCGCCCTGTCGGAACTGGAGGCACGCGTGCGCGCGTTGACCCGACGCGGTGCCGGCGGCGGTCCGACGGTGATCAAGCACGGGCCGCTGTCGTACGACCAGGTCGGCCGGATCGCCTACATGAATGACCAGATGCTGGACCTGTCTGCGCGCGAACTCGGCCTGCTCGAGGTGCTGCTGCAACGTACCGGCCGCCTGGTGTCAAAGGAGCAACTGGTCGACCATCTGTGCGAATGGGGCGAGGAAGTCAGCAACAACGCCATTGAAGTGTATGTGCACCGCCTGCGCAAGAAGATCGAGGTCGGAGGTGTGCGCATCGCCACCGTGCGTGGACTGGGCTACTGCCTGGAGAAGTACACCGATCCCAATGCGCCCGCCGCGATCAAAGAGCAAGGCACGCCTCCTCCAACCTGACATTCTCCATGAGCGACGCACAACGTCTGGATGCGAACGCTCCCGCCGCATCCGACTCGCCTTCCCATCCTGACGGCATCGAATCGGTCGCCATGCAGCCGGAAGAACGCATACAGCGCTCCTTGTTCGGGGAAATCCTGGACTGGATGCTGGTTCCCCTGCTTCTGCTGTGGCCGATGAGCATCGCGATCACTTACCTGGTCGCGAAATCGATCGCCAACCACCCCTTCGACCGCATGCTTGACGATCGCGTGACGGTGCTCGCGCAGCAGGTCAAGGAAGTCAACGGCAAGCTCGTCGCCCCCTTGTCCAGTTCGGGACGCGACATCCTGCGCGCGGACGACGTCGACAACGTCTATTTCCAGGTGATCGGACCGCGCGGCGAATTCGTTGACGGCGACCGCGACTTGTCGTCCCCGCCTCCCGAGGAAGACAAAATGCCGACCGGTTCGGTACAGTTCCGCAACAGCTCGCTGCATGGTGCCGAGATCCGCGTGGCGTACGTGTATGTGGACCTGCGCAGCAACCGGACCGGCCGCGCCGCCTTGAAGGAGCCCTACCTGGCCCTGGTACAGGTGGCGGAAACGCTGGACAAACGCGCCCATCTCGCCAATGAAATCATCAAGGGCGTGATCCTGCCGCAGTTCATCATCCTTCCGATTGCGCTGGCGCTGGTCTGGTTCGCCCTGTCGCGCGGCCTGTCGCCGCTGGCGGAACTGCAGCAACGCATCCGGGCGCGCCGCCCCGACGATCTGAGCCCGATCGATTCGGGGCAGGTACCGGAGGAAATTTCGCCGCTGGTGCGTTCGCTCAACGAGATGCTCGATCGCCTGTCGCAGAGTATCGAGATGCAGAAGCGCTTCATCGCCGACGCGGCGCACCAGATGAAAACGCCACTCGCCGGCATGCGCATGCAGTCGGAGCTGGCGATGCGCGAAACCAGCCAGGCTGAAATCCGCCGCTCGCTGGAGCAGCTTTCCAAGAGCTCCGAAAGCGCGACGCGCCTGGTCAATCAGTTGCTGGCGCTTGCGCGCGCGGAGAACCAGACGCCGGAGAGCAAGCCGTTCGTCCCGCTGGAATTGTCCGAACTGGCGCGCAAGGTCGTGCAGGACTGGGTACAGCCCTCATTCGCGCGTCGCATCGATCTCGGCTTCGAGCAGCCCGGACATCCGGTCATGGTGCGCGGCAATCCGGTCATGTTGCGTGAACTGCTGAGCAATCTGATCGACAACGCGCTGCATTACACACCCGAGGGCGGCAGCGTTACCGTTCGCGTGCGCCCTGACGGCATCGAGGGCGAGGCGATCCTCGAAGTGGAGGACACCGGCCCCGGCATTCCGCCCGCCGAGCGCGCGCATGTATTCGAACGCTTTTACCGCATCCTCGGCAGCAATGCCGAAGGCAGCGGCCTCGGACTGGCGATCGTGCGGGAAATCGCGCAGCAGCATGGAGCATCGGTCGAAATCCACAACAATCCGAACAGCCACGATCCGAAGTACCCCGGCTGCCTGGTTCGCGTAAGCCTGCGCATGGAGCAGCGACCGGAATTCATCGAGGACATTGGGTGATGCCGCAGAATACGGAAAAGATGGCGCAGCTTCGCGATCTGTACTGGAAAAAAGTACGACGCTTCACGGCAACGCTGATCGTTGTCTGGTTCGTTTCGACCTTCGGCGTCATCTTTTTCGCCCGCGAACTCTCGAAGATTACCGTGTTCGGCTGGCCGCTCTCGTTCTACATGGCGGCGCAAGGCTTGACCTTTATCTACCTGCTCATCCTGGTGCTGTATGTGAAACGCATGCGACGCCTGGACCAGATCATGAAGGGCGACAGCCAAGATGGCCAGTAACGACAAATCCTTTTTCAGACGTCTGGTCAGCTATTACAGCTGGTATACCGTCTGTTTCATCATTTTTCTGCTCGCCCTGGCCGTACTCGAAAAGGAAGGATTCCCGCGCGCCTGGATCGGTTACATGTTCATGTTTTCGACCATCGTGCTATATGCCGGCATTGGCGTCATCAGCCGCACCTCCGATGTATCCGAATACTATGTGGCGGGCCGGCGCGTGCCGGCGCTCTTCAACGGTATCGCAACGGCCGCCGACTGGATGTCGGCGGCGAGCTTCATCAGCCTCGCCGGGGGCCTGTACGTCATGGGCTTCGACGGACTCGCCTACATCCTCGGGTGGACCGGTGGATACTGCCTGGTCGCCTTCCTGATCGCACCTTTCATCAACAAGTTCAGCCAGTACACGATTCCCGATTTCCTCGCGGCGCGCTACGCGAGCCGCACGGGGGGCAACCTGGTCAGGATTGTGGCAGTCACGGCGACCATCCTCGTCTCGTTCACCTACGTCGTCGCACAGATTTATGGCGTAGGCCTGATTACCTCACGCTTCACCGGCGTGGATTTCTCGGTCGGAATTTTCCTCGGACTGGCGAGCATCCTGGTCTGCTCATTCCTGGGCGGCATGCGTGCCATCACCTGGACCCAAGTGGCGCAGTACATCATCATCATCATCGCGTACATGATCCCGGTGGCGTGGCTGTCGGTGAAGCATACCAACGTACCGATTCCGCAGATCGCCTACGGCAGCGCGCTCTCGAAACTCAGCGCACGCGAAAAACAACTCAACGCGGATCCGAAGGAGCAGCAGGTCCGCGCCATTTTCCAGCGGCGCGCGGAGGAGTACGAAACGAAGTTGCGCACGTTGCCGAAATCATGGGAAGAAGGCATGGTGGAGCTGCAGCGCCAGGTGGACGATCTGAAGAGAAGCAATGCCTCGCTGATCGAAATCAAGGCGGGCATTCGCTCGCTCGCCGAATACCCGAAGGACGTGGACGAAGCGCGGCGCAAGTGGACAGAAGCGAAGGCCTTCAACCTGGCGAGGGCCGAACCGGTCGTTGAGCATACGACACCCTTTCCCGGCGCGACGAAGGCGATCTCGGACGGCAAGCGCAACAACTTTCTTGCGCTCGTCCTGTGCCTGATGATGGGAACGGCGGCGCTGCCACATATTCTGGTGCGCTTCTACACCACGCCTTCGGTGCGCGAGGCGCGCCGCTCTGTATTCTGGGCCTTGTTCTTCGTGATGCTGTTGTATGTCACCGTGCCGGCGCTGGCGGTCCTGGTCAAGTACGACATCTACACTTCGCTGGTTGGAACGGAGTTCTCCCACATGCCAGCCTGGGTGTCGTACTGGGCGAGCGTCGACAAGGTCAATCCGCTGGTTTCGATCACCGACATGAACAAGGACGGGATCGTGCAGCTCGCCGAGATCATGATGGACGGCGACATCGTTGTGCTCGCCACACCGGAAATAGCCGGACTTCCCTACGTGATATCCGGCCTGGTCGCCGCCGGCGGTCTGGCCGCGGCATTATCGACGGCCGACGGCCTGCTGCTGACAATTTCGAATGCGCTGTCGCACGACATCTATTACAAGACCGTCGACCCGAAGGCCTCCACGCAGAAGCGGGTGACGATTTCCAAGCTGCTGCTGCTCGTCGTCGCGCTGATCGCCGCCTATGCCGCGTCACTCAAACCGGGCGACATCCTTTCCATGGTTGGCGCCGCCTTCTCCCTTGCGGCCTCGACGCTGTTCCCCGCACTGGTGCTGGGCGTGTTCTGGAAGCGCGCCAACCAGCAGGGTGCGGTCGCGGCGATGATCGTCGGTTTTTCGGTATGCGTGTACTACATGCTTCGCACCTACCCCGCGCTCGGCGGCTCCCCGGACAATGCATGGTTCGGCATTGCACCGATTTCGGCCGGCGTCTTTGGTGTTCCGATCGGTTTCCTGACGCTCGCCGCAGTCAGCCTGCTGACCCCGCCACCCGACCAGCGCTCCAATGCTCTGGTCGACCACGTCCGCACTCCCTGATCGCCCGAAAAAAAAGCCGCTGGTAGTTCCAGCGGCCGTTCCTGACGAATTCCTCTCGGGATCAGACAACGATCGTCTGCGCCTCATCGCCCTGGCGTTCGCGGATTTCGCCGATGCGCGCGACGGTTTCGCCGGCGGCCTGCAATTGCGCGAGTGCCGCATCCGCATTTTCCTTGCTGACGATGACCGCCATGCCGATGCCGCAGTTGAAGACGCGATGCATCTCCGCGTCCGCCACGCCGCCATGCTGCTGCAGCCAGGTGAACAGCGGCGGCATGGTCCAGGCATCGCGATGCAGCACTGCGGTGAGCTTGTCGCCCAGCACACGCGGCACATTTTCCACCAGGCCGCCACCAGTGATGTGCGCCATGCCCTTGACTTCAAGCTTTTCCATCAGCGCCAGCAAGGGCTTGACGTAGATGCGCGTCGGTTCCATCAGCACGTCGGCAAGACGGCGGCCGTGGAAGTCGGCGTTCAGGTCGGGCTGCGCCACGGAAATGATCTTGCGGACCAGTGAATAGCCATTGGAGTGCGCGCCGGAAGATGCCAGGCCAAGGACCACATCGCCCGGCACGATCTTGCTGCCGTCGATGATCTTCGACTTTTCGACCGCGCCGACCGCGAAGCCTGCCAGGTCGTATTCGCCGTCCGGATACATGCTCGGCATCTCTGCGGTCTCGCCGCCGATCAGCGCGCAACCGGCCTGCTCACAGCCCTTGGCGATGCCCTTGATAACGTCGGTCGCGGCCCCCACATTCAGCTTGCCGCAGGCAAAATAATCCAGGAAAAACAGCGGTTCGGCGCCCTGCACCAGGATGTCGTTCACGCTCATCGCCACCAGATCGATGCCCACCGTGTCATGTTTGTCAAGGTGGAATGCGAGCTTCAGCTTGGTGCCGACGCCGTCGGTTCCCGATACCAGCACCGGCTCCTTGTACTTCTTGCTAATCTCGAACAAGGCGCCGAAGCCGCCGATACCGCCGAGAACCCCCTCGCGCATGGTACGTTTGGCAAACGGCTTGATTGCTTCGACCAGGGCATCGCCTGCGTCGATGTCAACACCGGCGTCGCGGTAGGAAAGGGAGACGTTGGATGTGGAACTCATGATGTGAATAGATGCGGAGGCGGTAAAATAGACGGTTAAGGCAAAAATGCCGGACCAAACCGCTATTTTAACAAACCGTTCGCCCAAACCACGATAGATGCCGTTTTCATTGAACTCCGAACAAAAGCAGACCGTATTATGGCTGGCGGTCGGACTCGTGCTGGCGGCATTGCTGGTGAAGCTGGGACCGGTGCTGGCGCCATTCATCGCGGCTGGCATTCTCGCCTACGCGCTCAATCCTGCGACGGACTGGTTGTCATCGCGGCAAGTCGGCAGGCTTCGCATGCCGCGCGCCCTGGCGGTCGTCATCGTGATGCTGCTGCTCCTGACGGCCATCCTCGCATTGGTCCTGGTCGTGTTGCCGATCATGCAAAGGCAGCTGCCGCTGCTGCAGGAACAGCTCCCGCGCGCCCTCACCCGCCTGAATGCCGCACTCGCGCCGAAACTGCAGGAAATCGGCATCAGGGTGCGTCTCGACGGCATCGGCATCAAGCGCATTGTCTCTCAATATTTCGCCGCCAGCGGCGACGAAGCCTGGAGCGCGCTGCTCGCTTCGGCGAAGGTCGGCGGCATTGCGATGCTGGGCTGGATCGCAACCCTGTCGCTGATCCCCGTCGCCCTGTTCTACCTGCTGCTGGACTGGCATGCGGTGGTCGCCCGCATGCAGAGCGTCATTCCGCGCCGTTGGGCGGGTAAAGCCGCGGGCTTCGGCAAGGAGGTCGACGGGCTGCTTGCCCAATACCTGCGGGGACAGCTTGCCGTCATGTTCGTGCTGGCAATGTATTATTCCACCGCGCTGGCCGTTGCCGGTTTCGACGTGGCGGTGCCGGTAGGCGTCCTCACCGGTGTGCTGATTTTCATTCCCTATCTCGGTTTCGGCCTCGGCCTGTTGCTGGCGCTGCTTGCCGCGATCCTGCAGTTCGATGGCTTGCACGGCCTGCTGCTGGTCGCCGGCATCTATGGCGCCGGACAGGTGATCGAGGGGTTTTTCCTGACGCCGCGCCTGGTCGGCGAGCGCATCGGCCTGCCGCCGCTGGCGGTGATCTTCGCCCTGCTCGCATTCGGCCGCCTGTTCGGTTTCGTCGGCGTGCTGCTCGCCCTGCCGGCATCGGCTATCGTCGCGGTCGCCTTCAGGCACTTGCGGACTCATTACATCAATAGCAGCTTTTATCGTCAGACATGAGGCAATTACTGCTCGACCTGGGGGCGGAAAAGCCGCAAACCCTGGACACCTTCGTTGTGGGGCAAAATGCAGAACTGCTCCAGTTGCTGCGCCGGTTCGCCGAACCGGCCGGTGCAACGCCATCCGAACGTTTCGTCTATGTGTGGGGAGAGGCCGGCGCGGGAAAGACGCATTTGCTGCACGCCCTGGCAAACACGCCCCACGCACGCTACATTCCGGCGGACGCCGGAGAAGACGCCTACCTGTTCGACCCGGCGACTACCTTGTACCTCGCCGACGATTGCGAGCAATTGTCGCCCGAGGACCAGATTGCGGCATTCGCCCTCTTCAACCAGGTGCGGGAAAACGGCGGCATGCTGGTGACCGCCGGCAACAGGCCGCCCGCCGGACTGGCCCTGCGCGAGGACTTGCGCACGCGCCTGGGCTGGGGCCTGATCTACCAGCTGCACGGACTGACCGACGACGAGAAAATTGCCGCACTCAGCCAGGCCGCACTGTTGCGCGGCATCACTTTGTCGCCCGGCGTGTTACCCTATCTGATCACGCATTTCCGGCGGGACATGCGATCCCTGTCGGCCATGCTGGATGCGCTGGACCAGTTTTCCCTGGAAACGCAACGCCCCATCACGCTGCCCCTCCTGCGCAGCCTGCTGCAACTCGAAGGTGAACCCAAGGCATAATGAATCTCGCTTTATTCGATCTTGATCACACCCTGATCCCGCTCGACTCTGACTACGAGTGGGGACAGTTCCTGGTGCGTATCGGCGCGGTGGATGCGGACGCGTTCGCCAGGCGCAACGCCGATTTCTATGCGCAGTACGAAGCCGGCACGCTCGATCCCGTCGAGTACCTGGAATTCGCGCTCGGCACGCTGGCGCAATTCACCCGCGAACAGCTGAACGCATGGCACGGGCAGTTCATGGAGGAAGTCATCGGGCCGTCCATCCTCCCCGCGGCGCGCGAGCTGGTGCAACGCCACCAGGATGCGGACGACCTGGTGGCCATCATCACTGCGACCAACCGTTTCGTTACCGCGCCGATTGCCGCTGCGTTCGGTGTGTGCAACCTGATCGCGGCGGAGCCGGAGGTGACGGATGAAGGCGAGATTACCGGCCGACTGCTTGGCATTCCCACCTCCGGGCCGGGCAAGGTCACGCACACCAACGAGTGGCTGGCTTCACAGGGCAGGTCGCTCGGCAGCTTCGACCGCAGCTACTTCTACAGCGATTCGCAAAACGACATTCCTCTGCTCTCGGCCGTCACCAACCCGGTTGCAACCAATCCCAACGCCTTGCTGAAAGCCCACGCGCAGGCAAAAGGCTGGCCTATCCTGACCTTATTCGATGATTAAAAAGTTAATCAAGCGCATCCTCGGCGTCAAACAGAAAACGAATAGCCATACGCCGGTTGTGCTCGGGCCGAACGAGCACGGCATCGATCCGCAACTGCTGTCGCACAACGCGGTACGCGTGACGCAGACGCTGCAGGAAGCGGGCTTCAAGGCATTCATTGTCGGCGGTGCGGTGCGCGATCTGCTGCTCGGCGTGAAGCCGAAGGATTTCGACGTCGCCACCAATGCCACGCCGGAACAGGTGAAACGCCTTTTCCGCCGCGCATTCATTATCGGCAAGCGCTTCCAGATCGTGCACGTCATGTTCGGGCAGGAGCTCATCGAAGTGACCACCTTCCGCGGCGCCTCCTCCGAGGGTGCGCCGAAGGACGAACATGGCCGCGTGCTGCGCGACAACACTTTCGGCGAACAGCATGAAGATGCGGCGCGGCGCGACTTCACCATCAACGCGATGTACTACGACCCGGCGACGCGCTCCGTGCTCGACTACCACAACGGCATCGCCGACATCCGCAGCCGGACACTGCGCATCATCGGCGCGCCGGAAGCGCGTTTTCGCGAAGACCCGGTGCGCCTGCTGCGCGTGGTGCGCTTCGCGGCCAAGCTGGGCTTCGTGATCGATCCGTCGACACGCGAGCCGATCCAGATCATGGCGCCGCTGATCAACAACGTCCCGGCCGCGCGGGTGTTCGATGAAATGCTGAAGCTGCTGTTGAGCGGTCATGCCCTCGCCTGCCTGCAGCAGTTGCGCAAGGAAGGCCTGCACCACGGGCTGCTGCCGCTGCTGGACGTGGTGCTGGAACAGCCGCTCGGCGAAAAATTCGTCACCCTCGCGCTGGCCGGCACCGACGAGCGCGTGCGCCAGGGCAAGGGCGTCTCGCCTGGCTTCCTGTTCGCTTCCCTGTTGTGGCACCAGGCACTGGAAAAATGGAATGCCTATCAGGCCGCCGGCGAATACCCGATTCCGGCGCTGCACATGGCGGCCGACGACGTGCTGGAAGCGCAAACCGAAAAGCTTGCCCTGCAACGCCGCATCGCCACCGACATGCGCGACATCTGGGCCATGCAGCCGCGCTTCGAACGACGCACCGGCAAGTCGCCTTACAAGCTGCTCGAGCATCCGCGCATGCGCGCCGGCTACGACTTCCTGCTGCTGCGCTGCGAATCCGGCGAGATCGATCCCGAAATCGGCGAATGGTGGACCGCCTTCATCGCCGCCGACGGCGAAGGCCGCGCGGAACTGCTCACGCGCAAGCCGAAGGCGGAGAGCGAAAGCCATGCGCCGAAAAAGCGCCGGCGCCGCGGTGGCCGCAACAAGCAGAAAGCGGGGTCCGCGCCCGCATCGGCGCCCGCCGAAGGCAGCGGCAGATGAGCGCTGCAAGAACCGCCTGCTACATCGGCATCGGTTCGAACCTCGGCGACGCGCGCGCCAACGTGGAGCGCGCGATCGAGCGATTGAAGGGACTGCGTGACACCAGCATGAACGCGCAGTCCAGCCTGTTCCGCACCGCCCCGGTCGATGCCGGCGGCGATGATTACATCAACGCGGTCGTGCGCATCGATACTGCGCTGTCAGCGCAGGAACTGCTGCAGGCGCTGCAAGCCATCGAACTGGATTTCGGGCGCGAACGCCCCTTTCCGAATGCGCCGCGCACGCTGGATCTGGATATCGAACTGTACGGACAGCAGGTCATATCGACGGAGGCGCTCACGGTGCCGCATCCGCGCATGACGCAGCGCGCCTTCGTGCTGATTCCGCTGCTGCAGATCGATCCGCTGGTCACGATACCCGGCCTCGGCCCGGCGCACACGTTTGTCCCCAACGTGGCCGGGCAAGCAATTCACCGAATCTGAACCATGCAAATTCCTGTCGTTGCACAAACCGCTGGCCTGCTCACGCTTTCCAACGTCTTCATGACCGTCGCCTGGTACGGTCACCTGAAGAATCTGGCGAACAAGGCATGGTGGGTCGCCGCCATCGTGAGCTGGTCGATTGCCCTGTTCGAATACCTGTTGCAGGTGCCGGCCAACCGTATCGGTTACACGGAGCTCAGCCTCGCGCAGCTCAAGATCATGCAGGAAGCGATCACGCTGAGCGTCTTCGTGCCGTTCGCAATGCTCTACATGAACCAGCCGTTCAAGATGGATTA
>JAKACN010000277.1 GCA_021821365.1 Pseudomonadota bacterium | reverse complement strand
TGCCGGCATCGAACAGTTCGAAGGTCGAATCCTGCAGCACCTCCGAATACATGCGCAGGTGCCGGAAGGGGCTGTCGATGAAGCCGGACATGACGGCATTCGCGATGGTGCCGATGCCGGCCTGCAGCGGCAGCAGGCTCTCGGTGAGGCGGCCCAGCTTCACTTCATTCTTGAAGAACTCGACCAGGTGGCCCGCGATGGCGGCTGTCTCGCCATCCGGCGGCAGGATGGTGGAAGAGCTGTCGAGCTTCTCGGTGATGACGATGGCGACGATCTTTTCCGGCGGGATCTCGATGGCCGAGGTGCCGACGCGGTCCTCCACGCCCATGATCGGGATCGGCTCGCGCTCGGGGCGACGCTTCGGGATGAAGACGTCATGCAGGCCTTCAAGCTCGGCCGGTTGCGTCAGGTTGATTTCCACGATCACCTTCTCGGCCAGGATGGCGAAGCTGGCACTGTTGCCGACCGAGGTGGTTGGAATGATGGCGCCGCTCTCGGTGATGGATGCGGCTTCGATGATGGCGATGTCGATCGGCGCGATCTGCTTCGTGCGCAGCAGTTCGACGGTCTCGGAAAGATGATGGTCGACATACATCACCTCGCCGCGATTGATTGCATTGCGCAGTACCGGGTCGGACTGGAACGGGATACGGCGCGCGAGCACGCCCGCTTCGGTGAGCGTGCGGTCGACGTCGTTGCCGAGCGATGCGCCCGTCATCAGCGTGATCTTCAACTGCTCGTGACGGGCGCGTTCGGCCAGCGCGAAGGGCACCACCTTGGCGTCGCCGGCGCGTGTGAAGCCGCTCATGCCGACGGTCATGCCGTCCTTCACCCACGTGGCCGCGTCCGCGGCAGAAGTCACTTTCTCCCGCAGCGCGGGCATGCGGATACGTTCGTCGTAACGGGTCAGTCGGATCGGATTCAGCAAGATAGTCTCCTTTGTGAAATCGGTCGTGGTCGATGAAACCGCCGCGTCGCTCGGTGTATCCGGCCTCCGCCGCGCGGCAGCGCCACGCGGCGGGCTTGTCTAGCCTCAAGGGGAGAATTGACTGTGCCTGGATGAAGATCGCAGATAGTCCGCGAGCAGTTTACTAATATATTAGTAAATTAAATCACTAATATGTTAGCGAGTCAATGGGTATAATGTTTTTTCTTGATCCAGCCGCATGCGCACCGACGTGCGGCGGCCACGGAGGACCGATGAAACATCGCATTACCTATCGCAATCTGCCCCAGCTTTTCCTGAAAGCGCGCGAGGGCCTGATGTCGCATTTCCGTCCGATCCTCAACCACTTCGGCGTGACGGAGCAGCAGTGGCGCATCCTGCGCGTACTGGACGAGCGCGGCCAGCTCGAACCGCGCGAACTGTGCGACCTGTGCCAGATCCAGAGCCCGAGCATGGCAGGCGTGCTGGCACGCATGGAGGACATGGGCCTGGTGCGCCGCGCGCGGTTACCGGAGGACCAGCGCCGCGTGATGGTGCGGCTGGCGCCGAAAGGCGACCGCCTGATCAGCGAGATCGCGCCGTTGATCGATGCGCAATACGAAGAGATCGAAAAGACCTTCGGCAAGCCGACGATCAATTCCCTGTTCAACGCGCTGGAAGCGTTCATCCAGGCCAATGAAACGCCCGTGCCACCGGTCGAACTTCCTTCACCCCCGAACGATCGCCGCAAGCGCGCCCCGTAGTTGTATGCGGGCCGAGGTTGCCGCGTTGCTGTTGCAAAAACACTTGTCCACGAAAGACACGAAAATATTCTTGAATTTTGTGTTTTTCGTGGACAAGGGTTTTATGTGACGGCCGAAGCGTAATGAATGCTCGTAAGACACACGGAATGCAACGGCGAATTCGTATCTTCCGTGGATATGCAGCACGCGCCGCCGATGCTCCGCTGAGCAGCCTGTCTATGTATCCAGTTCCTTGTACTGCCGGAAAATGCCGTCGTTGTTGAACGGAATCCTTCGCTTCGATTTCAGGTAGGCCTTGATGCGCTTGCGCGCCGCGACGCGGTCATGCAGGGTGACGAGGAAGGGATAGTCCGGTTCGAGGCGCTGCATGTTGCGCGGAAATGCGTAGCGCAGCCCGGCGATCATTTGAAACATCGACAAGTCGGCGTAGGTCGGCGCGTCGCCAACGAGCCAGGCGCTCCCCGCAGGATTGCGCGCGAGCACGCTCTCGAAATAGCCGAGAAACTTCGGCAGGCGCGAGCCGGTGAATGCCGCCGCGCGCCGCAAGGCCTCCAGCTTTTGCTCTTCGTAATAGAGGTTTGCACCAATCGGATGATGCGTGTCATGCACTTCCACCAGCATGTCCGCGATCGTGAGTTGCAATTGATGCACCCAAAGCCACCCGGCGTCATCGTCCGGCACCAGGCCGAGCCGCGGACCGAGGAAGAGCAGGATGTTCGCGGTCTGCGCGATGATCTGATCGCCGGCTTTCAGGAAGGGCGGCGCGAACGGCGGGCACTGCACCGCCTCGTCTTCCATCAGCCGGAACATGGCCGCCGTGCCCATGCCACTGCGCTCGGAACGGCGTGCCACGTCGACGTAATCGGCGCCCGCTTCCTCCAGCGCGAGGCGGATGAATTCGCCGCGCCCCTGTATCTCCGGCCAGTAATACAGCTCGACCACCATGCCTCCTCCATCGCGCATCTATTCGGCCACGCTACTGTCAAAAAGGCATTGAACGACAGCACAGCGCGAATGACGTTGACGAATCAGCAATGCGCATTACCTTTTCGTCAACGCATTCGCTCATGCTTGCCAATCCGCTCAAGGCGATATTGCGATGCGTCAGGCTCTTATGCGATTTCCGAATAAGCATAGTTCGGAAAAATTGTTGTCCTTGCCATCGTCCATCATTAAAGTTCGATATTGCGAAAAGTAATTAAGAAGCGCTCACACATTTCCAAGGTGCGCACATCCGCCACCGCTCCCATCGTTTCCACAACGCGCCGCCCAGGCGGCAAGAAATGATTTGAATGAAACTAGCGTTTAACAACATCGAGAAGCGTTTCGGCGACCTGCAGGTCATCAAGACCTTCAGCCGCGAGATCGAGGAAGGCGAGCTGATCGCCCTGGTCGGTCCGTCCGGCTGCGGCAAGTCGACCTTGCTGCACATTGCCGCCGGACTGGAAAAGCCGAGTGCCGGCCAGATCCTTGCCGACGGCAAGCCGGTGCAGGGGCCGAACCCGGAACGCATGCTGATGTTCCAGGAGAACGCGCTCTATCCGTGGATGACGCTGGCGCAGAACGTGGCGATGGCGCTCGAACTGCAGAAGGTGGACAAGAAGCAGGCGCGCGCGCAGGCCGTCGCATGGCTGGAGAAGGTCAACCTGAAAGGCTTCGAGGATTACTACCCGCACCAGGTTTCCGGCGGCATGCGGCAGCGCGCTGCGCTGGCGCGCGCCTTCATCACGCATCCGAAGGTGCTGCTGCTCGACGAGCCTTTCGGCGCGCTCGATGCCCTCACCCGCATGACCTTGCAGGATGCCTTGCGCGACCTGATCCGCGAAGCGCGCCCGACCGTGCTGCTGGTCACGCACGACGTCGACGAGGCCTTGTTCCTCGCCGACCGCATCCTCGTATTCAGCAAGCGGCCCGCGACGGTACTCAAGGAATTCAACCTCGCGCACTACGAAAAGACGCACGACCTGTCGGATTTCGCACCGGTGCGCCGCGAGATTTTGGGATTGCTCGGCATCCACGCCGAGCACGAAGAAAACACAGCATTACTGGAAGGAGCAGGAATATGAAGTTATCGAAATTTCTCGTCGCCGCATTGGCGGTATCTGCCTTCACCGGCCACGCCTTCGCCAATGAAAAGTTCAAGGTCGGTTACCTGCGCGTGATGGACGACGCGCAAGCGATCGTCGCGCAGGAAGCGGGCCTGTACAAGAAGCACGGCCTCGATGTGGAACTGGTCGAATTCAAGTCCGGCACCGACCTGATCAAGGCCATCGTCGGCGGCCAGCTCGACTCCGGCGTGCTCGGCTTCACCAATGCGCTGGCCTGGGCCTCCAAGGGCGCGGACCTGAAAGTGGTGGGCGGCGCGCAGCAGGGCTACCATGCGCTCATCGCGCGCGACGACGCCGGCATCAAGACCGTTGCCGACCTGAAAGGCAAGACGCTCGCCTCGCAAGCCGAAGGCAGCACCGCCGACACCGTGCTGAAAGGCGTGGTGCTCAAGCAGGCCCACCTGAAGCCGGAAGACGTCAACATCATGGGCGTGAGCCCGCAGGTCGCGGTGCAATCGCTGGTCGGCAAGCGCGTCGATGCGGCATTCCTGTTCGAGCCGCAGGCCTCCATCGCGCAGCTGATCGCTCCTGTCAAGCAGGTCTACGAAATCGGCGAAGTGTGGCCCTTCCCCTGCATGGTCGTCATCACATCCGGCGACACGCTGAAGAAGCGCAAGGACGCGGTGTGGAAGTCGCTCGATGCGCAACGCGACGCAATCACCATGCTGCAGAAGAAGCCGACCGATGCCGCGAAACTGATCGCCGGCTATTTCATCTCCGAACCGACGCTCAAGACGCTGAAGAAGGGCGAGGTGCCGCGCGAAGCCGTGATCACGGACGCGATCAAGAGCCAGACCTTCAGCCCGGTCATCGCCGCGAAGGACGAAGCGCGCATGCAGGAAATCGCCGGCATCCTGCAGGAACAGGGCTCGCTCAAGACGCGCGACGGCAAGCCGTACGACGTGAAGAACATTCTTGACCTGAACTGGCAGAAGGACCGGAAGCTGTAAGATCCGCTGCGCCGCAGTCGTCGGGGAAAGAATGCCATTCCCTGGGCTGAACCGACCGCAAGACAACGAGATGGCCGGCCTGCGCCGGCCATCGCACTTATCAGAACGAACATGAGCACCAGAACCCGCATCTCCGGCCATCGCAAATATCTCGCGTTTGCGCTGGCGGTCGTCTTCATCCTTTTCGGCTGGCAGGTCGCTGCCTGGACGCTGCCCGCCTTCCTGATGCCGGACGTGCCCACCGTCATTGCCCGCCTGTGGCAGGACATCCAGACCGACAATTTCCGCGCCGCGCTCGGGGGCAGCCTCGGCCGCCTTGCCGTCGGCTACGGTTTCGCCATGCTGTTCGGCGTCGGCTTCGGCCTGATCGGCGCGGTGCTGTTCTTCTTCCGCGAAGTGCTCAAGTCGGCCATCATCATCCTGCAATCGATTCCCTCGATCGCCTGGGTGCCCTTGTTCCTGATCCTGATGGGTTTCGGCAACACGCCGATCATCGTCGTGGTCGCCGTCGCCGCCTTCTTCCCCGCCGCGCTGTCGGTGATGAATGCCACGGAGAGCGTGCAGCATGTGCATGTCTCCGCCGCGCGCGTGATGGGCGCGTCGCGCTGGGAAATGCTCAAGCGCGTCTACCTGCCGGCCGTCATGCCGGAGCTCATCACCGGCGCGCAGCTCGCCTTCGGCAACGCCTGGCGCGCACTGATTTCCTGCGAGATGCTGGTCGGCTTCGGGAAAGGTTTGGGCCGCTCGTTGTCCTATGCAGGAGAAACCGCCGACATGGTTGGCGTGATGACCAACATCCTGGCGATCGCGATCCTCGCGCCGCTGATCGACCAGCTCCTGCTGGAAAAACTGAAGCACCGCGTATTGCGCTACCAGTATGTCTGAACCGATTGCCCGCCAATGCAGCACGCGCACGGCTTCACGCCCGCGCAAAGTGCTGACGCAGGTCGCGCTCGCCATTGCGCTGGCAACGCTCTCCGCCGGCATTCTCGCGGCACCGGCGCTGGACCATGCCAAGCATCGCAAGAAACTCATCGCCGGCGTCAGCTACGTCGTGCCCGCCTACAAGCCCGGCGCGAAGTTCCGCACCCCGGAAGTGATCGACACCGCGCTCGCGGAAGACATTGCGCGTCGCCTGAATCTCCCGCTCGTCACGGTGCGTGTCGAAACCAAGGCCGACATCGCCCTCATGATGCTGACGGAAAGGGCTCGCCTGCCGCGCTCGGCCACCATCATCCCCACCGGCTTCGCCGCCGGCCCGATGGCCATCATGCGCAGCGATACCACCATCAAGTCCTGGGACGACCTGAAGGGCCGCAAGGTGTGCCTGTCGGAAAGCGGCCATTATGTGGGCATGCCGGCGGCGAAATACGGCGCCGTCGAAATGGTCTTCAAGGCGCCTGCCGACGCGCTCATCGCCGTGCGCACCGGCGTGTGCGATGCCGCCGTGCATGACAACACGCTGCTGGAAGAACTGATCAAGCTGCCGGAATGGAAGAAGTTTTCCGCCACGCTCACCACCACGCAACGCGCCCCGCTCGCGCTGATCGTGCCGAAGGTCGACACCAACACCAAC
>JAKACN010000033.1 GCA_021821365.1 Pseudomonadota bacterium | reverse complement strand
GGCGATCAAGAGCGGCATGCTGTGCGCGGAGGCCGTGTTCGAAGCAGTAGGTGCCGGCCGCAGCGGTGACGAACTGACGGCGTATCCGCAGGCGTATGAGAACAGCTGGCTCGCGAAGGAGCTTAACGAAAGCCGCAACTTCAAGCTCTGGTTCAAGAAGGGACCGCTGATCGGCCAACTGATGACCGGTATCGAACAATGGCTCCTGCCCAAGCTCGGCGTGACGAATCCGCCATGGACACTTCACCGCGACAAACCGGATCACACCTACCTGCAGCCGGCAGACCAGTGTCAGAAGATTGACTATCCGAAGCCGGACGGCACACTGACCTTCGATCGCCTCAACAGCGTGTTTGTCAGCAATACCAATCACGAGGAGAACCAGCCCGCCCACCTGACACTGAAAGATCCGACGGTACCGGTGAAGGTCAACCTGGCGAAATTCGCCGGACCGGAAGGCCGTTATTGCCCGGCGGGCGTGTATGAATTCGTGAAGACGGATGCGGGCGAGGACCGCCTGCAGATCAACGCGCAGAACTGCGTGCATTGCAAGACATGCGACATCAAGGATCCGACGCAGAACATCGTCTGGGTCACGCCGGAAGGCGGTGGCGGTCCGAACTATTCCGGCATGTAGATCAACGGCCGGCGCCGATAAACAAAGAGCCGCGATTGCGGCTCTTTTCTTTTTTGTCCCGATTATCCCTCAGGCGGTAGCGATCAGACGTTCCACTGCCCTCCCAGGATCTTGTCCAGCCAGAATGCCCCGATAACCGTTTTTACATCCGTGATCTTGCCCTCACGGATCCAGTTCAACATGTCCGGCACCGTCGCGGTAAAAGTTTCCAGGAATTCGCCATCGTCGAGCCGGCACTCTCCTGCCGTCAGTCCACGCGCGAGGAAAATGTCCAAGTGCTCGTCGGAGTAAGCGATTGCATTATGGATGGTACAGATATATTGCCAGTTCGTGGCGGTATAGCCTGTTTCTTCCTGCAGCTCGCGCTTCGCGCACACCAACGGATCCTCGTCAGGGTCGATTTTCCCGGCCGGGAACTCGATAAAGACCTGGTTCAGCGGATAGCGGAATTGCCGCTCCAACAGCACGCTTCCGTTCTCAAGCAAAGGCAGAATGACTACCGCCCCCGGATGCTTGATGTACTCCCTTTTCGAATCCTTTCCATCAGGCAGGCGAACGGTGTCGCGCTGCACTTTCAGGAAGTGCCCTTCATAGGCGAGTTCGCTATCTACTTGATGTTCTTTCAGATGCAGGTCCACAGGCAAACTCCGAAATGTTGAATGGACCTATTTTACTGCCTGTCGCTGCGTCGCCATGACGGCACATCAACGGTGTCGCCTGCGCAAATAGCGGATCACGAAACTGGGGTAGCCCATTACGAGGAAGAGGCATGCCGTTATGGCGTAGAACTCCCAGCCTTGGGAGAATGCGTTCCCTATGCGCAACTCCAAGAGTCTGGCGATGACAAGGACGAGGAAATAAAGCACGACGAGTTCCAGCAGCCGCAACCATAGGGGCTTGGTCGACCTGCTGACAGGGAGGACGGCAAACAACCGCTCATTCAGGAAAGGCAAGTTGGCGGCAACTGCCGCCAACAGGATCACGAACCAGCTCGAAAGTGAGACATCCACCAGAGAGCTGAGTCTGGCATGCCGCTTACGCGGCGAGTGTCTTCACGATGGTCGTTGCGCATAACGCCATTAGCGGGCCAGGCAGAATGCCAAGGATCAGTACAGCCAGGCCGTTGATGCTCAAGGCCAGGCGCATATCCGTAGGCGCAATGATCTGGGCCGTGTCTACCGGCTCGTCGAAATACATTACCTTGACGACGCGCAGGTAGTAGAACGCACCGATCAGCGACAGCAGCACGGCCAGCACCGCCAGCCAGACCTGTCCTGTCCCCAGCACGGCCTGGAGCACCGCCAGTTTGGCATAGAAGCCGACGGTCGGCGGAATGCCGGCCAGCGAGAACATCAGGATCAGCATCACGAATGCGAACCATGGGCTGCGCTGGTTCAAGCCCTTGAAGTCATCAATATTTTCCGCCTCGAAGCCCGAGCGCGCGAGCAGCATGATTGCACCGAAGGTGCCGAGAGTCGTCAGCACATAGGTGATCGAGTAGAACAGCGCCGAGCTGTAGGCATTCCCTGCAGGTGCGACGTCACCATTCACCACGCCGGACAGCATGCCGAGCAGCATGAAGCCCATCTGACCGATCGTGGAGTAAGCCAGCATGCGCTTCAGATTGGTCTGCACGATCGCGGTAATGTTACCGATCGCCATCGATAGAATCGACAGCACAGTGATCATCTGCTGCCAGTCGATCGCCAGCGGGAACAGGCCTTCGACGAGCAGGCGAATCATGATGGCAAACGCCGCCAGTTTCGGCGCGCCGCCAAGAAGCAGTGTTACTGCCGTCGGAGCGCCCTGGTACACGTCAGGCACCCACATGTGGAACGGAACAACGCCGAGCTTGAATGCGAGGCCGGCCACGACAAATACAACGCCGAATACCAGGACAGTCTTGTTGACCGTACCGGACGCGGTCGCCTTGGCAACTTCCGTGAGATCAAGCGAACCGGTGGCGCCATACAGCATGGAAAGGCCATATAGCAGGAAGCCGGATGCGAGCGCGCCCAGCACGAAATACTTCATGGACGCTTCCGTCGATACCGGATTGCCGCGACGCAGCGCCACCAGAGCGTACAGAGACAGGGACATCAACTCAAGGCCGAGATAGATGATCAGGAAGTTGTTACCGGAGATCATGACCATCTGACCGAGCAGGGCAAACAGTCCTAGCACATAGAACTCGCCGCCGATCGTACCGCCCAGCATGCCGCGCTCGGTCGCGTACTGACGCGAATAGATAAGCGTGACACCAACCGCAACGTACGAAAAGATCTTCAGCAGGCTCGACATCGGATCCGACACGAACATGTTGTGGAACGTGTAGGTTGTCGCGCCGCTGAAATCGGCAATATTCAATGCAATACAGACTGCCAGCGTCAAAATCGTGAGGCCGTAAGTGATATGCCGTTTCGCATCCACGACGAACATATCGATCAGCAGGATGGCTGAGGTTGCAATCAGCAGAAAAATTTCCGGATACGCCGGCACCAGATTCATGTTGTTCATGTTGTCACTCTTAAGCCTCGCAGACGCTGCCTGCGCAGTTTCCGTTCAATCGCCCCTCTCGGTCATTGCCAAGAGGGCCGGGGTGAGGAATGCCTCCACGTATTTCGATTCGGTTTACAACTTGGAAATCGCGACATGCCTGAGCAGATCGTCGACGGAAACCTGCATCACGTCGGTGAACGGCGCCGGATAAAGGCCCATGACAAGCACGGCGATTGCCAGCAGACCCAGCATGACAAACTCGCGGGAGCCGATATCCTTCAGCTTGGCCACGTGATCATTGGCAACAGCGCCGAATATGACGCGCTTCACCAGCC
The DNA here is from genome assembly GCA_021821365.1 of Pseudomonadota bacterium. GTDB lineage: Bacteria > Pseudomonadota > Gammaproteobacteria > Burkholderiales > Burkholderiaceae_D > Noviherbaspirillum. Next base: position 26,158 of record JAKACN010000033.1, on the reverse strand, counting down.
ACAGGGAGTATGCAGCGCCCCAGATCAGCGCGGTGGCAGCCAGAATGCCGATCCAGAAATTGAATTTGACCGAGCCAAGGATCACCATGAACTCGCCGACGAAACCCGACGTTGCCGGCAGACCGCAGTTCGCCAGGGAAAACAGGACAAAGAACGTTGCGAAGCGCGGCATGGTATTGACCACTCCGCCGTAATCGGCGATCTGCCGCGAATGCATGCGGTCGTACAGCACGCCGATGCAAAGGAACATCGCGGCAGACACGAAGCCGTGGGAGATCATCTGTACGATACCGCCCTGCACCGCCATGGCATTGAACTCGAAGAAACCGAGCGTGACGAAACCCATGTGGGCAATCGACGAATAGGCGACCAGCTTCTTCATGTCAGCCTGAACGAGCGCAACAAGGCCGATATAAATCACCGCAATCAGCGACAAGGTGATGATGAAGCCCGCCATGGAGTGGCTTGCATCCGGCGCAATCGGCAGGGAAAACCGCAGGAAACCGTACGCACCCAGCTTCAGCATGATCGCCGCCAGCACCACCGAGCCGCCAGTCGGCGCTTCAACGTGCGCGTCCGGCAACCAGGTATGCACCGGCCACATCGGCACCTTGACCGCGAACGCCATCAGGAAAGCGACGAAGATCAGGATCTGCACGTTCAATGGCAGCGGCAGCTTGTGCCATGCCAGCACGTCGAAACTTCCGCCCGACTTGAAGTAGAGATACAGAATCGCAACCAGCGTGAGCAAGGAGCCCGCCAGTGTGTAGAGGAAGAACTTGATCGCGGCATAAACGCGATTCGGGCCGCCCCACACGCCGATGATGATGAACATCGGAATCAGCGTTGCCTCGAAGAAGACGTAGAACAGCAGGCCATCCAGTGCGCAGAACACGCCGATCATGAGGCCGGAAAGGATCAGGAAGGCGCCCATGTACTGCGCCACACGCTTCTCGATGACTTCCCAACCCGCGATGACCACGATCACCGTGATGAAGGCCGTCAGCAGGATGAACCAGATCGAAATGCCGTCGATGCCAAGGAAGTAATTGACATTGAAGCGCTCGATCCAGGCCGCCTTTTCGACGAACTGCATGCCATGCGCCGTCTTGTCGAACTGCTGGATCAGCGGCAGCGTGACAAGGAAGCTGATGATGGATCCCAACAGCGAAACGGATCGCACCAGTGCCGGATTGTCATCGCGGCCGAATGTCAGGACAAACAGACCAAACGCGATAGGACACCAGATCGCGAGGCTCAGGAGAGGAAAAGTTGACTGCATCATGATTGTTTTTTGCTTTACTTCGCCAACTTATTTGGCAAATGTCGGGAACGGCATGAAATAAATCAGGAAGAACAGCACGCCGAGAATCATTACAAATGCATAGTGATAAATGTATCCAGTCTGGAAGTGACGGGTTAGTGCCGAGAACCAGCCGACGACCTTGGCGCTGCCGTTGACGATCAAGCCGTCGATCAGCCCGCGGTCGCCAACTTTCCACAATCCGTTACCGACCACGCGCGCGCCATTGCCAAACGCGATCTCGTTGAACTTGTCCATGTAGTACTTGTTGTCGAGAATCGTGTAAATGCCGTGGAATTTCTGCTGGAACCACGCCGGCACTTTCGGATTCACCATGTAGCAGTAGTACGCCGAGACGACGCCAGCCAATGCCAGTGCGAACGGCACCGAAGTGAACGCATGTAGTCCCATCGCCCAGGCACCATGGAATTCCGAGGCCAGTTCCTTCATTGCTTCGTGCGACTCGCCGGTGAAAATCACATCCTTGAAAAAATCGCCAAACAGCATCGGGCCGATGGTGATGAAGCCGATGACTACGGACGGAATGGCAAGCAGCATCAACGGCACGGTCACCACCCACGGCGCCTCGTGCGGCTTCTCTCCCGCCGCCAGTCCGTGATGATGTTCGCCGGCATGCTCGTCGTGGCTGTGGTTCTGATGCTCGCCGTGATGCGACTTGCCCCACCGCTCTTCGCCGTGGAATACGAGGAAGTACATGCGGAATGAGTAGAACGCCGTGACGAAGACGCCCGCCAGCACCGCGAAGTATGCGAAGCCAGAACCCGGAATATGCGACGCATGGACGGCTTCGATAATGCTGTCCTTCGAATAGAAGCCAGAGAAGAACGGGGTGCCGATCAGTGCGAGCGAACCCAGCAATGATGTGATCCAGGTGATCGGCATGTACTTGCGCAGGCCGCCCATGTTGCGCATGTCCTGGTCATGGTGCATGCCGATGATCACTGCGCCGGCGCCCAGGAACAGCAGCGCCTTGAAGAATGCGTGGGTCATGAGATGGAATACGGCGACCGAGTAGGCCGATGCACCGAGTGCCACGGTCATGTAACCGAGCTGCGACAGGGTCGAATACGCCACAACACGCTTGATATCGTTCTGGACAATGCCGAGGAAACCCATGAAGAGCGCTGTGATCGAGCCAATTACCAGGACAAAGGACAACGCGGTATCCGACAATTCGAACAGCGGCGACATGCGGGTCACCATGAAGATGCCGGCCGTCACCATGGTGGCGGCGTGGATCAGTGCCGAGATCGGCGTCGGGCCTTCCATCGAATCGGGCAGCCATACATGCAACGGGAATTGCGCCGATTTACCCATTGCGCCGACGAACAGGCAGATGCAGGCGACGGTGAGCAGCATCCAGTCGGTGCCGGGCAGCATCAGCTTTGCCAGTTCTTCCTTCTTTGCGAAGACTTCGCCATAGTTCATCGAGCCGGCGTAGGCCAGCAGCAGGCCGATACCGAGGATGAAGCCGAAGTCGCCGACGCGGTTGACCAGGAACGCCTTCATGTTGGCGTAGATTGCCGTCGGACGCGTGTACCAGAAACCGATCAGCAGGTAGGAAACGAGACCCACCGCTTCCCAGCCAAAGAACAGCTGCAGGAAGTTGTTGCTCATGACGAGCATCAACATCGAAAACGTAAACAGCGAGATATAGGAGAAAAAGCGGTTGTAGCCCTCATCCTCGGCCATGTAGCCGATCGTGTAGATATGCACCATCAAGGACACGAAGGTCACGACGCACATCATCATCGCCGTGAGACTGTCGATCAAGAAGCCGATCTCGAGCTTCAGGCCCATCACCGTCATCCAGTTGTAGATGGTGCCGTTGTATGTGGCGCCATCCAGCACGGCGAGCAATGTCTGGAACGATATGATGAAAGCGATCAGTACGCCCAGTATCGTCACCGAATGCGACGCGGTGCGGCCGATCTTGTTGCCGAAAAACTTGGTTCCGAACAGGCCCGCGATCGCGGAGCCTGCGAGAGGTGCCAACGGCACAGCCAGTAATACGTTAGGGTTGAGTTGCCCCGCCATGATGGACCTTGTCGTTATTTTCGTGGTTAACCTTTGAGAGCATCGAGATCTTCGACATTGATGGTGTCCAGGTTACGGAACAGAACCACCAGAATGGCGAGACCGATCGCGGACTCCGCAGCAGCCACAGTAAGGATGAAGAAAACGAAAATTTGCCCCGCCGCATCGCCAAGGTAATGGGAAAAGGCGATGAAGTTCAAATTGACCGCGAGGAGCATCAATTCGATCGCCATCAGCAATACGATGATGTTCTTGCGGTTCAGGAAAATCCCGACGATCGAGATCGCGAACAGGATGGCTCCCAGGACCAGGTAATGTGCGAGCGATAAAGCCACGATGCTTCCCCTTGTTATTTTTCTGCTGCCGAGGCAGCTGGCTGTGCATTGCCGTTCGCGCGTTCGGACACGGCTTTCATACGGACGATACGCAGACGATCATTACGCTTGACCTTCACAGCCGCTGCCGGACTGAAGTACTTGATGTCCTTGCGTCGGCGCAAAGTCAGCGCGACAGCGGCCACAATTGCCACCAGCAGCACCACCGCGGCAATTTCAAATGCGTATATGTACTGCGTGAATATCAGCTTGCCGAGCTCCTTCGTATTGCCGATGTTTGCGGCGGCTGCCGGCACTTGTGCATCGGGCGTCCAGAATCCGTGCAACAACACCGCAGCCATTTCCAGCACGATCACGACACCGATAGTGGCAGCAAGCGGGAAATATCCCCAGAAGCCCTGGCGCAGCTTTTCCATGTCGACCTCAAGCATCATCACGACGAACAGGAACAGCACCATGACAGCACCGACGTAGACGAGTACCAGTACGATCGCGAGGAATTCGGCTTTCAACAGCAGCCAGATCGCAGCACCCGAGAAGAAGGACAACACCAGGAACAATGCGGCGTGCACCGGGTTCCGGTCTGTGATGACGCGTATTGCGGCGAACACGAGGATCACCGAAAACGCGTAGAACAAGGCAGTTTTAAATTCCATAATGGACCAATTGAGTCAGCTGTTGCGGGCCAGATCAGGCAAAATCAACGATACGACGCGTCGGCTGCACGTGCAGCGGCGATATCCTTTTCGTAACGGTCGCCAATTGCGAGCAGCATCTCCTTCGTGTAGTAAAGGTCGCCGCGCTTTTCGCCGTGGTATTCCATGATGTTGGTTTCGACGATCGAGTCAACCGGGCAGGATTCTTCGCAGAATCCGCAGAAGATGCACTTGGTCAGGTCGATGTCATAGCGCGTGGTACGGCGAGTGCCGTCCTCGCGCTCCGCAGATTCGATCGTGATTGCCATGGCCGGGCAGACCGCCTCGCACAGTTTGCAGGCGATGCAACGCTCTTCCCCATTAGCATAGCGACGCAACGCATGCAGGCCGCGGAAGCGCGGAGACATCGGCGTTTTCTCTTCCGGATATTGCACCGTGATCTTGCGCGCGAACATGTAGCGGCCGGTCAGGGCCAAGCCTTTGAGCAGCTCCTTGAGCATCAGGCTGCCGAAAAAATCTTTAATGGCTTCCATCTTGTTCAGCCTCTATTCTTTACTTCCAAATATTCCACGGTGACTGGATCCAGGCCGCGACGATCACCAGGTAGGCGAGCGTCAGCGGAATGAAGACCTTCCAGCCGAGGCGCATGATCTGGTCATAGCGGTAACGCGGGAAAGAAGCGCGCGCCCAGATGAACAGCGATACGACGAAGAAGGTCTTGATACCGAGCCAGATCCAACCCGGAATCCAGTCGAGGAACCAGACGGGCGATGCCCAGCCGCCGAGGAACATCAGCGAGGCAACGATCGAGATCAGAATCATGTTCGCGTATTCGGCGAGGAAGAACATCGCGAACGACATGCCCGAATATTCCACCATGTGGCCTGCAACGATCTCTGATTCGCCTTCCACCACGTCGAACGGATGGCGGTTGGTCTCGGCAATACCGGAAACGACATAGATCACGAAGATCGGCAGCAGTGGCAGCCAGTTCCAGGACAGGAAATTCCAGCCCTTGTCATAGAAGAAGCCCTTGCTTTGCGCCATCACGATGTCGGTGAAGTTCAGACTGCCGGACACCATCAGCACAATCACCAGCGCGAAGCCCATCGCAATTTCATAAGAGACCATTTGTGCCGACGCACGCATGGCGCCGAGGAACGCATACTTCGAGTTGGATGCCCAGCCGGCAATGATGACACCGTACACTTCCATCGAACTGATCGCCATCAGGAGCAGTAGGCCTGCATTGACATTGGCCAGGACTGTCTCGGGGCCGAATGGAATCACGGACCAGGCGGCAAGCGACGGCATGATGGTCATGACCGGTGCGATGACGAACAACGCCTTGTTGGCGCGGGTCGGAACGACGATTTCCTTCATCAGCAGCTTGACCGCGTCGGCAATCGGCTGCAGCAGTCCGAGCGGACCGACCCGATTCGGGCCGAGACGGATATGCATCCAGCCGATCATCTTGCGTTCCCAGAGCGTGAGGTACGCGACCAGCCCCATCAGCGGCGCGACGAGCACCACAATCTTGACCAGGGTCCAGATAAGGAGCCAAGCTCCGCCGAACAGATTTTGTCCGCCCGTGTTGATGTCCAGGAGCAGTTGGTCCATTACGCTTTCTCCACACTAATTGCGCCGAACATTCCGCCCAGTGCTGCCGTCGACGGGTGCCTGCGGATACCCGCACGACGTTTTCCGGCAACTTTGCATCGATCGCGACGGCCAGCAGCGCCGCGCCCAGCCCTTGCGTGACCTTCACCGTATCACCATGGCCGACGCCAAGCTTCGCGGCAAGTGCGCTTGAAAGCAATGCCTTCGGTGCGCGCGCATCAGCCGTCATCTGTATGGATTCCGCACGGCGCACGATGCCATCCGTAAAGTAGATTGGAACATCCGTGACACGCTCGATCTGCCCAGCCTGCGCCGTTTTCGCGGCCTGGGGCTGCACGCTGGCGATGTTGTTCAGCCGCGGCTTGAGGTCCGCCTCTTCCGCAGTCTTGGTGCCGAGTAGCTCGATCCTCACCTCTTCCGACGTTTCATAATTGAAGCCAGGAAGATCAAGCATGTTGCCCAGCACGCGCAATACCTTCCATGCGGGACGGGTTTCGCCCAGCGGCTTCACCGTACCGTTGAAGCCCTGCGCACGGCCTTCGCAATTCACATAGGTGCCGGAAGTTTCGGAGAACGGCGCGATCGGCAACATCACATCGGCGTAATCGGCGCCGTGCTTGAACGGCGACATGACAACGACCATATCAGCCTTGTCCAGCGCGGCACGCGCAACCTGCGGATCGAAGCAGTCGAGTTCCGGTTCAGCGTGCAGCAGCACATAAGCCTTGCGCGGCTGTACGAAAGCCTGGATGGCGTTCGCTCCCTTGCCAGGTACGGCGTTGGCCAGATAACCGCCGACCGTGTTTGCGGCCTCGGTCAGATAGCCGAACTTTGCATCCGTATTCTGCGCGATCCACTGCGCAGCGGCATGCAGCTGAGAGGCTTGCGGATGCTGTGCCGCGGCGTTGCCAAGGACAACAGCTTTCTTCTCGCCCGACAGCAGACTCGACGCGATACCCTTGGCCACTTCACCAGGCTGGGTGCCTTCGAAGCCGGCCGGAACCGCGATGCCTTTGGCCTGTGCAACGGCGACGATCACTTCGCTCAGTCCGGCCAGCCAGTTCGAAGGAGCCTTGATCATCCGGTTTGCAACCGGGATCGCAAGGTCATCGTCCGTCGAGTGCAAAAGACTGATGGTGGTACCACGCCTGGCTGCCTGGCGCAGGCGTGCCGCGAGCAATGGATGGTCCTTGCGCAGGAAAGAGCCGATGACGAATGCTCGGTTGACCTGGCCGAATTCTTCGATCGACATGCCGAGCCACGGCACAACCTTACCGTCCAGCGCGAAATCGGATTGGCGCAGGCGGAAGTCCACGTTGTCCGAGCCGAGGCCGCGAACCACCTTCTGCAGCAGGGAAAGTTCTTCGAGCGTGGAGTACGGTGCGGCCAACGCGGCAATCGCATCGGCGCCGTGCTCCTTGCGGATACCGAGCAGCCCGCGCGCCACATACTCAAGAGCGGTTTGCCAGTCGGTTTCAATCCATTTGCCATCCTGCTTGACCATCGGAACGGTCAGACGCTCCGCGCTGTTCAGGCCTTCGTATGCGAAGCGGTCCTTGTCTGACAGCCAGCATTCGTTCACTCCATCGTTTTCGAGGGGAAGAACGCGCATGACCTTACCCGCCTTGACCTGTACGATCAGGTTGGAACCCAGACCATCATGGGGGCTGATGGAACGGCGACGGGACAGTTCCCATGTGCGGGCGCTGTAACGGAAAGGTTTGGACGTCAATGCGCCGACCGGGCACAGGTCGATCATGTTACCGGACAGTTCGGAATCCACCGTCTTGCCGACAAAGCTGGTGATTTCGGAATGTTCGCCACGGTTGAGCATGCCGAGTTCCATGATGCCGGCAATTTCCTGCCCGAAGCGAACGCAGCGCGTGCAATGGATGCAGCGCGACATTTCTTTCGTGGAGATCAGCGGGCCGACTTCTTTGGGTACGACAGCACGCTTTTCTTCTTCATAGCGCGAAGCCGATGCGCCGTATCCGACGGCGAGATCCTGCAGCTGGCACTCGCCGCCCTGATCGCAGATCGGGCAATCAAGTGGGTGATTGATCAGCAGGAACTCCATGACGCTTTTCTGTGCATTGACGGCCTTGTCGCTGTGCGTGCGAACGATCATGCCGTTGGTCACCGGTGTCGCGCATGCGGGCAACGGCTTCGGCGCCTTTTCAACTTCAACCAGGCACATGCGGCAGTTCGCCGCAATGGACAGTTTCTTGTGATAGCAAAAATGCGGGATGTAGGTGCCAAGCTTGTTGGCAGCGTCCATCACCATGCTGCCTTCTTGCACCTCGACTTTTTTGCCGTCAATTTCGATTTCAACCATGGCTCTGTTTTTTGCCGTAGGGTGCGCGACGCGCACCGGATTTATTAAACGTAAGCAGGAACGATGCAGCGCTTGTGCTCGATGTGGTATTCGAACTCTTTGCGGAAATTCTTGATAAAGGCGCGGACCGGCATTGCGGCGGCATCGCCCAGCGCGCAAATGGTACGCCCCTGAATGTTGTCAGCGATCGAGTTCAGCATGTCGAGATCGTCGGCACGGCCCTGGCCGTGCTCGATGCGATGCACCATCCGGTACAGCCAGCCGGTGCCTTCGCGGCACGGTGTGCACTGGCCGCAGGATTCCTCGAAGTAGAAGTACGACAACCGCAGCAGCGACTTGACCATGCAACGGGTTTCGTCCATCACGATGACCGCGCCCGAACCGAGCATCGATCCCGCCTTTGCGATCGAGTCGTAGTCCATGTCCGTGTTCATCATGACCTCGCCGGTCAGCACCGGCATCGACGAACCTCCGGGAATGACCGCCTTGATCTTTTTGCCGTCACGCATGCCGCCGGCGAGCTCGAGCAGCTTCGCAAACGGGGTACCGAGCGGAACTTCATAATTGCCGGGACGCGCAACGTCGCCCGACATCGAAAAGATCTTTGTTCCACCATTGTTCGGCTTGCCAAGCGCGGCATAGGCCTCGCCGCCCATGCGCATGACGAACGGTACGGCAGCAAAGGTCTCGGTGTTGTTGATCGTGGTTGGCTTGCCGTACAAACCGAAGCTCGCGGGGAACGGCGGCTTGAAGCGCGGCTGCCCCTTCTTGCCTTCAATCGATTCCAGCAACGCAGTCTCTTCGCCGCAGATGTAAGCGCCATAACCATGGAAAGCATGCAGCTGGAAGCTGAAGTCGCTGCCCATGATCTTGTTCCCCAGGAATCCCGCAGCACGGGCCTCTTCCAACGCCTGCTCGAAGCGTTCGTATTCGGCCCACACTTCGCCGTGGATGTAGTTGTAGCCCACGGTGATGCCCATCGCATATGCGCCGATGGCCATACCCTCGATCAGGGCGTGGGGGTTGTAGCGAATGATATCGCGATCCTTGAATGTGCCCGGCTCGCCTTCATCCGTATTGCAGACAAGGTACTTCTGCCCGGGGAACTGGCGCGGCATGAAGCTCCACTTCAGCCCGGTCGGAAATCCAGCACCGCCACGACCGCGAAGCGAAGATGCCTTCAGTTCTGCGATAACCTGTTCCGGCGGAATTTTTTCGCTCAGAATGCGCTTCAGGGCCTCATAGCCACCACGCTTGACATAGTCAGCCAGATGCCAGTTGGTGCCGTTCAAGCCCGCAAGAATCAGCGGATTGATGTGGCGATCGTGCAGGCAGGTCATTTCTTGAGTTCCTCCACCAGTGCATCGATCTTGTCGTTCGACATATGGCTGCACATGCGCTTGTTGTTCACCAGCATGACGGGAGCGTCACCGCAAGCACCCATGCACTCGCCTTCGATCAGCGTAAACTGGCCGTCTGCGGTAGTCTCCTTGAAATCGACGCCAAGCTTCTGCTTCAGGTAGTGCGCGGCACGTTCGCCACCGGACAAGGCGCATGGCAGATTCGTGCAGACGGAGATCTTGTGCTTGCCGGCCGGCTTGGTGTTGTACATGTTGTAGAACGTTGCGACCTCCTGCACGGCAATCGCCGGCATGCCGATATAGTCGGCAACGTCCTGCATGATTTCAGGCGAAAGCCAGCCCTTCTCATCCTGCGCGATGGCGAGTGCCGCCATGACGGCCGACTGCCTTTGGTCTGCAGGAAATTTCGCGAGTTCGCGATCGATTTTTTTGTAAGCTTCTTGACTTAACAGCATGATGTCAGCCATCCGTGCGCGATGTTTCGCGCGGTTTATCGGTCAATCTCACCAAACACAATGTCCAGCGAGCCAATGATCGTCACAGCGTCCGCGATCATGTGGCCCCTCGCCATTCCATCCATGCCTTGCAAGTGCGCGAACCCAGGAGCACGGATCTTCATTCGATAGGGCTTGTTCGCGCCATCGGAAATCAGGTAGACACCGAACTCGCCTTTCGGATGCTCGATGCCAACGTAGGATTCACCTTCAGGAACGTGGAAACCTTCGGAGAAGAGCTTGAAGTGGTGAATCAGCTCTTCCATGTTGGATTTCATGTTGACACGGGATGGCGGCGCCACCTTATGGTTGTCCACCATCACTGGACCCGGATTGTTGCGCAGCCATTCGACGCATTGCTTGATGATGCGGTTCGACTGGCGCAGCTCTTCCACGCGCACCAGATAACGGTCATAGGAATCGCCGTTCACGCCGACAGGAATATCAAAGTCCAGCAGATCGTAGACTGCATAAGGCTGGGTCTTGCGCAAATCCCACTCAATGCCGGAGCCGCGCAGCATCGGGCCGGTGAATCCCATCGCTTTTGCCTGTTCCGGTGAGACGACACCCACACCGACCAGGCGCTGCTTCCAGATGCGGTTATCGGTCAGCAGGGTCTCGTATTCGTCAATATATCCAGGAAAACGGTTGGTGAAGTCTTCGATGAAGTCGAGCAGCGAACCCTGGCGGTTCTCGTTCAATTGCTTCGTCGCCTTTTCGCTGCGAATGGGCGAGGGCCTGTATTGCGGCATCACATCCGGCAGATCGCGATAAACGCCGCCCGGACGATAATATGCTGCGTGCATGCGTGCACCGGAAACCGCCTCGTAGCAATCCAGCAGGTCTTCGCGCTCGCGGAATGCGTACAGGAAGACCGCCATCGCGCCGACGTCAAGACCGTGCGCGCCGATCCACAGCAAGTGATTCAGGATGCGCGTGATCTCATCGAACATGACGCGGATGTACTGTGCGCGCAACGGCACTTCGATGCCGAGCAGCTTCTCGATCGACAGTACATAGCCGTGCTCATTGCACATCATCGACACGTAGTCGAGACGGTCCATGTACGGCACGGACTGCAGGAAGGTCTTCTGTTCCGCCAGCTTTTCGGTCGCGCGATGCAGCAGGCCGATGTGCGGATCCGCGCGCTGGATGACTTCGCCATCCAGCTCAAGCACGAGGCGCAGCACGCCGTGCGCAGCCGGATGCTGCGGACCGAAGTTCAGGGTGTAATTCTTGATTTCAGCCATTATTTCATCCCGTATTTTTCTTCGCGAATGACCCGCGGCGTGATTTCGCGCGGCTCGATCGTCACGGGTTGGTAGATGACGCGCTTCTGCTCGGGGTCATAGCGCATTTCGACATAACCCGACACCGGGAAGTCCTTGCGGAACGGATGTCCGATGAAACCGTAGTCGGTGAGGATGCGGCGTAGGTCGTTGTGACCATCGAACAGAATGCCGAAGAGGTCAAACGCTTCACGCTCGTACCAGTTGGCGGAGGGCCAGACATCTATGACCGACGGAATGACGGGGAGTTCGTCCTCCGGTGCAAACACGCGAACGCGGACGCGCCAGTTGTGCGAGATCGACAGGAGGTGAGACACCGCTGCGTAGCGTGGACCTTCCCAGATGCCGTCGCCATACGTCGAATAGTCGACGCCGCACAGATCGATCAGCTCCTCGAAACGCAGGTCGGCATGATCACGCAACACACGCATCGCCGACAGATAATCGTCTGCCCCGACAACCACTGTCACTTCACCCAATGCGACAGTCAGGCTCCGGATCTGGCTGCCGAGCGCGTTATGCAGGGCCGCCTCAAGAGTTTCAATTTTTGTGGTCATATCTTTTTCCAAGCGACCTGCTTAGCGTGCAATCGTGTTCGTCCGCTTGATCTTGTTCTGCAACTGCATGATGCCGTAGATGAGCGCTTCGGCAGTCGGCGGGCACCCCGGGACGTAAACGTCGACGGGAACGATGCGATCGCAGCCGCGAACGACCGAGTAGGAATAGTGATAGTAGCCGCCGCCATTGGCGCAGGTGCCCATCGAGATGACCCAGCGCGGCTCGGCCATCTGGTCGTACACCTTGCGCATCGCCGGCGCCATCTTGTTGCATAGCGTACCGGCGACAATCATGACGTCGGACTGGCGCGGGGACGGGCGAAACACGACACCGAAACGATCAAGATCGTAGCGCGATGCGCCTGCATGCATCATTTCGACTGCGCAGCAGGCGAGACCAAAGGTCATCGGCCACAAGGATCCCGTGCGGGTCCAGTTGATCAGCTTGTCAGCCGTGGTCGTGACGAAGCCTTCGTTCAGTACACCTTCAATTGACATGACTTACTCCCAATCCAGAGCGCCGCGCTTCCAGATGTACCAGAACCCGACGATGAATTCGGCGATAAACACCATCATCGTGACGAAGCCCTGCCATCCGAGGTCGCGCATCGCGACACCCCATGGGAAGAAAAACGCGGTTTCCAGATCGAACAAAATAAAGAGGATCGCAACCAGGTAATAGCGCACGTCGAATTTCATGCGCGCGTCGCCAAACGCTTCGAAACCACACTCGTATGGCGAGAGCTTGTCGACATCAGGCTTGTGCGGAGCCAGCACGCGACCGAGAATTTGGGGAAGGACACCGACGCCGATGCCGACGAGAATGAAGAGAAGGACGGGGAAATAATTTTCGAGGTTCACGATGTGGGCCGGATGTTGGTTAATTAAATGATTTGCAAATCAAACCAAGATTCCTCGATAAAAAGCCAGCTTGGGGATTGCCCTTGCTGGCCTTATTCAGTTGGTGCCGACGGCGAGACTCGAACTCGCACAGCTTGCGCCACTACCCCCTCAAGATAGCGTGTCTACCAATTTCACCACGTCGGCTAAATGAGACTCGTATTCTACTCTGCTTTGGCGCGTTTGTTCAACGCACAATTGCTCCAAATCAAAACGTCTCTGAATTATTTTGGTATCTGATTTGCCTGGCCTGCGCTCCCTGCAGGCGCACTCGCAGCCGAGGAAGCAGCACCTTGTTCAGGTGTGTTGTCGACCTTTGCCGGTGCCGGTGATGCAGGAGCGGTCGGAGCGGCAGGCAATCGATCCATCACGCCACCACTGACGACCGTACGCTTGTTGCCGACGAATGCAAGTGCGAGCGTGGCGCTGAAAAAAATCGCCGCCGCCACACCGGTCGACTTCGACAGGAAGTTCGATGACCCGGTTGCACCGAACAGGCTGCCAGACGCACCCGAACCGAACGCGGCGCCCATGTCGGCGCCCTTGCCGTGCTGAAGCAAAACGAGGCCGATAATCGCAAGCGCGGCCAGCACTTGCACTACGACGATGACTGTGAACAAAGCGTTCATTGAATGGTTTCCAATCTAAGGTTAATCTCTGACGTGTTCTATGACCTGCTCATGCAGCGCGGACGATGGCAAGAAAATCGGCAGTCTTCAGCGACGCGCCGCCAATCAAACCACCATCGATATCAGGCATCGCAAGAAGCTCGCGCGCATTGTCGGGCTTCATGCTGCCGCCATAGAGGATTTGCACGGAGTCTGCAGCATTGCGATTCCTGTTCCCGAGTTTCGCGCGAAGCGTTGCATGCACATCCTGCGCCATCTGGGGAGTGGCGGTCTTTCCCGTACCGATTGCCCACACAGGTTCATACGCAACAACAATCCTGGCAACATCATCGGTGTCGAGGGCTGCGAGCACCGCGTCAATCTGCGCTCCGACCACCGCATCGGTTCGACCCGCCTCGCGCTCTTCCAGCGACTCGCCGACGCAAACAATCGGCGTCAGACCAGCCTTGATCGCACTGCCTGCTTTCTGCGCAACCAGATCATTGCTCTCGCCATGATAGGTGCGTCGCTCGGAGTGCCCGACAATGACGTAGGCGCATCCGAAATCCTGCAACATCGTGCCGGACACCTCACCGGTATAGGCACCCGATTCATGGACGGAAAGATCCTGGCCGCCCCAGGCGACAGAAGTGCCGGAAAGCGCAGCCATGCATTGAGCGAAATACGGTGCTGGGACGCATACCGCAACGTCACATGCGGGCTGACCAAGATCAGCCTTGATCCCGTTTAACAAAGCCGCATTGGCAGCAAGGCTGCCATTCATCTTCCAGTTCCCGGCAATAAGTTTGCGTCGCATAAGGGCCTAAAATTTCGATAACCCTTGATTCTAGCGTGCCGCAAGCTCACCGGTCAAACCGAAGGAACCGTGTATGACCTGCTTCACAGTCCCGATGTTCCGCAAGTCCATTCTTTTTTCGTGGAACCGCCGGACAGGCCGAATGCTTATCGCACCTGCAGGACAATCTTGCCGATATGGATGCTCGCCTCCATCATCTCGTGCGCCTTTGCGGCCTCCTCCAGGGAGAAAACCTTGTAGATGACCGGATTGATTGCGCGCGTCTCGATCAATGGCCACACATGCGCCAGCAGCTTGTTCGCAATGGCTGCCTTGAATTCGACCGGTCGCGGACGCAGGGTTGAACCGGTGATCGTGAGGCGCCGCCGCAGAACCTGCCCGAGATCGACTGTCGCCTTTGCGCCGCCAAGCAATGCAATCAGCACAATCCGTCCGTCGTCCGCAAGGCAGTCGATTTCACGGCCGAGATAGGCGCCGCCGACCATGTCGAGAATCACGTCGACTCCTTCCCGACCGGCTTCCTTCTTGATGACATCGACAAAATCCTCGGTCCGATAATTGATGCCCCTGGTGGCGCCAAGCTCTTCGCATGCACGGCACTTTTCGTCTGAACCTGCGGTCGCAAAGACCCGATGTCCCAGGGCGCTTGCCATTTGAATTGCAGTCACGCCGATGCCCGACGTTCCGCCTTGCACCAGCAATGTTTCCGATCCGGAGAGATGGGCGCGATCGAAAACGTTGCTCCAGACCGTAAAAAATGTCTCTGGCAGCGAAGCCGCCTCGATGGCGCTCAGGCCCTTCGGGATCGGCAGGCACTGCTTGAGAGGTGCCGTGCAGTATTCCGCATAGCCGCCGCCCGGCACCAGGGCGCACACCATGTCGCCAACGGTGAAATCACTCCCGGCCAGGTCGCCTTCGACAATTTCACCGGCAATCTCGAGACCGGGCAGATCGGATGCCCCCGGTGGAACTGGATAGTTCCCCATCCGCTGAAACACGTCAGGCCGATTGACACCGGCCGCATGCACTTTGATCAAAATCTCGCCCGCCTTCGGCTGCGGCATCGGCCTGTCGCACACTTTCAATACGTCAGGTGGACCCGGGTGGGTGATCTCTATCGCTTTCATCGCTCAATTCCGTCATGGACAAAAGCTGCATTGTACGACAGCCAACGTTTGCAGCTGGCCGCCCCCTAACTGTGGCGCCTCCATCAATAAAGTTGACGTAACGCAACATTTTGGCTTTGCAAACGGGAAGAATTGATAGTCGAGACTGGTACCGCCTGTATGGCGCGAGATCCCTGCCATTCACTACAGCCGTGGCAAATTTGTAACCGGCAACGTTGTTTTGGTTACAAAAAGATGGGAACTAATCAACCTTCCCCCATTTCCAACAGGCAACCCATTTCACTTCAGGCGAACACATGCGTGACTCCTCTGCTCACTCCCTGTCCCCGGACCCGGTGAACTCGCAGCCAGCCCAGTCGGCGATGCACGACCGGCTCAGCCTCGCCCTTGAGAGCTCTCGCCAGATCGCGTTTGACTGGCATATTCGGGACGACCGCCTGTATTTCAGCGGCGAGCCCGCGAATGAACTCAAGCGCATCCTGCGCGACATCACGACATCCCGTACTTCGCAAACCCTGCCATCGCTCATCCATGACGAAGACCGCGAAGGCTTTCGCACGTCGTTGCGAGAAACACTCAAGGGCACGAACCAGGGAGATGAGGCCTTTCATCATATCGAATTGCGCCTGAAGGATCTTGACCATGACTGGCGCTGGGTGGCTATCAGCGGAAAGATCGTGGAGAGGGATACGCAGGGGCACGCGACGCGAATGGCCGGCACCTTCTCGGACATCGACGACCGCAAGCGTGCAGAGCAAAAGTCCGCCCGTCTGCGCGACATCTACTTCGTTCTCAGCCAGGCGAACCAGGCCATTGTCCGGATTACCGATCGCGATGAATTGTTTGCCGAGATTTGCCGCATCGTTGTCGAACAGGGCCGCTTCCAGATGGCGTGGATCGGTATCAAGGCACATGGCGATCGGCAGACAACGCCAATCGCGGCGCATGGAATCCATGCCGATGTCCTGAGCGGAATGACGGCGTCGCTCGACAAGACTGCGACGGCGAGGCACGATCCGATTGCATGCGCCATTGACGACGGACAAGCCCGGATCTGCAACGATACCTTGACGTTATCGGCGTCGCCCTGCCACTGTGACCTGATGCAAGCTGGAATCCGCTCCGTAGCCAGCTTTCCATTTGCCCTTCCTGATCGCACCATGGGCGCGATGAACCTCTATTCAACAGTAAAGAATTGCTTCGATACCCAACTCGTGGACCTGCTGAAGGAATTGACTGACAACCTGTCGTTCGCCATCGAGAACCGCGAACGCGAATCGCAAAGCAAAGGCGTCGAGGCGACGCTGGTGGATAGCGAAAGGTTGAAGAGCGCAATCCTGACTGCCGCGCTGGACTGCATCATTTCAATCAATCATGAAGGTGAAATCATCAGTTTCAATGATGCCGCGGAACTGACATTCGGCTACCGCCGCGAAGAAATCCTCGGCAGGAAACTCTCCGATGTGATCATTCCGAATGCCTGGCGTGAGCTTCATCGCCTGGGTATCGAGCGCTTTCTCTCAACGGGCGAGAGCTCCGCGCTCAACAAGCGCATGGAACTGATTGCGACGCACGCTGATGGCTCCACATTTCCGGTCGAACTCGCGATTGTCCCGCTGCGCGTGCAAGACCAGCCGGTGTTCACCGCATTCATCCGCGACATCTCTGAACGCAAGCATGCGGAAACGCTTCAGTTGGGACAAAATCACATTCTGAACATGGTTGCGACCGGCGCTCCCCTGCCTGACATCTTGACCGAAATCGCCCGCTTCTTCGAAACCCAGTCGAGCCGAGGGATGTGCCTGATCCAGCAGCTGACCGAGGATGGAAAAACCCTGTGTGACCGTATTGCACCGAGCCTGCCGTCGTCCTGCCTGATGCAGCCTGAAGACCTGGAAGTGGGACGTTGCCATGGCTCTTCCGGCACGGCCGCATTCCGCGCGCAATCGGTGACGGTAACAGACATTGCAACCGATCCATTATGGGCGGCCCGCAGCGAACATGTGCTTCAGTTCGGCCTGAAGGCCTGCACGGCCCAGCCGATTTTCAGCCGCAACAAGAAGGTGCTTGGGACGTTCGCGGTGTTTTTCCCTGAAGCGGTCGCGCCGTCCGCAAATGAACAGCACCTGATCGAAATGTGCGCGGATCTCTCCGGCATTGCTATCGACAGCCGCGCTTCAGAAGAGAGGATGCGCTATCTCGCTCACTATGATGGGCTGACATCCCTGCCCAACCGCTTCCTGTTCAAGGAATACCTGGACATTGCACTCGGCAATGCGCGCCGTCACGGAACGAAATTTGCCGTGTTTTTCCTGGATCTGGACAAGTTCAAGGAAATCAATGACACGCTAGGCCACGACGCGGGCGACCTCGTCTTGCGCGAAATCGCGAAGCGCCTGCGCGCCAGCCTGCGGCACACGGACAAGATTGCGCGCATGGGCGGCGACGAATTTTATGTACTGATCGAAGACCTGAATGACGGACGCTACGCCGCGGATGTCGCGCAGAAGCTCCTTGAGGAGGCGTCGCGCCCGGTGCGAATCGGTGATCGCGAATGCGCTCTGAGCGTCAGCATCGGCATCAGTGTCTATCCTGATGACGGACCCGACGGGCAGTCCTTGCTGAAGAACGCCGATCTTGCAATGTATCGCGCCAAGGAGAGGGGAAAGAACGGCTATCAGTTCCACTCCTATCCCGAAGACCATGCTGAAAGCAGAATGGCGATCGCCGGACACCACCTCCGCGCGCGCCATACCGATCTCGATGGCATGCGGCTGTCCTGAATAATTCAGTCCCTCGCGCGGATAAAAAAACCGCCCGTGCATAACGCTACGGGCGGCTCTCCTTATCGCAAATGAATCGCGATGCGGTTTACTCCTGCGGTTGTGCCGCAGCGGCACTCTCCTCGGCAGCCGCCGCCTTCATCGACAGCTTCAGGCGACCACGGTCGTCCATTTCCAGAACCTTGACGCGCACCTGCTGGCCTTCCTTCAGGTAATCGGCCACTGCATTGACACGTTCGTTGGCAATCTGACTGATATGCAGCAAGCCGTCCTTGCCCGGCATGACCTGAACGATCGCACCGAAATCGAGCAACTTCAGCACGACACCTTCATAGATCTTGCCGATCTCGACAGACGCGGTCAGCTCTTCAATGCGACGCTTCGCTTCCTGGCCGGCCGCGGCATCAACGGAAGCGATCGTGACGATGCCTTCATCGGTGATGTCGATCTGCGTGCCGGTTTCCTCGGTCAGCGCACGGATGACAGCGCCGCCTTTGCCGATCACATCGCGGATCTTCTCCGGATTGATCTTGATGGTGATGAGGCGCGGAGCGAAATTCGACAGCTCGGCCTTGCCCGACGGCATGGCGTCCTGCATCTTCGCCAGGATGTGCATGCGTCCTTCCTTGGCTTGCGCCAGCGCGACCTGCATGATCTCCTTGGTGATGCCCTGGATCTTGATATCCATTTGCAGCGCAGTAATGCCGTTGGCAGTGCCCGCCACCTTGAAGTCCATGTCACCGAGGTGATCCTCGTCGCCGAGGATGTCGGTCAGCACCGCGAACTTGCTGCCTTCCTTGATCAGGCCCATCGCGATGCCCGCGACGTGCGCTTTCATCGGCACGCCGGCGTCCATCAGCGCAAGGCAACCGCCGCACACCGACGCCATCGAAGAAGATCCGTTCGATTCGGTGATCTCGGAGACGAGACGCACGGAATAACTGAACTCTTCCGGTGAGGGCAGCGCAGCCTGGAGCGCGCGCTTGGCCAAGCGTCCGTGGCCGATTTCACGACGCTTCGGCGTGCCCACACGGCCCGTCTCGCCGGTTGCGAACGGTGGCATGTTGTAGTGAAGCATGAAGCGATCGGAATACTCGCCCATCAGGGCATCGATCTTTTGCTCGTCGCGTGCTGTGCCGAGCGTGGCAACAACCAACGCCTGAGTTTCGCCGCGTGTGAACAGCGCCGAGCCGTGCGTGCGCGGCAATACGCTAGTACGAATACTGATCGGGCGTACGGTGCGCGTATCACGACCGTCGATACGCGGTTCGCCCTCGAGGATTTGCGAGCGCACGATCTTCGCTTCAAGGTCAAAAAGGATGCTGCCGACCTCAGCCGCATCGGGCGCGGCAGTACCAGTCGTGCCAGCGTCGGCCGCGAGCGCCGCATTGACTTCCGCGCTTACATCCTTCAGCTTGGCGGTGCGCGCCTGCTTGTCCTTGATCTGGTACGCTTCGCGCAACTTGGCATCGGCCAATTCGGTGACACGGCCAATCAGCGCTTCATTCTTCGCCGGCGGATTCCAGGTCATTTCCGGCTTGCCACCATCACGCACCAGGTCGTGAATTGCGTCAATGACGACCTTCATCTGCTCATGCCCGTAGACTACCGCGCCAAGCATAACTTCCTCGGATAGCTGGTTCGCTTCGGATTCGACCATCAGGACCGCTTGCTCGGTGCCTGCGACCACGAGGTCCAGCTGCGACTTCGTCATCTGGGGAGCGGTCGGATTCAGGACATACTGGCCGTCGATGTAACCGACACGCGCCGCACCGAGCGGACCATTGAACGGGATCCCGGCAACGCAGATGGCGGCCGAGGATCCGATCATGGACGCGATGTCCGGATCGATTTCGGGATTAACGGAAAGGACGTGCACGATAACCTGCACTTCGTTCAGATAGCCTTCCGGGAACAGCGGACGAATCGGCCTGTCGATCAGGCGCGACGTCAGCGTCTCCTTTTCAGACGGGCGGCCTTCGCGCTTGAAGAAACCGCCTGGAATGCGTCCGGCGGCGTAGCTCTTTTCGACATAATCGACGGTCAGGGGAAAAAAGTCCTGGCCAGGCTTGACGTCCTTCTTCGCGACTACGGTTGCAAGCACGACGGTGTCTTCGATCGACACCATTACGGCCCCGGATGCCTGGCGAGCGATTTCGCCAGTTTCCAGTGTCACTTTGTGCTGGCCGTACTGGAAGGTCTTGGTAACTTTATTGAACACGGTGTTTCCTTTCTATTTTTGCCGACAGATTTTCAGGCGCTGTCGTTCACCTCACCACAGATGGCATGCCACGCGTGACTTGCCACCTTTACTGCATAAACCATCTTCGGATTGCAAACTGCCAAATGGCAAAATGCCTGCATCAGCAGACTGACGCAGGCATTTCGTCTATGACCCGAGCGGTTGTCGCAACTACTGACTTACTTGCGCAGACCGAGTTTCTCAATCAGGGCACGATAGCGGTTTGCGTCCTTGTCCTTCAGGTAGGAGAGCAGACGCTTGCGACGGTTAACCATCATGATCAGGCCGCGGCGGGAGTGGTGATCCTTCGCGTGGGCCTTGAAGTGGTTGTTGAGCTCGTTGATACGGGCGGTCAGCAGGGCGACCTGCACTTCCGGAGAACCTGTGTCGTTCGTGCCGCGAGCGTTTTCCGCGATAATGGCGGCCTTGTTGATGTTTTCTACTGACATGGAATACCTTTCACATGCGGTATGCGGAGTCGCAACCCCACGCACCGTGAACAATTGACAAAAAAGCTTGGTCAAACCGACCAAGACGCGCAGTATATAGGAAATACGCCAACCATTCAAACACTTAGCGGTTTTTGAAAGGGATGCAAGAGGAAAATGATGAAATTCGCTGTTCGCGCCCTTCCCGCCATCCTCGCAGCAACCTTGACAGCTTGCACCACCCTGTTTCCACCACCGGTCCAAACCGGCGATTCCGAGCGGGATGTCATCTCCAAGCGCGGTCAGCCGGAGCATCGTTACCGTGACGGCAGCGACCAATTGCTCGAGTATTCGTACGGCCCGTGGGGGCAGCGAACCTATATGGCGCGTCTGGGTTCCGACGGAAAAGTCATTTCTTTTGAGCAAGTCCTGACCGCCGAGAAGTTTGCCAGCATTAAGATTGGCAAGGCAACAAAAGAAGACGTCCTGCATACAATTGGCACGCCCGTGGAAAAATCCTACCTTTCGCTGACCGACCTCGAAGTGTGGTCCTATCCTTACAAGGAAAGCGGAGTATGGAATTCCGTGATGCACGTGCACTTCGACAGGGATGGCATTGTGCGCAAGATGCTCAACGGCCCCGATCTGCGTTTCGACCCGGACCGCCGCTTCCCGTTCGGCATGCTGTAATCACCTGCAAGCCGCGAGAGGCGCACTACCCTGTTTGCAGTTTAAAAAAGGCGCCTGAATTGCAGGCGCCCTTGCTTGCAGTCGACTTGCCGTTACAGCTGCGGATTGAGCTTGTCCACCTTGGATTGCAGCTTGTTCAGAGCAGACAGATAGGCCTTGGCCGATGCCACCACGATATCCGGGTCTGCGCCGACGCCATTAACGATCCGTCCTGCCTTGGACAGGCGCATCGTCACTTCGCCCTGCGACTGCGTGCCGGTCGTGATTGCATTCACGGAGAACAGCATCAGTTCGGCACCGCTCTTTGTCTGCGACTCGATGGCATTGACAGTCGCATCCACCGGGCCGTTGCCCTCGCCGGTGCAGGACAGCTCCTTGCCTTCCATCGTGAAAACGACCTGGGCCGTCGGCCGCTCTCCGGTTTCGGAATGCTGGGACAATGACACGAAGCGGTAGCACTCATTGTCGTGGGAATGCTGCTCGTCGGAGACCAGCGCGATGATGTCCTCGTCGAAGATATCGGCCTTGCGATCAGCCAGCTCCTTGAAGCGCGCAAACGCGGCATTCACCTCGGTTTCCGACTCGAGCTCGATGCCGAGTTCCTCGAGGCGCTGCTTGAATGCATTGCGCCCGGACAGCTTGCCCAGCACGATCTTGTTGGCGGTCCAGCCCACATCTTCGGCGCGCATGATTTCATAAGTGTCACGCGCTTTCAGCACGCCGTCCTGATGGATGCCGGATGCATGAGCAAACGCATTGGCGCCGACGACGGCCTTGTTCGGCTGGACGGCAAAGCCGGTAATCTGCGACACGAGCTTGGATGCCGGAACGATCTGCGAGGTATCAATGCCCACGTCAAGCTTGAAATAATCCTTGCGCGTCTTGACCGCCATCACGATTTCTTCCAGCGCCGTATTGCCGGCACGCTCGCCCAGCCCGTTGATGGTGCACTCGACCTGGCGCACGCCGCCGATCATTACGCCGGCCAAGGAATTGGCAACCGCCATCCCCAGGTCATTGTGGCAATGGACGGACCACACCGCCTTGTCGGAATTCGGGATGCGCTCGCGCAAGGTCTTGATCATGTTCCCATACAGTTCTGGAACGCCGTAACCCACGGTGTCCGGGATATTAATCGTCGTTGCACCCTCTGCGATCACTGCCTCGATCACGCGGCACATGAAATCGATCTCGGAGCGGCTGCCGTCTTCCGTGCTGAATTCGACATCATCCGTGAACTTTCGTGCAAACCGCACAGCCAGCTTGGCTTGCTCGAACACCTGATCGGGTGTCATGCGCAGCTTCTTTTCCATGTGCAGCGGTGAAGTTGCGATGAAGGTATGAATACGCTTCCTTGCAGCCGATTCAAGCGCTTCCGCCGCACGGGCGATGTCACGGTCGTTGGCGCGCGACAGTGAACAGACTGTCGAATCCTTGATCACGCCGGCAATGGCCTTGATTGCCTCGAAGTCTCCGGGAGATGCGGCAGCAAAACCTGCTTCGATGACATCCACGCGCAGGCGCTCCAACTGCTTCGCAATACGGATCTTTTCCTCCTTGGTCATCGATGCACCGGGCGATTGCTCGCCATCTCGCAAGGTGGTGTCGAAAATAATCAGTTTGTCGGCCATGCTGCACTCCTTTAGAAAATTTCAGTGATCGTATCGCTTTACATGTCTTTCGCCTGCCCTTGCCATTATTGACATGAGCCGGGAACTGCACGAATTGTGGGGATGGGGATTTAGCGCGCGTTAACGCACTAGTAGAAACAGCGGCAGCAGCAGGCCCGCTAGCGGGCTGCTGTTCAAAGCGGAGGCGGAAATGATAATTTCGCGGGACATGCGAAAGACTATAAGCGGAATTGTGGAAAAGTGCAACTACATGAAATTTCACCCATTTTCATCCTGGCGGCGGCATGAGAATGCGTCATCCGCCCCCCCTCTCGCGAACGACGCGGCACATCCGTCTACTCTTTTCCTTCCGGCATATCCGCTTCCGTCGTCTGCACAATGCTTACCGGCTTTCCCTTGGACAGGCGCCAGAAGTACACGACATATCCCGAGAGTCCATACAACACGAACAGACCGAACAACACCTTCGGCGGATCGCTCGAAACCAGAACGAACGCGAGCACGATCAAAAAGATGGCGATGAACGGCACCGACTTGCGGAAGTTGATCTCCTTGAAGCTGTAGAAAGGGACGTTGGTCACCATCGTCAGCCCGGCGTACAGCGTGATCGTCCATGAGAACCAGCTCAGTTCCGTACCCACATAGCGCAGGTCATCCATCAGCCAGACAAAACCGGTGACCAGCGCTGCGGCAGCAGGACTGGGCAAGCCCTGGAAATACCGTTTGTCCACGACGCCAATATTGGTGTTGAAGCGTGCCAGGCGCAGCGCAGCGCCGGCGCAATAGACAAAGGCCGCCAGCCAGCCAAGCTTGCCCATGCCTCTCAAGGACCATTCATACACGACCAGCGCCGGTGCGGCGCCGAAAGACAGCATATCCGACAGGCTGTCGTACTGCGCGCCGAACTCGCTTTGGGTATTGGTCAGCCGCGCCACTCGGCCATCGACGCTATCGAGCAGCATGGCGGCGAAAATCGCGACCGATGCGTAATCGAACTTGAGGTTCATCGCCATCACGATGGCAAAGAAGCCGCAGAAGAGATTTGCCGTCGTAAATGCATTCGGGAGGAGATAAATGCCTCTGCTCCGTATCTTCGGTTCGGTCGGATGGAGGGCATCGCCCGGAAGCATCGTTTGCTGCTGAGCCCGCTTGTTCAGCCTTGCCGCCTTGGGGAATACCCCGACATTGCTCTTGGCTTTACGACGATTGAAGGTTGCCATGCTGAGTCCGTTCTAATAATGGTGCAAATAAGATCGCAGATCGGCAAGGATCGTTTTCGTGATTGACACATTATCCCCCACCGGTGCTTGCGACGTCAGCGAAGGGCCGATATGGGGACGATCCTGATGCATTGCGCGCTTGCGTTCATTGTCCTTGTTGGCATTACGCGGCATACGAAACGCGGTCGGGAATTCGGGAGTAGTTGCTGTATTCCGGATAAAAGCAAAAATGCGTCGCTATTCTAGACGAGCAGGCTTGAAATGTAACCCCTGTGCATCTTTTCTTCCCGGCCATTGACCGGAACGTCGTCTTGCCCTATTTGAAGCGGACCTTTCCCACCACGCGCATGCCAAGGCTTGTTTCTCCGGGTTCGAAGCTCGGCTCTTCGACCTGAATCTCGGCAGGTGCCGCAGCCATCGCCTTTGCCGTTCGCATGTCGCGCTGGGGAACGTAGGCGGTGGGCCCGTCAAAGTCCAACGTCTCGAGAACTGCGTCGGATGGGCTTTTTCCCAACGCCTTTGCAATCGCAGCGATGCGTTCTGCCAGGTTCTGGTACGCAGACGCAATTCGTTGCTCCTCCAGCTTTCTCGCTGTCGCCTCGGTCAGTCCGAAATACAGGGCATTCAGCGCGAGCACGCGTTGCGCGGAAGCGATTGTCCTGGGAAGGCCATTGAGGTTCTGCGTAGTGACTTCCAGGAGCTGCCCCGCACGCCAGCCAACAAGCTGCCGGGGCCGATTGCCTTGGCGCGGCTGGTTACGATCGTCTTCATAATCGGGATAGGTGTAGTAGCCGTGTGTCTTCAGCGATGCTGTGGGGTCTTCGCGCCTGACGATCTCCATTCCCTGCTTCATCTTCTGGTTGACGCGGGATGCCGCAACTGCCTTGTCCTTGTCCTGCTCCTCGATCATGAGGGTCGCATGGGCCTCGTCGTTTGGGTGCTTCACCTCGCCGGATGCGGAAACCGTCACCAGAGTTCCAGTACTCTGAACATTGGCCTGCGCGTACGCGCAGGAGTTTGCCAGGCCGGCGGACAGAATCAGTGCGGCAAGGCCGGTGAGGAATCGGGACATTGCGTCCTCCAGGAAAAATGATTGTGGAAAGCAAGCTCAGGCACTGATTCATTCTACTCAACCAATTTCATTTGATGCAGGCCGAAGCGTGTTTCGATCTGAGAACCAATGTTGCCCCTCCGGTCAATCATGCGTCGAGCCGAAGAAAAAAGCCGTGCGAATGCACGGCTTTTCCTCAAACGCGAGGGGCGCTTGCGAGCACACCTCGCATGATGGTTCCAGCTGGAATCGGAGATCAGTTCTTTGATTGATCGACCAGCTTGTTCTTCTTGATCCAGGGCATCATCGCGCGGAGTTTCTCGCCAACCTGCTCGATCTGGTGCTCGGCGGTGAGGCGGCGACGGGAAGTCAGGGTCGGTGCGCCGGCCTTGTTTTCCAGAATGAAGCTCTTGGCATATTCACCGGTCTGGATGTCCTTCAGGCATTGACGCATCGCATTCTTGGTGTCTTCCGTGACGACGCGCGGGCCGGTGACATACTCGCCATACTCGGCGTTGTTCGAGATCGAGTAGTTCATGTTGCCGATACCGCCTTCGTAGATCAGGTCGACGATCAGCTTCAGTTCGTGCAGGCACTCGAAGTAGGCCATTTCCGGCGCATAACCGGCTTCCACCAGCGTCTCAAAACCCGCC
>JAKACN010000276.1 GCA_021821365.1 Pseudomonadota bacterium | reverse complement strand
GAAGCGCATCGGCTCCCGGCCGCACATGCTGCGGGAGATTCGCTTAGAGACGTCGTGCGGTGGCGAGTTCGACAAGTTCCGGTGGCGCGAAGCGGTTGACGAAAAGATAACAATGGCGAAAAAAGTTTACATGAGGAAACAAACTGCTATACTCATTTTCATTAACCGCAGGGCAAACCGGTCGAAAGGCCGGGACGCAAAGCTTCCGGCCTAAAAGAGGTTTCTCTCACGGCAGCGGGGCCGCCTTCTGAAGCGAAGTCAAGCTTCCGGCATTGGCATGCCTTGCATTTTCGTGGGCTTCACATGTCAAAGCTGATTACTCTCATCCTTGCCCTCATGCCACTGGCCGCATCGGCCGCGTGCGGCTTCGCCAATGACGGTTCGACCATGACGATCGTGGTCGGCAAGGGATCGAACAAGTGCTTCGACTCCGAAGGATTCCGGACCGCATTCAAGGAAGGCGTGGCCGATGCGCTGGCCGCCGACGAGGCGCCTGGCAGCGAGGGAAAGAAGTCCTTCGATGACCGCAATGAACGTGGCGCCAAGCTCTGGACTATCGCCGAGAGAAGGTACCAGGGAACCCGGCCGACCGGGCGCTACTACGGGGCCCGATAGCCCCGACCGTCTCGCGACGAAACAAGCTCAAGTCCGATCGTCCTTTCCCCGGATCCTGTCCAGCAGCATCAGCGCGCCGACGCACACCGGCAGCAGCGGTATCCACTGCCAGATCACATGGCGATCAAGCAGCCCCTGGCGTTCCAGTAGAAAAATCATGCCAAGCACAATCAGGACCGTCGGGAACAGGATTCCCCTGCGGCGCGCGGATTTCCTGGAGGTGTTTTCCATATCGCTTCTCCTTTTAGTTCGGGATGAAGGCAGGATACGGACATGCCGGCCGCGCCGCCAGCGCCGTGCGACCGGGTGTGGAAAGCGGGGAGCGAAGTCCTGCTTTCACGGAGCGAAACATGTCTTTCTAGAAGTGATTCGCCTGCGGCAGCCGGGTGGCGCGGCCATCCTTCCTGGCTGTAGGATGCCAATGCCGGTGCGGCGATTCAACGATCTTGCCGCAAGTAGGCGCCCACATCGTTCCGGTTATTACGCTGTCCTTGCACTTCCGTCAGCGCGTTGTCGTTCGCTTCAGATTCCTTCGAACGAAAAAAAGCCCGCAAGCCGCTGCGGGCAAATCCATATCGAGGCAGATATGGGAGGGAGGAGACAAGCTGCTGTCGACGGTATCAGCTTCCGGACTGGTCGCCGTGCTGGCGCGCGGCGCGTGCGGCGCGGATGGCTTCTTCATGCACCGCATCCCGCGTGCGGGTCGAGGCGACGTTGGTGAAGTCCACGAATTCATGGTTCTGGTTCAACTCGCCCTGGGCATAGGCCTGTTCCACTTCGGCGCGGACTTCCGCGCGCGTCCGGGTTGACGCGACCGGCGCGGGTTCCACATATTCGCCGGTGATGTTCGACGGTTTCGGCTGGGCCTGTGCCTGGTCCAGAGCGGCACGTACCTGCTCGCGCGACGTGGCGGATGCCGCCTGGTTGAATTCCACCCATTCTTTGGCCTGGCCGACCTGGCCTTGAGCATAGGCCTGTTCCAGTTCCGCGCGGACTTCGGCGCGTGTCCTGGGCGATCCGCCGAGATCCGCGGCATAAGCGGTGGCGGTGGTGGCGATGAGTGCAATGGCGATGCCGGATAACTTGGTATTCATTTGAATTTCTCCGCATGACGGGTTGAAGGGAGGGGCGGCATTGACGCCCGGGTCCTGCGCACTTGCATTGCAATGCAGCATCGAAAATGTCCGAGTAGCTTGCAATTTGCAAGTAACGGCTTCATCATAAACCAGTGACTTTTATTTTGCAAGTGAGTAGAATTCAAAACATGGAAAAATGCACGAAACCGGCGGCGCCGCTCACCTGTCCGATTGTCCGATCCGCACTCCTGATCGGCGACGAATGGATATTGCTGGTACTGCGCTCCCTGTTTCGCGGCGCGCAGCGCTTCGACGACCTGCAGAAGCAGACCGGCGCGGCCACGAATATCCTGACCAACCGGCTGAACCGCCTGATCGACGCCAGAGTGGTCGAGAAGAAGCTCTACCAGGAGCGGCCGCCGCGCTACAAGTATGAAATGACGGAGGTCGGGAAAGGGCTGTTCCCCGTGGTGCTGGAGCTGATGCGTTTCGGCAATGAATGGCTGCCGAGGGAAGGCTGTCCGCCGATGGTGCTGCTGCATACCGATTGCGGAAAGCTGACGAAGCCGGGGCAGATCTGCTCGGAGTGCGGGCAGCCGCTGAAGCTCGGGAATATCCGCCTGATCGAAACGGACGTGGAAGCGGACGCCGCGGGCCAGGCGAGCCCGGCGACGGATTGCCGTGGCGGTGCTGCCGGCGATCAGGATTCGCCGGCACCGCGCTGATCAATCGATCACAAACGCGCCGCCAGCTCCGCGCCTTCGCGAATCGCCCGCTTCGCATCGAGCTCGGCCGCCAGCGCGGCGCCGCCGATCAGGTGGAATTGCGGTCCGCCCTTGCCCGGCTCCGCAGGCATCAGCTCCTTGAGCGAATCCTGTCCCGCGCAGATCACGATGTTGTCCACCTCGAGCACGCGCGGCTCGCCATTGACCGTGATGTGCAAACCCTGGTCGTCGATGCGATCGTACGTCACCCCGCCGATCATCTTCACGCCCTTGTGCTGCAAGGTCGCGCGATGCACCCAGCCGGTCGTCTTGCCCAGCGTCGCCCCGAGCCGTGACGCCTTGCGCTGCAGGAGATAGATCTCGCGCACCGGCTTTTCCACCGCCGGCTCGCACAGTCCGCCATTGGCGCCGCCCTTCAGGTCGACGCCCCATTCCGCCGTCCAGTGCTCCAAAGGCTCAGGCAGCGGCACCTGCGGATCGTGCAGCAGGAATTCGCTGACGTCGAAACCGATGCCGCCCGCGCCCACCACCGCCACGCGCCGCCCGACCGGCGCATTGTTCTTCAGCACATCCAGATAGGACAATACCTTCGGATGGGCGATGCCCTCGATCGCCGGGTGGCGCGGCACGATGCCGGTAGCAACGATCACCTCGTCGAAGCCCTCCCGCAGCAATTCCTCGCGCGTCACCTTGTGTTTCAGCACCAGCTTCACGCCGGTGACTTCGATGCGTTTCCCGAAATAGCGCACGGTCTCGGCGAACTCCTCCTTGCCGGGAATGCGCATCGCATAATTGAACTGTCCACCGATGCGGTCGCTCGCGTCGAACAGCGTCACTTCATGTCCGCGCTCGGCAGCGACGGTCGCGGCCGACAGACCGGCCGGACCCGCGCCCACCACCGCAATGCGCCGCGCCCGCGCAGTCTTCACATACACCAGTTCCGTCTCATGCCCCGCGCGCGGATTGACCAGGCAGCTGGCGCGCTGGTTGGCGAAGGTATGGTCGAGGCAGGCCTGGTTGCAGGCGATGCAGGTATTGATCTCGTCGGCGCGGCCTTCCGCCGCCTTGTTCACGAATTCCGGATCGGCCAGGAAGGGACGCGCCATCGACACCATGTCGGCGTCGCCGCTCGCAAGGATGTCTTCCGCGACGTCCGGTGTGTTGATGCGGTTGGAGGCGACCACAGGGATCGACACTTCCTTGCGCAGCCGGCCTGCCAGGCTGCGGAACGCCGCGCGCGGCACTGAGGTGACGATGGTCGGCACGCGCGCCTCGTGCCAGCCGATGCCCGTATTGATGATGTTGACGCCCGCCGCTTCCAGCGCCTTCGCCACCGCGACCACGTCTTCCCAGGTGTTGCCGCCTTCCACGAGATCGAGCAGCGAATGGCGATACATGATGATGAATTGTTCGCCGACGGCCGCGCGCACCGCCTTCACGACTTCCACCGGCAGGCGCATGCGGTTCTCGATCGGCCCGCCCCACTGGTCGGTGCGCTGGTTGGTGCGCGCGCACAGGAACTGGTTGAGCAGGTAGCCCTCGCTGCCCATGATCTCCACGCCATC
Source organism: Pseudomonadota bacterium (assembly GCA_021821365.1). Classification (GTDB taxonomy): domain Bacteria; phylum Pseudomonadota; class Gammaproteobacteria; order Burkholderiales; family Burkholderiaceae_D; genus Noviherbaspirillum. Next base: position 2,400 of record JAKACN010000276.1, on the reverse strand, counting down.
GTAGCCGGCCTGCCTGGCCAGCTTCGCGCAGCGCGCATAGTCGCGGATGGTGTGTTCGATGCCTTTCTCGTCGAGTTCGCGCGGCTTGAACTTCGATATCGGCGACTTGATCGCAGAGGCCGACACCACGAAGGGCTGGTAACCGTAGCGGCCCGCGTGCAGGATCTGCATCACGATCTTGCCGCCTTCTTCATGCACCGCGTCCGTGACGCAGCGATGGTTCATCACATCGAGAACATTGCTCACCGTGCCGCCGAAGGGCAGCAACCAGCCCTGGCGGTTAGGCGAAATGCCGCCGGTCACGATCAGGCCGACGCCGCCTTTCGCGCGTTCGCGGAAATAGGCCGCCAGTTTCGGATAATGGTAGAAGCGGTCTTCCAGACCGGTGTGCATCGAGCCCATGATGACCCGATTGCGCAGTGTGGTGAATCCGAGGTCGAGCGGCGCGAGCAGATGCGGATAGGTTGCGTTGGTCATGGTTGTTCTTGTTTGCCAGTTCGGGAAGCGGGAAGGTCGGGTCAGTCTACAAGATGCCGACGCACGTGTTGTAGTGGCAACCCACTAATCGGCGGGGCGTGAGACGTGTTCCGGCACCGTGGATACCGCGCCACATTGCCGAAAATCGCTGTTGGTGCAACGCAGCAACTGATAGAATTTCCCGGAACATTTGCATCAGGGAATACCGCATGAAACGCGTGATTTTCAATCAGAAAGGCGGCGTCGGAAAATCGACGATTGCGGTCAACCTGGCGGCTATTGCAGCGCGTCATGGCAAGAAGACATTGCTGATCGATCTCGACCCGCAGTGCAACTCCAGCCGCTACCTGCTGGGCGACGCCGCACGCGCTGCCGCGCCCACGCTCGCGGACTATTTCGAGCAGACCATCAACTTCGTCTTTTACCCCAAGCCCGCGGGAAGCTTCGCGCACGCGACACCGTTCGAGAACCTGTCGCTGATTCCCTCGCACGCCGCGATTGGCGAATTGCAGTCCAGGCTCGAATCGCGCCACAAGATCTACAAGCTGCGCGACCTGCTCAACGAGCTGGCATCGTCGTTCGATGAAATCTTCCTCGACACGCCGCCCGCCTACAACATCTTCACACAGTCCGCGCTGATCGCCGCGGACGGTTGCCTGATCCCGTTCGACTGCGACGACTTCTCGCGCCAGGCCTTGTATGCGTTGCTGCAGAACGTCGGCGAGATCAAGTCCGACCACAACCCGACGCTGCGCATCGAAGGCATCGTCGTCAACCAGTTCCAGGCGCGCGCCAGCCTGCCGCAACGCATGGTCGACGAACTCAAGGCAGAAGGCTTGCCGATCTTCGACAGCAAGATCTCCAGCTCGATCAAGATCCGCGAGTCGCACGACCGCGGGCTGCCGATGATTCATCTCGACGCGCGCCACAAGCTGAGTCGCGAATATCTCGCGCTGTACGACGAGCTGAAAGCGGCGTGATCGCGCAGGAAATACTGCGCGCATGCGGCGCGATGCGGACCCCGCAGCGAACTGCCATCGCCACCTGAGTTTGTCTGGCCATGAATGCCGCGCATTCCTCGGCGGCGTGTCATCCTCGTGCCGTCACCGCAAACAGGATGGCGACGCGCGCGCATCGGCTCGGAAATCCTTGATCGAGTTCATTGATTCGGCGTGCATCGATCGATAGCATCCCTGCGTTTCTCGGCCACCAGGTATGAACAATGTATCCAGAACGTGTCGCAAAGGCGCTGCAGCGGGCAAAGGCATTTATCCAGGCCGGCAATGCCGAACTTGCGCTTCCCGATCTTGAAAAAGCGGTGCAGAAGGCGCCGAAGGGCTTCGAGGCCTGGTTCCTGCTCGGCCAGGCCAAGGGCATGCTGGGTGATTACGACGGCTCCGAAACGGCCCTGAAGAAAGCGGTGCCGCACAATCCGAAGCATGGCGACCTCTGGTACAACCTCGGCATTTCGCATTCCGCGCGCGGCCAGTACGAAAAGGCGATGGAGTGCTACCACAAGGCCATCGTCCATTCCTCGCCGCGCCTGCACGCGCAGGCCACGCACAACTTCGGCTCCTGCCTGATTTCGCTTGAACAGTACGATGAGGCGGCCGAGGTGCTGGGCGCGTTATCGCATCGCCATGAAAACGCCGATGTCGTCGCCTTGCTCGGCATTGCCTGCCAGGGCAAGCACGATTTCTCCGCCGCGCTGGCGGCCTATGAGCGCGCGCTCGTGCTCGGCATGGACAACTACACGCTCAACCTGAACATCGGCGTATGCCACTATTCGCTGGGCGATTTCAGCAACGCGGTGCGCTATGGCGAGCGCGCACTGGAAATCAAGCCGGACGATTCCATTGCACTGTTCAACCTCGCACGCAGCTATCTCGAAATGGGTGACGTGACGCATGCCGTCGCGCTGTT
>JAKACN010000275.1 GCA_021821365.1 Pseudomonadota bacterium | reverse complement strand
GATGCGATGATTTTTTTACCAGCAAACAGCGCTTCGCCATCACGGGAACAGCGCGTGAAAAAGGGCCTGTTTATAGGGGCTGTTTATGCGCGCCTTTCCATGTGTGTTGCGTTCCGCTGACAGGCGCATCGCATCTGTTTACGGGGCAAATCCGGACTGCTATTGTTTCGATGAAACGTCGCTTTCCTCTGTTCCTGCACCCATCCGCACCATCATGTTATTTCGTGACCTTGCCGACATCGCACTGCGCGCTGCTGTCGCATCCGCAACCGTAGCCACACTCGCTGTCCTCTTGGCAAGTTATTCCAGCTTTTGACCTGGCGGCGCATCATGCGCGGTGCGTCGCTCCCGGCATCGGATAAATCCTTTGCTTGCCAAAGTGTGACCCGGCCGTCCGGGACGGATTGATGTCGTTCAGTTTCTGACATACGGGCTGCCGCAGGGCATGTTGCCTGACGTCTATTGTGCCGGCTGGCGTACTTTTTTCATCCTGGCAGGGTGAAAACTCGCCAGTACGAGGCGCGGCAGTTGCATTGATTTTCATCAAAACAAGAATTTCCTTGCAGATCATAGTCATACGCTGCTCCGGGCAGGGTTATCCACAGCATTACTCACAGCAATTGTGGGGAATTCCACAAGGCAGGCAATCCGATGCCGGAAGTGAAATCCGCTGCATTTTTGCCGGCCGACGCCTTTGAAATACCGAATCGCTCCCATATACAGTGCGGGTCTGCATGAGGCACATGGCTTGCGCCTCGCGAACCCGTTCTCCGCGAAGGGGTGTTAAAGTGTGCTCGCCGCACCGAATGCCAAACATGGGCGGCGCAAAGTGGTTTTGACAAGGTTCTCGGATCTGGACGGATGTCATCCTGTTATTTGGTCAATGATTTTGCAAGAGGTCGCATGAAGCTCAAGCTGCTTTCCATAGTTCTGGCTCTTGTCACGGCGGTGAACGCAGCCGCGCTCGAACCGGCCGCGCCACCTGTGCTGGCGCCATCGCAGGCACAAGTCCAGGCCGCGCAGATGACTGCGCAAATCCTCAAGCGCTTTCCGTACCAGGCGGCGCAGCTCGATGCTGCCATGTCGGAGCGGATCTTCCAGCGCTATCTCAAGTCACTGGACCCGGAAAAGTATTTCTTCGTGCAAGCGGACATCGACCGCTTCGCCGATTCCCGGGGCAAGCTGGGGGAGGCCATCGACCAGGGCAACCTGCGTGTCGCTTTCGACATGTTCAACCTGTATGAGCGGCGCGTCGTCGAGCGCCTGGCATACGCACGCGAGTTGCTGAAAAAGGGTTTTGACTTCACGAAACAGGAGGGCTTCGAATTCGATCGGGAAAAGGCCGCCTACCCCCAGAGTGAAGAGGAACTGCGCGAGCTGTGGCGCAAACGCGTCAAGAACGATTGGCTGCAACTGAAGCTCGCCGGAAAGAATGATGCCGCCATCCGCGATACGCTGGATAAGCGCTATGGCAACCTGCAGTCGCGCGTCTCCAAGTACAAGGGCGAAGACGCATTCCAGGTGTTCATGGATGCGTTTGCCACCGCGGTCGATCCGCACACCGATTATTTTGGCGCGGCGGCATCGTCGAATTTCGACATTGCGATGAAGCTGTCGCTGCTGGGCATCGGCGCGGTGCTGCACGAGAAGGATGAATACGCAACGATTCGCGAACTGGTGCCGGGCGGGCCGGCGGCGTTGTCGGGCAAGCTGCAGTCCGGTGATCGCATCGTCGGCGTCGGGCAGGGCAAGGACGGCCCGATGGTCGATGTGGTCGGCACACGCCTGGACGACGTGGTGGACCTGATTCGCGGACCCAAGGGTTCCATCGTTCGCCTCGACGTGATGACCTCCAATACCGGCCCGGATGCCAAGCACAAGCTGGTCACCCTGGTTCGCAACAAGATCAGCCTGGAGCAGCAGGCGGCGAAGAAATCCGTCATCGACGTCAATGACGGTGGCACCGCGCGCCGGGTGGGCGTCATCACGCTGCCCGGTTTCTACCAGGATTTCGACGCCAAGCACCGGGGTGAAAAGGACTATCGAAGCACGACGCGCGACGTCGCGCGCCTTGTTGCGGAGCTCAAGAAAGATAAGGTCGATGCCTTGCTGATCGACTTGCGCAACAACGGCGGCGGCGCGCTGGACGAAGCGGTCGCCTTGACCGGCTTGTTCATCGGCCGCGGGCCGGTGGTGCAGGAACGCAATGCGCAAGGCCAGGTGCGGGTCGACAGCAGCGACGCCGCCAAACCCGCCTGGAACGGTCCGCTTGGTGTGCTGATCAACCGGGCATCCGCATCCGCATCCGAAATCTTCGCCGCGGCGATCCAGGACTATGGGCGAGGCGTCATCATCGGCGAGCAGAGTTTCGGCAAGGGCACCGTGCAGGCCATCGTCAGCCTGGACCAGCTGGCGCAACACAACAAACCCGAGTTCGGCGAACTGAAGATGACGATCGCGCAATTCTTCCGGATCAACGGCGGAACGACGCAATTGCGCGGCGTGACTCCGGACATCGGCTTCCCGCCGATCGCCGATACGGACCGTATCGGTGAGTCCAGCTATGACAATGCACTGCCGTGGACGCAGATCAAACCGGCGGGTTACAAGCCCGTGGGCGAAGTCGCCAGCATCCTTGAGCAACTGACGAAACGCCATCAGGCTCGGATCGCCAGGGACAAGGATTTCCAGTATCTGCTGCAAGACATTGCCGAACTCAAGGCGCAGCAAAAGAAAGCGCTTGTATCCCTCAATGAGGCTGAGCGCGCGGCGGAGCGCAGCAAGCGCACTGCGATGCTGAAGCTGCGCGAGGCGAACAGCGCGACTGGCGGGAGCCAGGGCAGCACGCCCGGAAAGACAAAAACGGCCGCCGTGAAACAGAGCGAGCAAGTGGATCCGACCTTTGCAGGCCAGGGCGACGACGATGAGGACGCGGTCGGCGACAAGCCACGGAAGGATGCGAAGGACGTGTGGCTGACCGAAGCGGCGCATATCGTCGCCGATCAGTCGGCGCTGCCGCGCCGTAGCGATACGGTGCGTACTGCCAGCGCGACGCCGGTCGTCCAATAATCGCGATTGGCGGCACGGAACTCCTGGCCATCAGGCAGAAGGCCAGGATTCCGCTGCCGTGCCGGACTCGTGCCGCAGTTCCCGGACTTCGATACCGCCGGGCGACACCGAGAATCGGCGCTGGCATGGCTTCCCGTGCAATGCCAGGCGGGCAGCCGCCGCACCATCATATTTCAAATTCATCGCCGTCCGACTGGCCACGCTCAATGCAGCCAGAGGCGGCGCATGTCACTCAGGCTGCCGGGCATGTCGGAACGTACGCCGGTTCGCACCGCCTGTTGCGCTACTCATGAATACAGAAGCAGCGGCATCACGAAGCGTGTCGATCTGGAAGATGATTTTGCACCTGTAAATCGCTTGCAGGAGCGTGTTCCGGACACCTTTATATCTCGTAAAATGAGCGTGCCATTTGCAGCGACGGTAAATCGCTGCGCCCGATAAAACTTCGAACTGAAACGAATTCGCATGTCATCGCCAGCCGTGCGCGCGTACGTCGTCAACACGGAAAAGGCGGCCGTGGCCGCCCTCGGTCAGAAGGAAGAATTGCCGATCGCCGCCATCGGCGCGTTCCGGCATGGCCTCCGGATTGCGCTCCCGCCAGGCTGCCGAATTCTCAGCACCCTAGGAAAGCACGCATGAAAAAAATAACGATCGCCGGTCTGCCATTGCTCGCAGTGCTTGTATGCGGTACCGGATATGCCGACGAGCCGGCGCCGCCAGTCAACACGGCTGAAGTCCAGAACAGCCTCGAATCAATTGTCGCCAGCTGCGAAAAGAAGAAGCTTCCCACGGAACAGGAAATCGAGTGCATTGAACAGGGCTACCTGAAGTACATGGGCGAAGACGGCGACGGCGGATCGTAAGGCGCGAGAGTTGAGGGCGGGCGCCGACCTGTGAACCCGGGCTGCACTGAGTCATGGCGGTTTCATGGAACAGAGCCGGCGTGGATGGACGGAAGCAGGCGAAGATCTTTTTCGATAATGCATCGGTTCAGCCGTATTGCGGATGTGTTGCAGGACGAGCAGGACAGCAGCCTCGATGTGATCGGGATGGACTATGGCTTCCACCTGATTGTCAGTGTTGCGCCTGCGCACTCCGCGCATCTGCCGTCGAATGGTGCATGGGCGCTCTACCGATGGCAAGTGAACATTCCATGGCCCACGTTATTCAATGCCGTGGCGGCAAAATTTGTCTTGAAGGCTGAGTCCCGTGTCGGTCTTTGGCCGCTTCCGGACGACTCATTCTCACATCCGGTTGGGGGTATAGTTTAGCCTGACGAGCACGATCTCTTGCGGGGGACGGGATGAGCACGGTACACACTGTGACCGACGAGTCGCCGGTCGCCGACACACTGGCGGCGCTCGACTCCAACCTGAAAAATGGCCTTTCCGCCGAGGAGGTGGCCGCCAGACTGCGCCAATACGGCCCCAACGAAGTCCCGGACAAGAAGCGCCATCCGTTGCTGGTCTTCCTGAAAAAATTCTGGGGTCTGTCGGCCTGGATGCTTGAGCTGATCGCATTGCTCTCGCTCATATTGGGCAAGTCGACCGACTTCTGGGTGACCCTGTCGCTGCTCGTCGTCAACGCCATCCTCAGCTTTATTCAGGAACAGCGCGCCACTGCGGCGGTGGCGGCTCTGCGCCGCCAGCTCAATGTCATGGCTCGCGCACTTCGAGACGGAACGTGGTCGCTTGTGCCGGCGCGTAATCTGGTACCCGGCGACATACTGCGGATTCGTACCGGGGACTTCGTTCCTGCCGATCTGCAGCTCATCGACGGCCGCCTGCAGCTCGATCAATCCGCCATTACCGGAGAATCGCAGAAGATCGAGCGTAACGCCAATCAGGCGATCTACGCGGGGTCTACGGTGCGGTCGGGCGAGGCAACGGCCGTAGTGACTGCAGCGGGAACACGGACATACTTTGGGCGAACGGCGCAATTGGTCGAGACGGCTCAGCCAAAGCTGCACGTCGAAGCAGTGATCGCACGCGTCGTAAAGTGGCTGTTCGTCATCGTAGGTTCTCTCGTGGCGCTCACATTGAGCGTATCGTTCGCGCAAGCGCTACCGTTGTGGGATGTCTTGCCGGTCGCACTGATCGTCCTTATGAGTGCGATTCCCGTCGCTCTGCCGGTGATGTTTACGGTCAGCATGGCGCTTGGTTCTATGGAATTGTCCAGCCATGGCGTCCTGATCACGCGCCTGAGCGCGATCGAGGACGCGGCATCCATGGACGTACTTTGCGCCGACAAGACAGGCACGCTGACCATGAACCGCCTCTCATTCGCCGGTGCGCTGCCCCAATCGGGCTTCTCGGAGGATGACGTATTGCGGGTCGCCGCGCTGGCATCGAACGAAGCCAATGCCGACGCCATCGATCTGGCATTCTTGCAGGCGGCAAGAGACCGCGACTTGATTCCGCCATCGGCAATGGTGCGTTCCTTCAGCCCTTTCTCGGCTGCCACGCGGCGAACCGAATCGATTGTCGACTGGGAAGGACGCTCCCTCCGCTGTGTCAAAGGAGCACTGCGCACTGTCGCAGAGTTGGCCGGTCTGGATGCCTCCGGGCTCGCCAGGCTGGAAGAGTCAGGCGCAGCAGCGGCGGGAAGTGGAGCTCGTGTGATGGCCGTCGCGCGAGGAATCGACGACGAGCCACTGCAACTGATCGGGCTTGTCAAGTTACATGATGCTGCGCGGCCGGACTCCCGGCGGCTCGTTGACGATCTGCGCAAGCTCGGCGTTGACGTGAAAATGCTTACCGGCGACGCGCTGTCTGTCGGACGCGAAATTTCCATGGAGCTCGGCCTGGGCGATATGGTGCGAAGCACGGAGCTGCGTGCGAGTCCGACGCCCGAGCTTGCAGCCAGACTCGCCGCATCGGCAGGCGGTTTTGCCGAAGTATTCCCGGAGGATAAATTTTTCGTCGTAAGAAGCCTGCAGGCGGCCGGGCACATCGTCGGCATGACAGGCGACGGTGTCAATGATGCACCGGCCCTGCGTCAAGCGGAGGTGGGCGTCGCGGTGAGTGGCGCCACCGATATCGCCAAAGGCGCCGCGAGCGCGGTGCTGACCGCCGAGGGATTGGCCGGCATCATCGATCTCGTCAAAATCGGGAGAGCCATCTATCAGCGCGTGCTGACCTGGATCATCAACAAGATCAGCCGCACGATCCTGAAGGCGTGCTTCGTCGTGGTCGCCTTCCTTGCCAGCGGAAAGTTCGTGATATCCACGCTCGGCATGGTGGCAGTGGTTTTTATGACCGATTTCGTGAAGATCGCCCTGGCTACAGACAACGTGCATCCATCGCGTACGCCCGAAACC
>JAKACN010000274.1 GCA_021821365.1 Pseudomonadota bacterium | reverse complement strand
GATGTCGTGCGTGCCTCGGCATCCTGGGATACGGCCTCTGCAATCGCCGTCTTGGAACGATTGAGTGCTTCGCGGATTTCTCCCATCACCCAGGACAGCGGCCCGGTGTCAAAGTTATCCCGAGCACCCTGCGATGAGGTGGAGTTGGGGGTGGTCATGACTGCCTCGCGGGGTCAAAGGGCGATGCTCAGTGAGTGAGCATCGCCGAACATCACTAATGGGCCATCCGTTATGAACTGACTGTCTGGCAAACGTCAGGCAGCCACACGGAAACGCGATACCGAGTTCTTGAGCTCTTCGGCCAGCTTGGAAAGTTCGCGAATGGATTGCGCGGTCTGCTGCGTACCCTGCTGGGTCTGTTCCGTCACGGTCAGGATGTTTTGAATGTTCTGCGCTACGCCGTTGGCCGACGTCGCCTGCTGCTCGGTCGCGGCGGAGATGCTCTGAATCAGATCGGCCAGACGATTCGACACACTGCGGATCTCGGCCAGCGCAGCACCCGCGGCGTCGGACAGCTTCGCTCCCTCGACCACGCCCTGCGTCGATTTCTCCATCGCCGCCACGGCATCGTGGGTATCGGTTTGAATCGTGCGGACCAGCGCGCCGATCTGCTTGGTTGCCTCGCCGGAGCGTTCCGCAAGTCGCTGCACTTCTTCCGCAACCACCGAGAAGCCGCGGCCCGCTTCACCTGCCGAGGCGGCCTGGATTGCCGCGTTCAGCGCCAGTACGTTGGTCTGTTCGGTAATATCGGAAATCAGTTCGGTGATTTCACCGATCTCCTGCGAGGATTCGCCGAGGCGCTTGATTCGCTTCGAGGTTTCCTGGATCTGCTCGCGGATTTCGTTCATGCCCTTGATGGCGTCTTCCACCGCCTTCGCGCCCTGTTCCGCTGCCGTCACCGACTGGCGCGCCACCTCGGCGGACTCGTTGGCGGACTTCGACACGTCGGTAATCTGTGTCGCCATCTCCAGCACGGCCTGGCCGGTTTCCTGGATTTCGCGCGACTGCTTCTGGGATGCGGACAAGAGTTCGGTCGAGATGTTCTGCGCCTCATCCGATGCAGCGGTCACCTGCTCGGCGGTTTTCGTCACACGGCCTACCAGGCCGCGCAGTTCTTCCACGGTGTAGTTGACCGAGTCGGCAATGGCACCGGTAATGTCTTCGGACACTGTTGCCTGCACCGTCAGGTCGCCGTCTGCCACCTCCTGCAATTCGTTCATCAGGCGCAAAATCGCCGCCTGGTTCTGGTCGTTCGCGCGCTTGGCCTCTTCTTCTTTCTGAAGCGCCATCACACGCTGCTCATCTGCTTCCTGGCGACGCTGGTCGGCCTCCTTGGTGCGATTGCGGCTGTCCTGCAGCAGCACGAGCGCGATGCCGACTGCGGAAAGAAGCGCGGCCAAGGCGCTGACACCCATCATCCAGAACGACCAGGGCAGCGAATCTTCCTCGTCGCGATAGGCCTGCTGCATGTTGGCGATGCGCTGCCGCAGGGTTTCGTTCTCGGCGAAGATCAGTTGCTCGGATTGTTTCGCCGCGATGAAGTTTTGCAGGTTGCCGAGAATCGACGCAACCGATTGTTGGTACTCTGCGAATGTGCTTTGCAGTTCGGTCAGTTTGTCGCGGGTGTCCTGATCCTTCGTTGCGGACAGGCGCAGCACGTCGCTGCCGTTCAGGAAGCCCTCGGTGATGTCGCGGAAGGTATTGGTATCCTTGCCCAGCAGGAACGCGGTTTCCGGGTTCACGCCTTCGGACGTCAGGAATTCGTTGGCGCTGCGGCCCAGGCGCTGAGTCAGCATGACGAGCTGGCCGGCGGCCGAAATCTCGCGGGGCGTCGCACCGCCCTGTGCCTTCAGCGTGGCAATCTGTTCGGTCAGCTCAAGCAGGACCGGGGACAGGGAATTCAGTTTTTGCAGCGTGGTGCCGAAGCCTGTCAATTCCTTCTTCAGCTTCAGGATGGTCTCGGACGCCTTGTCCGTGTTGTTCCAGATCTTCTGTGTGTCCTTCAGCAGGCTTTCCATCTGCCCGTTCGGGGTGTCAATCGTACGGCCATGGTAATCGCCGCCGCGGGAGAGGACCAGCAGGTCGCGGTTGAATTCCTTGCGGCTTTCCTCAAGCTGCTTGAACGCTTCCGGATTGCCCTGGATCGCATTCGGCGCCGCCTTGCCGATGCGCTGCGAGTGCATCAGCACCTCGCCGGCGATCTGGGTTTGGGTCGAGGCCAGGATGGAGTGCGAAGAATTCAGGTACACAAACCCGCCGCCGACCACCAGCGACACACCCAGCATTCCCAGCAAGGCCCGCACCTGTTGCTGAAGAGGAAGATGGCCGATCAGCGGCAGGCGAATATCACCCGACTTCTGCAATGCATCGCCAATGAAGGTTGCATTCAGGTTGCGCTCGGGCGCGCGCTGGACGAGCGTTGCGGTCGCCGCGGCAGGCGCATCATCCTGGACAAGCACGGTATTGCCCGCGTCCGCCTGGTTTTCAGCCGCTGCCGTCGCACGCGCGACCGTGTCGCCTGCGTCGGCGAGTCCGGTCTCGTTGCTCTTGGACAGGAACGGAAGATTAAACGCCATTACTGAGTCTCCTCATCAATTACGGTGTGCGGCCGGGCAGACTGCTCCGGCGGGCTATAAGCCAACATGCAAGAAACGCGGATCTTGCACGATCAAAGAAAGGTCGAGTTCTGTCCAGACCTGGGACTCGCGATCGAGATAACGCTGCGACGCCCATGGCGCGCCATCGTCGTCGGCGTCTGGCTGCGGCTCCATGTCGGCCACGTTGCGCAAGCCCATAACACGAGAAACGAGCAGACCGCTATTGAACGACAGGGAAGGCGCGAAGGCGATGACGCGGCTTTCCTTGTCGATCGGGGTAAGCGGCAGGCCGCGGAAATGCGCGAGATCGATCACGCTGATGAGATTTCCCCGGATGTTGGTTAATCCGAGAAACCAGTCCTGGGTCAGCGGCACCTTGGTAATGGCGCCGACCGACACGATTTCGCCTGCTTCCTGCAGTTTCAGCAGCCAGCGGGTTTGCCCGATCATGACCCCAAGTTGACTGGAAGAAGCCTGGGTGCCTGTACTCGCGGCATGCATGCGCTCGACCAGCCGCGCCTGAAACTCGCGCAGGCGGGTGCGACGCGCGCCGATGTCCTGCTCTTTCAGCGCGGAACTCGACGCAAGATCCCGATTGGACGTCGTCATGTCATGCACTTAGCCAAGTGCCGCGATTTTCGACAGCAGTTCCTGGGGATCGACCGGCTTGACGATATAGTCGCGCGCGCCCTGCCGCAGCCCCCAGATACGGTCGGTTTCCTGGTTCTTGCTGGTGCAAATGATGATCGGCACATCCTGCGTCTCCGGATCGCGCGCGATCGATCGGGTGATCTGAAAACCGTTCTGCCCCGGCATCACGACATCCATGAGAATCAGCTGTGGTTTGTCGGCCTTGATCTTCAGGAGCGCTTCCTCGCCGTTCTCGGCGGTCGACACGGAATAACCGTTCTTGATCAGGATATCTGTCAGGAAATACCGTTCCGTCGGGGAGTCGTCCACTACAAGGATTTTTTGTATGGGCATCTTGAACCTTTAACGCAGGAAAATTACTTGGAAAACGCCTGGGCGGTGTATTCGCGTACGGTCTTGAGCAGACTGTCCTTGGTAAACGGCTTGGTGAGATAGGCGTCGGATCCGACCATTGCGCCGCGGGCGCGATCGAAAAGGCCATCCTTGGACGACAGCATGATGACCGGCGTCGTGTGGAATTTCGCGCTTTTCTTGATCAGCGCGCACGTCTGGTAACCGTCGAGCCGCGGCATCAGGATGTCGCAGAAGATCAGCGCCGGCTTGTGGTCATTCATCTTGGCAAGGGCATCGAAGCCATCGTCGGCAAGAACGACCTGGTAACCAGCCTGCCCAAGGAAGATCTCGGCAGAGCGACGGATAGTGCTGCTGTCGTCGATCACCATGATCTTGAGGCTGCTGTTATCCAGGGATGTTGTCATGACGTAATCTCTATGAACTTCCGCCCACTATACGGCGCTACTGTAACAAAAAGCAAGGTGCAGCAGAACAACAGTTGGTACAGTTTTTCGCCTACGTGGTTTTTCTGCGAAACTTGACGATATTATAACATTTACCCCTGGAATCGTGCCGCTGTTTCTGGATCAGATGGCAACCATTTCAAAGTCTTCCTTGCGCGCGCCGCATTCCGGGCAAGTCCAGTTCATCGGCACATCTTCCCAGCGCGTGCCCGGCGCGATCCCCTCCTCCGGCAAGCCGGCGGCCTCGTCGTAAACCCATCCGCAGATCAGGCACATCCAGGTTTTGAATTCTCCGCGCGACGTATCGTTATTACTCACAGTTGGCTGCCCTTCAATCAAGTAAAATGCAAAGTCGAATATCTTAATCTACCGGCCGTGCAAAACCAAACTTCCCCCCTGATTCTGACTTTCGGCGCAGCGGATCCTGTCGGCGCTGTCGGCATACAGGCCGATCTTGCCTCGTTTGCCGCGATGGGGTGCTACGGGTTGTCCGTCATCACCTCGATCCTGATAGGCGACACCGCGCGCATCGAAGACACGCAGGTGACCGACGCCGACTGGGTCGCCGACCAGGCCCGCGTCCTGCTCGAGGACATGCCGGTCGCCGCTTTCAAGGTCGGCACCGTCGGGAGCATCGAGAATGTTTCCGCCATCGCGGAAATCGTCTCCGATTATCCCGACGTTCCGTTGATCCTCGATCCCTTCATTTCCGCGTTGCCCGACCAGGGCCAGGAAAGTGAAGACATGCTGGTGGCGGTACGCGAATTGCTGATTCCGCAAACCACGCTCTTTCTCGCCTCCGCCGTGGAACTGGCTCGCCTCGCCGAGACCTGGCGCGAGCCGTCCACCGACGACATGCTGGCGCTGGATGCCATGCGCATCATCGACATGGGCTGCGAATACCTGTTCGTCACGGGAACGCCGGGCAATGTACATGAAGTATCGAACATGCTCTTCGACGAATCCGGCATGTTGCGCAACGACGCATGGCCACGCCTGCCCGGCTCCTTCAGCGGCGCGGGTACCACGCTCTCGGCCACCATCGCCGCCATGCTGGCCAATGGCGTCGATGTGCCGGAGGCCGTCTTCGAGGCACAGGAATTCACCAATGCGGCGCTGACCAATGCGCACCGCCTTGGCATGGGGAAACTGACGCCGGACCGCTATTTCTGGGCGCGCGAACCCGACCCTGGCCCCAACCAATAATCCACTCCTCACCCACTGTATATGACTTCGAAAAACGACACCCTGTTTGCCCGGGCGCAAATCAGCACGCCGGGCGGCGTGAATTCCCCTGTCCGCGCGTTTCGTTCGGTTGGCGGCACGCCGCGCTTCATCACCCGTGCAGAGGGACCGTACTTCTGGGATGCCGACGACAGGCGCTATATCGACTACATCGGTTCCTGGGGTCCGGCCATCGTCGGCCATGCCCACCCGGCGGTAATCAAGGCCGTGCAGGATGCGGCGATGCGCGGCCTGAGCTTCGGCGCGCCGACGGAAGGCGAGATCGAGATGGCCGAGGAAATCTGCCGACTGATGCCCTCGGTCGAACAGGTGCGACTCGTGTCCAGCGGCACCGAAGCCGGCATGAGCGCCCTTCGCCTCGCACGCGGCGCGACCGGCCGCGATGCGATCATCAAGTTCGAAGGCTGCTACCACGGCCATGCGGATTCGCTGCTGGTCAAGGCAGGCAGCGGCCTGCTGACTTTCGGCAACCCCACCTCCGCCGGCGTGCCCGAGGACTTTGCCAAACATACCCTGGTGCTCGACTACAACAACCCTCAACAACTCGAGGATGTGTTTGCCAGGATGGGCCAGCAGATCGCTTGCGTGATCGTCGAACCGGTTGCCGGCAACATGAACCTGGTGCGCGCCACGCCGGAATTCCTGCAGACCATGCGCCGACTGTGCACGCAGCATGGCGCGGTACTGATTTTCGACGAAGTCATGTGCGGCTTCCGCGTCGGCCTGGGCGGCGCCCAGGCGATGTACGGCATCACGCCGGATCTGACGGTCATGGGCAAGGTGATCGGCGGGGGCATGCCCGTTGCAGCATTCGGCGGACGCAAGGACCTGATGAAACATCTCGCGCCGCTCGGCCCGGTCTACCAGGCGGGAACGCTGTCCGGGAATCCGGTCGCGGTGGCTGCCGGCATGGCAAGCCTGAAGCTGATCCAGGCGCCTGGCTTCTATGAATCGCTGTCGGCGCAGACAAGCAAGCTGGTGCAAGGCCTGTCGACGGCTGCACGGGATGCGGGGGTCGTCTTCTCCGCCGATTCCGTCGGCGGCATGTTCGGCCTGTATTTCAGCGAACGTGTCCCCGGCAGCTTCACGGAGGTAATGGCATGCGACAAGAACAGA
>JAKACN010000032.1 GCA_021821365.1 Pseudomonadota bacterium | reverse complement strand
TACGCCAAGATCAGCGGCGGCGTGTCGAACGTGAGCTTCTCCTTCCGCGGCAACGACCCGGCGCGCGAAGCGATTCATACGGTATTCCTCTACCACGCGATCAAGGCCGGCCTGACCATGGGCATCGTCAACGCCGGCATGGTCGGCGTGTACGACGATCTCGCCCCCGAGCTGCGCGAGCGCGTCGAGGACGTGGTGCTCAATCGCCGCCCCGATGCGACCGAGCGCATGATCGAATTCGCCGCCACGCTGAAAGCGGGCGACAAGAAGGAAGAGCAGAGCCTCGCATGGCGCGGCGAACCGGTGGAAAAGCGCCTCGCCCATGCACTGGTGCACGGCATTACGCAATGGATCGTCGAGGACACCGAGGAAATGCGGGGCAAGACGATGGAAGCCGGCGGCCGTCCGATCAACGTGATCGAAGGCCCGCTGATGGACGGCATGAACATCGTCGGCGACCTGTTCGGCCAGGGCAAGATGTTCCTGCCGCAGGTGGTGAAGTCGGCGCGCGTGATGAAGCAGGCCGTCGCGCACCTGATCCCGTTCATCGAGGAAGAGAAACGCCTGGAAGAACAGCGGACCGGCGTCGCCGCCAAGCCGAAGGGCAAGATCGTGGTGGCGACGGTGAAGGGCGACGTGCACGACATCGGCAAGAACATCGTGTCGGTGGTCCTGCAATGCAATAACTTCGAAGTGGTGAACATGGGCGTGATGGTGCCGTGCTCCGACATTCTCGCCAAGGCGAAGGCGGAGAATGCCGACATCATCGGCCTGTCCGGCCTGATCACGCCCTCGCTGGAAGAGATGGCGCATGTGGCGAAGGAAATGCAGCGCGATCCGCATTTCCGCATGCTCAAGATTCCGCTGCTGATCGGCGGCGCCACCACCAGCCGCGCCCATACTGCCGTAAAGATCGCACCGAACTATGAAGGGCCGGTGGTCTACGTGCCGGACGCGTCGCGCTCGGTGTCGGTCGCGCAATCGCTGCTGACGCCCGAGCAGCGCGACCAATACCTCGACGACATCGACCGCGATTACAAGCGCATTCGCGAACAGCATGCGAACAAGAAGACCGTGCCGCTGATCACGCTGGCCGAAGCGCGCGCCAACAAGGCGAAGCTGCAGTTTGCGCCGGTCAAGCCGAAGTTCATCGGCCGCCGCGTGTTCAAGAACTACGACCTCGCGACGCTTGCGCAGTATATCGACTGGGGCCCGCTGTTCCAGACCTGGGACCTGGCCGGCGCCTTCCCCGTCATTCTGCAGGACGAAGTGGTCGGCGAGCAGGCGCGCAAAGTGTTCGAGGAAGGGCAGGCGATGCTCAGGAAAATCATCGAAGGCCGCTGGCTGACGGCAAACGGCGTGATTGCGCTGCTGCCGGCCAACTCGGTCAACGACGATGACATCGAAATCTATACCGACGAGACGCGCACGAAGGTCGCGTTTACCTACTACGGCGCGCGCCAGCAGACGGTGAAGCCGGTGATCGACGGCGTGGCGCGGCCGAACCAGTGCCTCGCCGATTTCATCGCACCGAAGTCATCCGGCATTGCCGACTACATCGGCCTGTTCGCCGTTACTGCGGGCATCGGCATCGAAAAGCATGAGAAACGTTTCGAGAGCGAGCATGACGACTACAGCAGCATCATGCTGAAGTCGCTCGCCGATCGCCTGGCCGAGGCCTTTGCGGAACATCTGCACGAGCGCGTGCGCAAGGACTTCTGGGGTTACGCGTCGGAGGAAAAACTCAGCAATGACGAGTTGATCAAGGAAGCGTACGCCGGTATCCGCCCGGCGCCGGGCTATCCGGCGTGCCCCGAGCATACGGTGAAGGGCGAGATGTTCAAGCTGTTGCAATGCGACGAGATCGGCATGCAGGTGACCGAATCGTTCGCGATGTATCCGGGCGCTTCGGTGTCGGGCTTCTACCTCGCGCATCCGCAGTCGAAGTACTTCAGCGTCGGCAAGATCGGCGAGGACCAGGTGAACGACATGGCAGCGCGCCGTGGCGTGAGCAAGGAAGACATCGAGCGCTGGCTGGCACCCAATCTGTAATTAACCTGAAAAAAGCAGTTGTCCAAGAAAGGCACGAAAATATTCAAGGAGATGTCGAGCTGAACGTCGTCATCCGATGGGTGATTGGCGGTGACCAGATCTTGATTGCATTGGTGTTTTTCGTGGGGCACGCCGAGTGTCTTTCGTGGACCAATCGCCGTTTTGAGGATTAATGCGTGCAGCGGGCGACGTTGTCGCTCCATTCGAAGGCGACGACCTGCAGGTTGTACAGGTCGTCGCTGGACAGGCGGAAGCGCGTCACGAGGTCGCCGATCAGCTCGCCTTCCTCTTCGATGCGCTCCACGTGTTCGACCAGTTGCAGCATCTCGCCGAATTCCCCTTTGCGATGCAGCAGGGCGTCGCTCACGGCCTCGACCACCGAGACCTGCTCCAGGATCTCGGACATCGGAATGCTGAACAGGGTGTCCATCAGCGACATGATCCCGACCGTGAATGCGGTATCGGCGATGCCGCGCTGGTCGGGCGCATAGCGCTGCGCGATCAGTTCGAGCAGCTTGCCGCGCGTCGCCGCCAGGGTCAGCAGCGGCGTCATCGCCTGGCCTTTCTTGCACGGCTCTGCATACAGCATGATCTGCAGCCAGCGCTGCAGCTGGCTGCGGCCGAGCAGCAGCAGCGCCTGGCCGATCGAATCGATGCGGCGCCGCGCGCCGACTGCAGGCGTGTTCACCAGTCGCAGCAGGTTGAAGCAGAGCGATACGTCCATCTTGATCGCGCGTTCGACCTCGACCGTATCGGCATCCGAGGTAATCAGCGTCATCAGCTGCATGATGGACAGCTGCGACGGCGACAGCTTCTTGCCGCTCAGGATCACCGGCTTGGCAAAGTAATAGCCCTGGAAGTAATCGAAACCGAGCTCGAGACAGGTCTTGAACTGTTCCTGGTTCTCGACCTTTTCGGCCAGCAGTTTCTTGTTCGCCATCCTGAAGCGCGGCGTGAGCTTGAGCAGCGCCGACAGCGGCATGTCGCGCAAATCGAACTTGATGATTTCCACCAACGGCAGCAGCATCTGCACGTCATCGCTGTCGGTAATCACATCGTCCAGCGCGAAGCGGAACCCTTCGTTCACCAATTGTTCGATGCGCGCGAGGATCTCCGGCGTGACCTTCATGGTCTCGACGATTTCCAGCACCACTTTTTCCCGAGGCAGGAACTGGAAGATATCGCTCATCAGCACGGCGGCATCGACATTGACATAACCGAGCGAATCGCCGATCACTTTCTCCATGCCGAGCTGCGACGCATGTGCGATGACGGAGGCCGTCGCCGACAGGTCGCTGGTGACGTTGGCGGGCCCGACCGCGGCATTGCGGAACAGGAGTTCGTATGCCACCAGCGCCTGCCTGCGGTCAAGAATGGGCTGACGCGCAAGGAAGAATTCCCGCACGCGGAGCGGGCGCGCCGAACCGGCGTCCGGCATGGAAGTGGATGTCATCACAGACATGTCTTCGCCTTTGTGAGTCTCACCTTGTTGTTCGTATTGCGCCGCGTCGGCCATAAGACGATAAATGCGTACAGGTCGTATGGGTCGCAGTCAAGGTCACGGTGGGCCGCGCTTCACGGATCACGCTATTTTCCGCGCCTTGAACTGCAACGCATACGGCCTGTGCGCACTTGGCAAAGGCGGGGCCGGCATGGCGTCGTTTTCACTTTAGCGCACTTTTATTTCCTTTGTGCAACTTTCGATGGTGCAGTGCAAAGCGCGCAATACCGCCCCGGCTTCACAGCGGGCAAGGGGACGCTGTTCAGAGCGGCAAGGCTGCGCCGTCGACGAAGACTTTCAGCTCGCCGGGTGCGAACGGAATCCAGCATTCGTTGCTGGTCAGCGGACTGGTCACGATGACCGCAACGCGATCGTCGGGCGTGGTGACTGTCGAGAAATCGACCGCCAGGTCTTCATCCGACAGCTTGGCAGTGGAAAAGGGATGTTGCCGCACGATGTAGTGCAGTTGCGTCGAGCAATGCGCAAACAGGGCCGTGCCGTCAGACAGCATCATGTTGAAGGTTCCCCGGGAGGCAATCGCGGCACTTAGCTCCCGCAGCGCAGCGGTCAGTTCCGGCAAGGCCGGCGGCGTGTCGCCGAAGCGCCTGCGCAATTCCTGCAGCAGGTAACATAAGGCGAGCTCGCTGTCGGTCGTGCCGACACGGCGGAACGCGCCGGTGAGCGACGGAGCGAAGTCCTTGAGGTCGCCGTTGTGCGCGAATACCCAATAGCGCCCCCACAGCTCGCGCACGAAGGGATGGCAGTTCTCCAGCGCCACGCGGCCCTGGGTCGCCTTGCGGATATGCGCAATGACGTTCTTCGACTTGATTGGCCAGCGCTTGATGAGCTCCGCGACCGGGGAGGCGATTGCCGCTTCGTAATCGACGAAATGGCGCACGCCCGCGCCTTCGAAGAACGCGATGCCCCAACCGTCGACATGTTCATCGGTGCGGCCGCCGCGCGTGGCGAAGCCGGTGAAGCTGAACACAATGTCCGTCGGGACATTGCAATTCATTCCGAGTAGCTGGCACATGGGCTTGGGAAAAATGCTGCGTGGGATATCAACATAACACGTTCCCGGTCCGGGAGAGCTTGGGCGTCCTCACTTTTCAAGCCATGGGTCGCTGTCGGGACGCGGGTACTGTTTCGCGATGAAGTCGACGAACGTCCGGACCTTCGCCGAGAGCAGCCGGCGGCTCGGATACACCATTACCACCGACAGCCTGCCCAGTTCATGGCCGGGCAGCAGGCGCACCAGGCGGCCGGCCGCCAGGTCGTCCCCGAGCGCGAACGAGGGACGGAGCACGATGCCCATGCCGGCGAGCGCGCATTGCCGCAACAGGTCGCCGTTGTTGGAAATCACCTTGTTGCTGACCGGGATCTGGGTCGTTTCGCCGTTCTCGTCCTTGGCGGGCCAGCTGTGCCGGACCTGTTCAAAGGAAAAATTCAGGCAGGCGTGCTTCGAAATGTCCTCGCGCGTGCGCGGGGCACCGTGCGTCTTTACATATTGCGGCGAAGCGCACAGCAGGATCTCCGACACGCCGAGCTGGCGCGCGACCATGCTTGCATCGAACTTCTGGAAGTCCACGAAAAAGCCGACATCGAACCTGTCTTCGACAAGGTCGACAGTGCGGTCGGAGACAGTGACATCGAGCGTCACGTCGGGATATTGCGCGGCATAGGCCGGCAGCAGTTGTGCCAGTTGCAACTGACCGAAACCGAGCAGCGAATAGATGCGCAGCGTGCCGCTCGGCTTCTTGGCATGGGAGGAGGCGATCGCCTCGGCGTCGTCGATTTCCTGCAGGATCTGTGTGACCCGCTCCAGGTAGGCGTGTCCCGTTTCAGTGAGCGACAGGCGGCGCGTCGTGCGGTTGAGCAGACGCGTGCCGAGGTGCTCTTCCAGATCTGCGACATGACGCGTCACGACGGCGTTGGAAATATCCAGCGCTTTGGCGGCGCCGGCGAAGCTGCCTTGTTCGACTACCTTGGCAAACACGCGCATCGATTGCAACCGATCCATCTGGCAGGCCTTATTGTTTCGAAATGCGAAATAGCGGCCTGCCATTATTCATTCTTTTTCACTGCGACGCAATCAGCCATCCAGCCCGGTGCGTCGCCTGCGCGGCGCGTGGCACTTGCTGGTGCATGCCGAGGCCGAGTGATACGCCGCCGGGACAATCGGGGACGGAAAACGCGCAGGCATTTTCGCGAATGCGGGATAAGGCCGGCAAATCAGGCGATTAGAGAATTGGCACATGATTTGCAAATGGTTCAGGCAACGGACGCCGCATCATTCCATGCAAAAGCGCAGGTGTGTTTAAGCCGGCGGACGCGATGCTTTTACGCACCGAATTCTCGCCGATCCTTCTCCGGTTCCCGCCATGTCTTGCGTCAGCAGGCGTGGCGGGTTTTTTCTTTCCACGTGTCGTTCTCCTGTCGGCGCGCCATGCGTTTGCCTCGCGTTGCCCCTCAACTGAAAGCTGTGCAAATACTCCGATATGGACGTCCGCCACCTGTTTTTTTTCTGCATCGCCCCACGATACAGATTTCGACAACAGTCAAACAGCATGCAATGCATCGAGCCTGAATCGCTCGTCCGTGCGACGGCATGATGCGCGGGCGATAGCCGCGTTCTCACGTGCACCCCCGCCTGCGCCTGTCATTGCCGGTTTGATGCATTGCGCTGGAGTTTCCGGTGTTGAACGAAGAACGCACTGCGCGCGATACATTTACGGACAAAGAAACTCGGTCTCGGGATGAAAACGGCAACAAATCAGCGACTTGCGATACAGGCGTAGGTTTTGCATGAAGTTCGCGCCTGCCGATCGGGAGATGCAGCGTGCCAATGCAATGCAAAGGTTAGCCGGCCCGTTGGCTTTGCGTGCCGCCTTCACACATCGGGACACTATGCGCCAGGCATGAATTTCAACTTGCTTGCCAGCTTTGTTGCGCGTCATGTCGTCGGACCGTATCTGCGCAGGACTGGCGGCATTTTGCGGAGGATATTTTTCATCGGCGACTGTCGCCTCTAGTCCGCCTCGGAACGTAAAGGAAGAAAGATGACGCATCCACGAAAACATGTCTCGGACCCCGCAGTCGGGACGACTGGTGAACGGGCAGTCTATCGCTCGCGCGCGCATGACCTCCAGAACATCTACGTCAGCCTCAAGCAATGGCGCATATTCCATGCCGTCATCGATTGCGGCGGATTCGCCGAGGCGGCCAAGGCTTTGCATCTCAGCCAGTCCACCATCAGCTATACCGTCGCCAAGCTGCAGGAACAGCTCGGCACGCCGCTGCTGAAAACAGAAGGACGCAAGGCGACGCTCACCGCCGAAGGGCACGCACTGCTCGACCGCTCCCGGCACGTGTTGAAGGAAGCCATCGAACTCGAAACCTTTGCCAGGAATCTCGGCCAGGGATGGGGCGGCGACGTGCGGCTGATAGTGGACCACAATTTTCCCTCGACGCTGCTCATGCGCGCATTAAACAGCTTCGCGCAGGCGGGCCGCGGCGCCGCCCAGGTCAGATTGACCGAGGTCGCAGCACTCCACTCGGAGGACATGCTGCGGGATACGATGGTGGACCTTGCCATCGCCGAACGTGTTCCGCTCGGCTTTCTCGGCGAGCCGCTGATCGAAGTCGAATATCTGCCGGTGGCTCATCCCGCCCATCCATTGCTGCGCCTTGGCCGCGACATCACCTCCGCCGACCTCGGCCGGCAGACGCAGATCGGCATGGGACATCCACAGGGCCGCGAACGCGGTGGATCGGGGCAGCAGCGCTGGCTCATGAGCAGCATCGATTCCGTGCTGGACGCCATCTCCGAATGCCTCGGCTACGCATGGCTGCCGCAGCACCGCATCCAGCGCCAGATCGACAACGGCGCACTGGTTCGACTTCCTCTTGAAGACAAGCGCGTCAACAAATCGATGCTCTACCTGATCCATGGAAGGCCTTGGGCGGCCAGTCCGGCGGCCGGGCGCCTGGCCGACGTGCTGCGCAGCATGGCGGCGGCATCACCTGACGATACCGAACGGCCGGGCTGACGGCACGGCCGCGCGCCGCTGGAAAGGATCGATTCGCGATGAGCGACGGCCCTGATCGCCTCCGATCAGCGAACCCGGAGCACCCTGCTCACTTGTGCGCTTCAAGATCCGGCACGCCGCCCCCGAGGAAGGGAGGCCGCGCCGTCGCCATCATGTCGGGGCGGATATTGTATTTTTCGATGAGGCGGTACAAGGTGACGCGCGAAACACCCAGCAGCGATGCAGCGCGCGATATCTGGTTGCGCGACTGGGACAGCGCGCGCCGAATCATCACGCGTTCCGCCGCGGCACGGGCATCTTCCAGTGACATCAGTTGCGACTGATCGTTGCTGCGATCGAGGCCGAGGTCTTCCGGCTGGATGAAGCGACCTTCCGCCATCACCGTGGCGCGCTGGACGCGGTTGACCAGTTCACGCACATTGCCTGGCCAGGAGTGACTCAGCAGCGCATTCATTGCCGCCTTGGAGAATCCGCGCAGACTGCGGTTGTGCATGCTGGCGAACCTGGCGAAATAGTGCTTCGCAATGTCCTCGATATCCTGGCCGCGATCGGCCAGCGGCGGCATGCTGATGCACACGACGTTGATGCGGTAATACAGGTCCTCGCGGAAGCGTCCCTGCTTCACCGCTTCGGCCAGGTCGATGTGCGTGGCTGCGATGACGCGCACGTCGATCTCCAGCGTCTCGGTGCCGCCCACGCGCTCGATGGTTTTTTCCTGCAGGAAGCGCAAGAGGTTGACCTGCATGTCGAACGGCATGTCACCGATCTCGTCGAGGAACAGCGTGCCGCCCTGCGCGGCCTCGAGGCGGCCGATCTTGCGCTGGCTGGCGCCGGTGAAGGCGCCTTTTTCATAGCCGAACAACTCGGACTGGAACAGCTGCGGTGCGATCGCGCCGCAATTGACGGCGACGAACGGCGCACTCTTGCGCGCCGACTGGCGATGGATCGAGAGTGCGGCGATCTCCTTGCCGGTGCCCGAAGGGCCGGTGATCAGCACGGAGGCATCGGTGCGTGCCACTTTCTGGAGCTGATTGAACAACTGCTGCATTTGCGGCGTCTGGCCGACCATCGTGAAATCCGTGCCGTTCGCGGCCGGTAACGGGGTCGCCGTCGCGCTGTGCGGCTCGTCGCGCATGAACGCCATGCCCCATGCATGGCGCAATGTCAGAACGATGTGGTCGAGGTCCGCGGGGATGGTGATGAAATTGAACAGGTGCTCGCCGATGAACTCGCGCATGCGCGGCATCGAGATCAGCTCCTGCGCCACCAGCCCCACCCACGAAATCCGGTTGTTGCTCACGAAGGGCTCGTACTTGTCGATCTGCGCGAGTTCGGCTTCCTGTGTCACGATCAGCAGGCCAACCCGGCAGCCGCTCTGCACGGCGTCCTGGGCGGCTTCCAGCGTGACGCATTCGACCAGGTTGAGTCCATGTGCCTTGAGGTTGTCGGTGCAGGTGGCTGACTGTCCGCTGCGATTGCTCAGGCGCAGTACCAGGACAGGTTGAACCGGGGCGGAGTCGGAGACACGAAGCATGTCGCAATACCTTTATTGTTGATGCACGGCCATTATTGTCGAAACGTGCCGGGCTTCCGGAAGTGCTGGCGAATGCATTGGCAGTCACTGTCGCAACGCGTATCCGCTGCCTTGTCCCATCGCCGGAAGGGCTCGTTGCGCGTACACGGGAGTCCGGTCAAGACTTGATCACTGGGCGAGGTTACCGCCTTTTAGAAGGCCCAACAATGCCATAAATAGGGGAGTTGACAGCAACCGAATCCGCGTTTGTGCTTTGTCAAATCGCGATTTCTACGGCGAAATCTCGTGAAAACAGGCCTTTCAACCAGAAATCGGCCGGAAGGCCGCATGGACGCTCGATGCCGCAATCTGTAAAGGCGAAAAATGATTTTCTTTATGGCAAAGATGGAGTTTGTCCGACGTGTGCGGCAAGGTTTGTCCTGCAGCGCCATAGAGCATGTCCGGACGCCATGTACTTCTGTTCGAATGGCGTCACAGGGATGTGGGCTGCATATTCTTCGCATGGCACTTGCCGGCCGATCAGTTGCGCAAGAGCAGCGGCAAATTCCTCCACGTAGAGGCGCCAGTTGCTGCGGCATTCCAGGATGCCGCCAAGCGCCACGATCGCGGGAAACACGGGGTGCCCATGCCAGCGCCGGCCAAGCTGGCCGATCTTCGGCCAGGGATTGGGGTAAAGAATGTAATGCCGTTCCGGATGCACGCCGGCCTCCAGCATGAGACGCCAGTAATCGACCAGGTCGGCCCGCATGCACTGGAAGTTGGATGGCAGGGGCGCATGCCAGGCGGTGTTGCGGGAAAGCCGGTGTGCGGACTGATCCACGCCGATCACGAAATGGTCGGGAAACTGTGTCGCGAGATGCCGCGTCGACATGCCGACGCCGCAACCGGCGTCAAGGATGAGCGGCGGCTTTCCGGCCTGCTGCCATGCCGCCATGCTGCGTTCGAATGCGTCGCGATTGTAGGGCATGACCGGTTTCAGGAAGCGGGTGCCGGCGTGCGTGGCAACGACTTCAGCGAGGCGCACATGGACGGCCGTTTGTGCGCTGCTGACGGGACGGGAATTGGCGTACATGATTTTTTCTATGCCCAGGCAGGCGCACGATACACCTCCGCCGCGAAATCGATGAAGGCGCGCACCTTGGGCGAGAGATGGCGGTTGTGCGGATAGACCGCGAACACGTCGCGCGCCTGGAGCGGGTAATCGGGCAGCACCGGCACCAGGTCGCCGCGCGCGACGTCGCCGTGCACGATGAAGGAGGCCGTGGTGGCGATGCCGACACCGGCCAGCGCTGCATCGCGCAGGGCGATGCCCGTGTTGGCCTGGAGCGAGCCGCGCACCGGTACCGTCTTGTAGCCGCCGCCGGGCAATGCAAACATCCATTCGTTCGGCTTTGGCACCAGCGAGTAAGTGATGCAGTTGTGATTGGCAAGATCGTCGGGCGTGCGAGGAGCGCCATGCCGCTCCAGGTAGGCTGGCGCGGCAACCAGCAGGGTGCGGGTGGTCGCCAGCTTCTTCGCCATCAGCGTCGAGTCCGGCATGTCGCGCGCGAGCCGCACGGCGACGTCGAAACCTTCTTCGATCAGGTCGACGAAACGGTCGTTGCAGACCAGATCGATCCTGAGTTCCGGATAGCGCGCCATGAAGCGCGGTAGCCATGACGCCATGTCCAGCGTGCCGAAGGCCATGGGCGCATTGATGCGCAGGATACCGCGCGGCGCAGCGTGATGCTGCGTGACCGCCAGGTCGGCCTCATGCAAATCGTCGAGGATGCGCCGCGCCCGCTCGTAGTAGGCGGTCCCGGCCTCGGTCAGCGCCAGCTTGCGCGTGGTGCGGTTCAGTAGCTGCGCGCCAAGCAGGGATTCCAGCTGCTGCACCTGTCTCGACATGACGGTGTGCGAAATGTTGAGCTGCGCGGCCGCAGCGGAAAAACCGCCGGCTTCAACAACGCGGCAAAACGCCTTCAGGGCGCTGAATTGATCCATCGGAGACCTCGATGATTGCCATTCCGCGTACGCATGACGGCGATGCGTCGGCATGGTCGGCTGCATCCGGCCATGCCATCGTGTCGGAACGAGAGTCGGTTGAAATGCTTGCCATCATGCCACAGCGAGGCATGATGGCGCAGCGTCGGAAGCGTTCAGTCGAGGTCGAGTGGCCACAGAATGCGGAACGTGTATTCTGTGGCGGGGTTTGTAAAAAACGGCTAGTGGTCCATCCCACCTCGATTTGCGGTTTATGCCGAGGCAGTCGACGGCGAGTGCAAGGCGCCCACCGGAGCGATAGTGTTGCTATCGCGAGGATGGGCAACGCAGCAATAGCCGTTGAGTGTCCGGCAGAAACCGTAAATTGGGGTGGGATGGGCCACTAGTGCAGGGTAACGGGCTGGCGCATCAGGGCGTCGTACTTGCCGAGGAAATCATCGATTTCTTCGACGCTCGGCTCGGTTGCGATCAGGTTTTCCACTTCTTCGCGGAATGACTTGGCGAGAGTGCCGCCAATGAAAATTTCGCGCTTGCCGGACTTGTCCATGATCTCGTATCCGCCAAAGCGCAAGGCCTCGCGGCCATCATCGGCCCCGAACTCCACCACGCTGTACTGCTCGCTGTTGTAGATCAAGTTCATTTTGCACTCCTTGTGCCACCTAATATGTGCAGGTAACGCATTACCCTTGGATGCAAAAATGGGGCCAGCCGCCGCCATTTCAAGTCGCCGGCGCGGCAATAAGGGAGCGGTGGGTTTGTACGAGGAGCCACGGCATCATGCGTGCAACTCTTTAGTGAGCTGCAGCAATGTGTCATAGGGTGCGTGTGTCAGGAAGTCGCGGATGCGCTCCAGGTGTTCGGGCGTTGCCAATCCGATATACAGCCGTTCGGGAGGGCGGCGCAGCATGCGATTGAGCGTCACGCGCATGGTCAGGTTGCCGGTACAGCAGAGGCAGCCGGGCGCAATGCGCGCAATCTGCAGGGATGGGTCGTGCGATATGTCGTCGAGAGAGGATTTGCCATTCGGCAAACCTTCAAGGATCAGCGCGGTACGGATGCCGGGCTCGATCAAGGCGGCAATCGCCGCCTCGCGCATCGCGGCGTCCGCGCCGGTGACGAGGGTGACTAGCGTCAACCTTTTTTCGACAGCTTGCCCGGCTCCACCCCCAGCTGCTTCAGCTTGCGGTACAGGTGGGTGCGCTCCAGACCGGTTTTCTCGGCCACGCGCGTCATGCTGCCGCCTTCGCGGATCAGGTGGTGCTCAAAGTAGGCGCGTTCGAAGGCGTCGCGCGCTTCGCGCAGCGGCAGGTCGAACGACAGGCCGAACAGGTGCGAGTCGGAAGGCATCGCCGGTGCCGCGGCCGTTGCCGTCGCGACGGCAATGCCAGCCGGCGCGCTCGTCGCTGCATAGGACGGTGCAGGTGCGGCGTGCGTGTGCTCGGGCGCCTGAGGTGCCGCAGTCGCGGGGCGCGCCTGGTACAGCGGCGTGGGCCTGATTGCATCTTGCCCGCGGGATAAACCTTGCTGGACCGCCTTGAGCAGCTTTTGCAGGGCAATCGGCTTTTCGAGGAAATTCATTGCGCCGATGCGCGTGGCTTCCACGGCGGTGTCGATGGTGGCATGTCCGGACATCATGATGACCGGCATGGTGAGCAAGCCGTCGCGCTGCCACTCCTTGAGCAGGGTGACGCCGTCGGTGTCCGGCATCCAGATGTCGAGCAGGACCAGGTCCGGCGCGTCCTGCGCGCGCATCTCGCGCGCCTGCTGGGCATTTTCCGCCGTAGTCACGGCATGGCCTTCATCGCCGAGGATTTCCGAGAGCAATTCCCGGATACCCATTTCGTCATCGACTACCAGAATGTTTGCCATATGCTTACCTTATTTACTTCCGTTGTCGCGTATTTTGTCTTGCCCGCACTGAAGATGGTGCAAGAGAGTTGTCACGATTTGTTTCATGCTGCCATTCGTCGATGACGGAAAGAACCATGCGTCCAGGCGCATCGCTTTCCATGCATCATGTCCGGTCCGGCGCTAACTTTAACAGCAAAATGGAGACCTTTGCGCCAGTTCCGCTGGTCCGGTTCTTGATGTCGATGCGCCCACCGTGTTCGTCGATGATCTTTTTCACCATGGCAAGCCCAAGGCCGGTCCCGCGCGACTTCGATGTGACGTACGGCTCGAAGGCGCGCGCCAGGATTTTCGAGGAAAACCCGGGGCCGTTATCCGTGATCGACAGGCGCACGGCGGTACGCCCTTCGCCGTCGGAATCCTGATAGTGGATGGTTTCGGTCACGACGGCGATGTGCGGCTTGTCGGTGCTTTGTGGGCGATCGGCTACCGCGTCTTGCGCATTCTGCAAGAGGTTGTGGACCACTTGCCGCAACTGGGTCGCATCGCCCATGACCTGCGGCAGGTCGGGCGCCAGCGACGCGTGAATGATAGCGCGTTCGTCGCCGCCGACATAGAGGTGCAGGATTTCCTCGATCAGATCGTTCAGGTTCAGCGGCGACAGCACGGCCGGCGGCGTCTTCGCATAGTCGCGGAAGTCGTCCACCATGCGCTTCATCGCCGCGACCTGGTTGACGATGGTGGTGGTCCCCTTGGTGAGCATTGTCGCGTCCTGCCCCGCAAGTTTCGGCTCCAGCTTCATCTGCAGGCGTTCGGCGGACAGCTGGATGGGCGTGAGCGGATTCTTGATTTCATGCGCCAGGCGGCGCGCCACTTCGCCCCAGGCGATCGAACGCTGCGCCGAGATCACGTCCGAGATGTCGTCGAACACCACGATATGGCCGACGCCGCCGGCCACCGGCAGATAGGAGCCGCGCGCCAGCAGCGTGATGTCGCTGTCGCCTTCCGCTTCGGGGCTGCGGCGCGGCACTTCGATCTGCTTTTGCCAGTGCAACTCGCCGGCGCCGCCGCCCGCCGACTGCGCGCTCTGCTCGGAGAATGCCTTGGTGATCGCGTTCGCCAGCGGCTCCAGGCCGTCGATGGCATTGAGCGGCTTGCCGATATGCGGATCGAAATCATGATGCAGGATGCGCTCGACCGATTCGTTGCAGGTGACCAGCCTGAACTGGCCGTCGAGCACCATCACGCCCGCCGACATGTTGGCGAGTACCGACTCGAGGTAAGCCTTGGCGTTCTCCAGCGCCGTGCGGTTGCGCTCCACCGAGGCGCGCGCTTCCGACAACTGGCGCGTCATGGTGTTGAACGACTGCGTCAGCGTGCCCAGCTCGTCGGAGGTGGCAACGATGGGGCGGGGCGACAGATTGCCCTCGGCCACCGCCTTCGTGCCTTCGGCCAGCAGCAGCAAGGGCTGCGCAAGGTCGCCGGCGATCAGAAAGGCGGCGGCGATGGCGCCGAAGATGGCCAGCAGCAGGGTGAGCGTCAGCGTCACGATGTAGATCTTGCGCAGGCCGGTACGTGCCAGCGAGCGCTCCTGATATTCGCTATAGGCGGCGCGCAGCGCTTCGGCATTGGTCGCCAGGTGCTCGGGCACCGGCTGCAGCAATTGCAGGAAACGCGACTCGCTTTGCAGCGACAGGCCGTTGTTGGATGCCGGGATGGCAATGACGACGCGCAGCCGCAGGTCCGCCGCCTTGGCTGCCGCCTCCGTCGCGGACGCAACATTGTCCTTGCCGCCATTGTCGTGAAAATCGAAACCTCCTTCGATCGCGGAATAGCCGCGCGTCATGCGCGCCTGCCGCAGCATTGCAGGGCTGGGCAGGTCGGGCATCAGGGCGCCGATGCGGCCGCCCACGGTGGCCACGATTTGACCGTTGGCCGTCACGATAGTTGCTTCCTGCATCTGGCTCTGTTCGCGCAGGCGCGACAGCAGCGTGACCTGCGCCGAGTCGGACAGCTCCGACAGCTCCAGCGCCACGCTGCGCCCTTTCGCGGCGAGGTCTGCAAGCGACGCATCGAGCGCCGTGCGGCCGAGGGTCAGGCCCGCTTCCAGCGCGGATTCGACGTGGACATCGAACCAGGATTCGATCGAACGCGACACGAACTGCACGGATACCGTGTAGATCACCGTGCCCGGGAGGATGCCGACGAGCGCGAACAGCAGCACCAGCCGCGCCATCAGACGTGAGCCGAACTCGCGCCGCTTGTAGCCGCGGTACAAGCGTGTCAGCAGCAGGATCACCAGGCCAAGCAGCGCGACCGCGATCAGCCCGTTGAGCACCAGCAGTTCGGGATAGTGCCGGTCGAAGAAGGCCGAGTTCTCGGACGCCGAGGCGAGCAGGAACAGCAGGATGCTGACGACTGCGCCCCCGACAACCAGGAAGTAACGCAAGAAACGCTGCACGACTATTCGGCCTTGTAAGTGAAGTGTTTCCAGTCGGACGTGAAGCGCCAGTCGGAGCTGTTCAAGGCATGCACCTGGAAGGGCTTGGGCAGGCGCGTCACGTCCAGTCCCATGCGGACCGCCACGTTATAGGTCGCGCCGACCTTGAGCGCGCCCTTGTCCGCAATCACCCAGCGCGGCGGACGGCGCACCAGCGACAGGGCATCGTCGAGCGAGCCGAAGCTTTGCTGCAGGCCGCCGCTGATCGCGGCATGATACTGATGCGTCAATACGTTATAGGAGATGCGGATGGTTTGCGCGGCGCTGACCGCCTTTTCGTCGAACCAGTACCAGCGCGGCCGCGTGAGCTGAACCTCGGTGGTGAAGTACAGCGGGATGCCGCGGGTAACGGCGTCCTCCAGGCCGCGCGTGAGGTCGAACGCGAAACTGACGGCCAGCCTGTAGCCCTCGTCTGAACTTTCCACGCTGGCCGACGTGATTTCGACCCCTTCAGCATGCGCGGTGGCGGGCATCAATGCGGAAACAAGAAGCAGCGCGGCCAACATGAAGCCGGCAAGCCAGCCGGCAAAGAGGGGCGGGATTCGGTCACTCACTCGTAGTCGGCGGGGATCGATGGCGAAGGCTATCACTATGTCCGATCAGGAATTCTTGACTTGAAACCGGCGGTCTCCGGCCGCCGCGTCCCGCTGCCGGTTCCTGGTGTTATGAGAACGAAAACACGAGCAAATGATTGTCTTCATGCGCCTTTCCAGCATGCCGTTTCCGGCAAAGATACTATCAGACAGGCGCTTTTTGGAATAGCGCGTAGAACAAGCCGTCATGATCTTGCCCGGCATTCACGGTTGGCAGCAGCTGGCCCGGCGCGGACAGGCGGATCGCCTGGTGACGCGAAGCGAAAGCGGCGGCCTGCATCTCCGACTCCTGCGGCCATAGCGAACAGGTAACAAATAGCAATTTACCATCGGGTCGGAGCATCTGCCAAAGATTGTCGAGAATTCTTGATGAAACTGTTGCAAGGCGCGCTGCGTCGTCCTTGCGACGCAGCCAGCGAATGTCCGGATGGCGCCGCATGATGCCGGACGCGGTGCAGGGCACGTCGGCCAGGATGCGATCGAACGGCCGCCCGTCCCACCAGTCCCTGCCGGCCGCATCGCCGGTTGCAAGCGCTGCATTCAGTTGCAGGCGCCGCAGGTTTTCTCCGATGCGCGCGAGCCGCGTTGTATCGCTGTCTAGCGCCAGCAGATCCACTTCCGCGCTTTCGAGGATGTGCCCGGTCTTGCCGCCCGGCGCAGCGCAGGCATCCAGCACGCGCATGCCATCCTGCAGGTCGAGCAGGGGCGCGGCCATCTGGGCGGCGGCATCCTGCACCGACACCAGTCCCTGTTCGAATCCGGGGATCTGCGAGACCGGCAGCGGCCGCTCCAGGCGAACCGCGTACGGCCCGATCCGGCTGGCGGCGATGTCCTTGTCCGCCAGGGTTCGCAGGTAGGCGTCCAACGTGGTCTTGCGGACATTGATGCGCAAGGTGAGCGGCGGATTGGCATTCCCCGCCCGCAGGATCGCTTCCCAATCGCCGGGATAGGATTTCTTCACGGCGTCGATCCACCAGCGGGGATAGTTCCAGCGTGCCTCATCACGCATCAGCGCCTGCTGCAACAGCGCGTCGCGCTCGCGCAGGAAGCGGCGCAATACGGCATTGACCATGCCCTTGGCATGCGCCATGGCGGGCTCGGCCGCGCAGGCGGTGACGGCCTGGTCGACTACGGTGAAGTCTTCATACGGCGCATCGGCGCCTGCCGGTCCGTCATCGGACACCAGCGCCAGTGCGCAGCACAGCAATCCATGCAGTTCGGCCGGAGAGGGCGCCTTGTTGGCCAGCAGGGCCAGCAGGGCTTCGGCGCGCCCGAGCCGGCGCATCGTGCGATAGGCGATGTCCTGCATCGCGCCGCGCGCCTGGGGCGACGCGCTCGTTTGCGCAAAGACGGCAGCCAGGGCTTGCGGCAGGGCCATGCCGGACTTGACCTGCGCAACGGCGCGCGCCGCGCCGAGCAGGCTGAACGCAAGGGAGTCGGGTTTTAAGCGTGGTTTCGACACATGAGCCTGCGCGGCCGGGCCTGCGCAGTCCTTGAGATTGACGGATTAGTTTCTGCTGAGGGCGAGCTTGGCGCCGAGCGCAACGAAGGCACCGCCGACCGTGCGTTCCAGCCAGAGACGGACGCGCGGGCTGCGCCCTGCATGGCGTGCCAGCGTGCCGGCGAGCATGGCCGTACCGCTGTTCCAGCACATGCTGATCAGGGCGAACACCACGCCAAGAAACAGGAATGCGGTGGTTTTCTGCCCTGCATCGGCGCGCACGAACTGCGGAATGAAGGCGAGGAAGAAGAGGATGACCTTCGGATTCAGCACGTTGGTCACCATCGCCTGCCAGAAGATCGTCCGGCGCGAACGAACATCGCGCGTCGCCGGGTTCTCCTGTGCGTGTCCCGGCCTGGCGAGCGCCATGCGGATGCCGAGGTAGACCAGGTAGGCCCCGCCGGCCAGCTTGATGAACAGGAAGGCGGTCGCCGACGCGGCGAGGATCGCGCTCAGGCCGACCGCCGACGCGATGGCGTGAACGCAGCAGCCGGCGGAAATTCCCATGGCCGACATCAGGCCGGCGGCACGGCCCTGGGCCACGCTCCTGCCGACGATATAGGCCGTATCCGGTCCGGGCGTGGCGTTCAGCAGCAGGACGGCGGCGAAAAACAGGCCGAAATTCGAAATACCGAAAATTTCCATGTGCATTGCGCACCGGCAAGCGGTGCGAGGGAGGACAAAAACGAGATTGTAGCCGCAGTGCAGGGTTTTTTCGGCGAAGTCCCTCGCTATCGTTCAACAAGCGGCATGCGCATGCCATTGCCGCCCGAAGCTGCCGAGGGCAGTCTTCGCGTCGCGCCGGAGCGCATCCTTTCACGCCGCAGCGCCGAACGGCAACGGTATGATCAGATACCCCACATCACGTCGTGCCCCTCCTTCTTCGCGGCGCGCATCATCTCCAGCAATGGATAGGCACGCGTTGCAAAGCTGACATACTCGACCGGCTCATGATCGTGGTCGTCCCAGTCATCGCCGTGATGCGCCAGCACGTCGCGATGCACTTCTTCCGAGACAGGATGACGCCGGCTTTCCGCGATTTCCGCTTCCAGATTGGCGACAGCCTGCGGCAACTCGGCGGGTGTCAGGATGCCCATCTTCACGTCCTTGCCCAGGAGGTCGAGGATGCGCCTGGCGTGCTCCTCGTACATCATGACCTCGGCCGCGGATTTTGATTTGAATGTAACCAACTTGTCCTCCAATCTTCCAATCCCATGAATAAACCATAGCATGAGTTTGGGAATTTGCTACACGCCAAATCAGACCGCGTTCGGCGTCGTGCGTTTCATCAAAAAGATGGCAAGTGACAGTGCCTGGCATGCGACACAGAGCGCGAAGGCCAGGCGCATGGCATCCGCGGGCGATGCGCCGTGCGACTTGAACAGGTCGATCAGCAATCCCACGCCCCATTGCACGACGAAGGCGCCGACGAAGAGCAGCAGGTTGTAGGCCGTGTTGGCGCGGCCGGTCAATGCGACCGGGAAAGACAGGCTCACCTCGGTCTGCACCAGCGTGGCGACGGTGATGCAGACCGCCATCATGATCCAGAAGACCCAGGACCAGGAGGCGGAGGTCATGAGCATGCCGGCCTGGGCGAGGATCGCGCCGCTGAGGCCGACGGCGATCACGCGCATCACCGGGACGCCGCGCGCGGCAACTTGCCCATGTCGCGCAACGTGGCGCGGCGCCCACCACGACATGACCAGGTAGGCGAGCAGCAGGGAAAGATTAAACATGAACAAGATGCGCGCGGTGTGTGCCTTGTCCATGCCGAGCACGGTGATCATCCAGGGGCCGGCCCACAGGGTTTGCAGCGCGACGAAGCTGCCGTGGTTGACCGTGCCGAGCAGCGCCATGCGGTGGAAGAAGGGACTGCCGAACACCTGCGCATAACCTCCGGTGGATGCCGCATGGGGTGCGGACGGGGGATGCGCCGTTTCCATCTTTTTCAGCAGAAAAAAGATGGCAGCCGCGGAGGCGAGGATCATCACGCTCATGATCCGGAACACGCCGCGCCAGCCGATCAATGGCAGCGCGGCATTGACCGGCACGGTGGCCGCAAGCGCGCCGGATGTGCCGGCGACCAGCATCCAGCTTGCCAGCTGGCTTTGCCGCTCGGGTGCAAACCATTGCCGGTAGGCCTTGATCGGCGCCATCAGGCAGGCGGACACGCCGGCACCGATCAGGGCGCGGCCGATCCAGAGGCCGGGCAGCGAAGAACTGCAGGCAAAGATCGCGGCGCCGGCGGCGGCGAACAGCAGGAGGGCGGATTCGGTGCGGCGCGAGCCGTACTTGTCGAGCCAGATCCCGAGCGGCAACTGCATGCAGGCGAAGCTGATGAAATACGCGGACGACAGCAAGCCGAGATCGGCATTCGTCAGGCGGATCTCGTCGAGCAGGGCCGGCGCGATTACCGCATTGACCGAGCGGAACGCGTACGAGAGAAAGTAACCGGAGGCGAAACTGAGAAAGACGCGGATCGCGAGCGTGATGCGCAGCGTCCCCATCTCAGTTCAGCTTGAACGAGCTGAAGAAGGTATCGGCCGCCTCGCGCGACACCTTGTCTTCCTTGCCGAGCATTACGACCTGGTAGATGCGTTTGTCCTGGGCGAGGAAGCGCGCCATCAGGAGGCGCGAATCCGTGCCGCCGGCTTCGACGTCGGCCGTCATCGGCACGGCACCCGGCGGCGAATGCTTTTCCTGCCTGACGGTGCCGCCGATGTTCTTTACCAGCGCCGTTTTCATCGCATCCAGCGCCCTGGGCGCCTGCGATGCATCGGGCAGTTCCGCCGTGCCCACCGCGTACATCACCTTGTCGACCTCCGCCGCCGTCATGGTCATCGATACCTGCAGTCCGTCGAGATTGACCGGGCGCGTATAGGAGGCCGGCTTGGCCGGCAGAAGGACGACGAACGGCGCATTGCCGCCGCGCGTCTCCCGCCAGTCCAGTTTCGGACTGCAGGCGGAAAGCAGGACGGCGCAGGCGAGGCAGGCCGCGGCGCGGATGGGGAGAGTCGAAGATTTGTTCATGGACGAAATGGTAACAGGTGCATCCCCATCGCGTCCGGCGAATTCACTCCGCGCCCGAGGGCGCTCCGGAATGCGTGTCCGGACCCGCCACCGGCCCCTTGTGGAACGCGCGGAGGCCGAGCGTGACCCCAATGCAGAGCAGCACGATGCCGGCGATCACCAGCGGGGACGGCAGCGCACCGCGCCAGATGAAGGCATACAGCAGCGCGGACAGGGTTTCGAACACGATCAGCTGGCCGGCGAGCGAAGTCGGGAGCCGCTGGCTGGCCTTGTTCCACAGCATGGTGCCGAGCCAGGAGCAGCACAATCCGATGATGAGCATCAGGGCGATGAACTGTCGCGGCCTCGGCCCGAGCGGAAAGTCATATACGTCCGGCCGCAGGCTTGCATACGCGCCGTAAGCGATGAAGCCGATCAGCGCCAGCGGCAGCGTCGCCAGGCCTTGCACGGTGGCCCAGGTGGAGGAGGCAATGTGCGGGTTCCGCTTCATGTGCCGCGCATTCATGATCGGATACCAGGTCCAGGCCGCCAGCGCGCCCAGCGTGATGAAGCAGCCAAGCGCATATTCCGACGTGGATCGCCTGCTGTCGAGATGCGCCAGCTCGCTCGCATTCACCAGCATCAGGCCGGCGAAGATGATCACGAGAGATGGAACGAGGCGGCGCCAGGCGACCGCTTCGGATGGATGCCCGGGCGCCCAGTTGGAGCAGATCGAAATGACTACGGGTAGTGTGCCGATCATCATCGTCGGCAGCGGCGCGTCGGCCAGCTGGATGCCGGTCGCGAGTGCGGCGTAATACAGGATGTTGCCGACCAGCGCGAGCTTGAGCGCGGCGATCCAGTCCGCCTTCGAGAGAGCGGCGATGCGGCGACGGTCGACGAATGCGGGAATCAGCGCGATCAGGCCGAAGCCGATATAGCGACCGAACGACAGGACCAGCCCGGGATAATCGCCGAGCATGAGCGGCGCGACGAATACCAGCCCCCACAGCAGGCCGGCGCCGAGCGCGCACGATAAACCAATGAACATGATGCCAATACCGAAAACGAATGAAAGTCCATGCATCTCTGCATGGTGCCAGGAGTTTTCTGCCATGCAGACTCCGGGCAATTATCGGCGCGTTCCGGGCTTCGGTCTTGTACCGATTTGCTGTTGGTACTGCGCCGGCGTCACGCCGTAGGTGCGCTTGAACCAGCGGTTCAGATGGCTCTGATCGGTCAGGCCTGCCGCTGCGGCCGCATCGGACGGGCTGGCGCGTTGCGCGAGCAGCGATTTCGCCCGCGCCGCGCGGCGCGCCTGCAGGTATTGGTGCGGCGTGACATGAAATGTCGCGGAAAAAGTCCGCACGAAATGGAACACGGACAGGTCGGCTTCGGCCGCCAGCGTTTCCACGTTCAGCGTTTCGTCCAGGCGCGCTTCGATGCAATCCAGCACGCGGCGCATGCCCGCCGTGCCACGTGTTTCGCGCGCCGCCGGAGAGCGCAGGGCCTTTGCATTCCTGCCGTAGCGCGTCACGATGGCATCGACCAGTTGCGTGAAATCCGAGACAAATGCAAGGTCGTCGGACGCGCTCCACATGCGCCGGAAGGTCTTGCGAAAGGCGGTCGCCAGTGCCGCGTCATGCGTCGCCGCGTCGGGAAAGAAGGCGTCGCTGCCGGTCATCGCGCGCAAGGTTTCCGGCTCGATGTACAGCATCTGGTAAGTCCATCCGGCGTCCACCTCAGCCTGCCCGGTGTGCAGTTCGTCGGGATTGAGCAACACCAGCGTGCCGGCGGGCGCGAGATGATCCGCACCCTGGTAGCGAAAGCGCTCGACGCCGGCTTCGATGGCGCCCAGCGAATAGCCGTCGTGCACGTGCGGCGCGAATGCATGATCGACAAGGTGTGCCGAATACATCTCCACGCCGGGCAGGTGCGGCGTGGCCTTGAAAGTGACGAATTCGGAGGGATGCCGGAACATGCCCGCCATCATAAATCTTTATCGCGGCGGCGTGGGGATGCCTCAATGCCGCTCGTTCGCATCCGCCAGGAATGCCCGCCTGGCGGCGAGCCAGGAGCGCACTGCGCGCAGCAGGCCGGGTAGCGAGGCGGGCTGGGGTTCGGGAGGGAGGCAAGCCACCTCGGCCGGAACGTTGGCAGAAACGCTGATCCATCCGGCATCCCGCACGCGGTGTGCCTCACCTTCCCGTAATGCAATCTCTTGCGGCACGGGATGTCCGGCCGGCCAGTGCGCTGCACGGAGAATTCGAATGCCGCCCTGCGCCGCGACGAGCATCGTGCCCGCAGGCGCGAACATGTGCAATGCCTGTCCCGCCGCCAGCCTTGTCGTTACCGGTATCTCCTCGTTCATCTGCTGCTCCTTGCAAGTCTTGACCGTGGCTTGATCGTAGGGGCGCGTCGCCTTGCAAAACAGGCACAGGTGACGGGTATCTGCAGCGAAACAGGCTGCGCAGGGCGCATCTGTTATCGTTCAGTTTTCTGCAATCTATATCTGTTGCGGGCAACGCGAACGGGCGATCATGCGATATGGACGCGCAACCTCTCTACCGGCAGCTGGCCGAGCATTATCTCGGCGCGATCAAGGCAGGCACCCTGATGCAGGGCGCGCGCCTGCCCTCGGTGCGGGCCATGATGCGCCTGCACGATGTCAGCCTGTCCACGGCCTTGCAGACCTGCCGCCAGCTGGAGCGTGATGGCTGGATCGAGGCGCGGCCGCGCTCCGGCTATTTCGTGCGGCAGCCGCGGCGCATCGCCATTCCGCCACTGGCCGAGCCGGATGTCGGGCGGCCGCTCGACCCGGCGCAGTATGTCGGCATCCACTCACGGGTGTCGGAATTCATCGCCAAGGGACGGCTCTATCCGCCGAAGGTCAATCTGTCCGGCGCGCGCGCCGCGCCCGAACTCTATCCGTCCGAGGAGCTGAAAAACGCCGCGATCCGCGCCTTGCGAAGCGATCCCGAAGTGCTGGTGCGCG
Organism: Pseudomonadota bacterium; assembly: GCA_021821365.1. Lineage (GTDB taxonomy): Bacteria > Pseudomonadota > Gammaproteobacteria > Burkholderiales > Burkholderiaceae_D > Noviherbaspirillum. The sequence goes on along the minus strand of JAKACN010000032.1, from coordinate 6,276 downwards.
GAACGCCGCCGGGAGGCAACGGGCAGTTTCGTTCCGTGCTGGCGCGGCGTGCGCTGGAGAACGGCGTCGTGCTCAATCCCGACGAGCTGATCGTGACGCATGGCTGCATCGAAGCGCTCAACCTCGCCTTGCGCGCAGTCGCGCAGCCCGGGGATACGGTGGCGGTCGAATCGCCGACCTTCTACGGCCTGCTGCAGATCCTGGAGAGCCTCGGCCTGCGCGCACTGGAAATCCCGACCAGCGCCAGCACCGGCATGTCGCTGGAAGCGCTGGAACTGGCCCTGCGCACCTATCCCGACATCAAGGCCCTGGTCGTTGTACCGCATCTGCAAAATCCGCTTGGGAGCGTCATGCCGGATGCGCACAAGCAGCGCCTGGTGCGGCTGTGCGAGCAGCACGCCATTGCCCTGATCGAGGATGACACCTACAGCGAACTGGCCGACGTCGATGCGCCGCTCACTGCCTTGAAGGCCTGGGATCGCAGCGGCAACGTCATCCATTGCGCCTCGCTGCACAAGATTCTTGCGCCGGGGATGCGGCTGGGCTGGATGGCGGCGGGAAAATGGCACGCGCGGGTGGCGATGCTCAAGTATGCGCAGACCCGCGACAACGAGGAATGGTCGCAGATCGCGGCGGCGGAATTCATTGCATCGGCCGATTACGATCGCCACTTGCGGCGCCTGCGCGCGGCCTTGCGCGTGCAACGGGAACGCATGGCGGAAGCGGTCGCAAGCTATTTCCCTCTGGGCACGCGCCTTACCATGCCGCAAGGCGGCATCACGCTATGGATCGAGTTGCCGCAGGCGTGCAATTCAAGGGATCTGTTCGACGCCGCGCTGCGTGAGGGCATCCTGTTTGCGCCGGGGACGATGTTCTCGAATTCCGGCCGCTTCGAGCATTTCCTGCGGATCAGCTGCGGCTTGCCGTGTTCCGATGAAGTGGATGAGGCGATGCGCCGGCTGGGGCGCATTGCGGCTGCCTCGCCCGCGAACGTCGTTTAATGCATCCCCGGCGAGTGTGGCTTGCGGGACGTTGTTGATGAAGGGGCAGGGCGATCAGGGATAGAACGTCTGTCCTTCGCGGACGATTTTTTCCTTGAGTGCAGGATTGGAAAGACGATTCCAATGGAGGCAGTCGATCTTGAACACCAGCGGCAATGCGTCGATCTCGTTCCAGAGCATGGTGAACCTGTTATCAGGCATGGTTTCCGAGAACACGGCGAGATCGATGTCCGATCCGTCTTTCCAGGTGCTCTTGGCGCGCGAGCCGAATATCGCAACGCGTTCAACTTCCGGATATCTGGCGATGACTCCTCGCAAGTCCGCTACTACGGCCGGCGAGAGGCCGAACATCAACCGCTCGTTTGCCACGATGCGGCCTCTTTTGCCAGTTGCTGAAACAGCTGTAATCCGTCTTGAACTATGTAGACGTAAACCTCATCGGCAAGCTTTTCATCGTAGGTGTGGCTGGTAAGGTTGCGTTTTTTTTGTACTTCGCTCCAACCATTCCCGTCATGGATGAGGCCGGATGCAAGCGCTTCGCGAAACACGTCGCGCGGATTCAGCGCTTCGATGCCGAGCTCTTGCAGTCGCAGCTTTAGTGCTTTCCATGCTAGTTCCCAGCAGAACTCAAATCGTTGGATGACCGCGTCGCGGATAAAGGACGAGAAGGGCTGTGCACTGGCTTCTTCCAGCCGTGTAACCGCCTTCAGCAAATCGTTCTTGCGTTCAAACAGGCGCTGTTTATCCATGTCGGTCTTTATTCCCTCAGCTTGTGCCTTTATACGTCAATTTTGCATGGTCGTGGAAGCTTAATGCTCCCGCAGTGCCCGCCGATACTGGATCGCCTCGGCTATATGCGCGTGGCCTATCGTTGCCGCGCCGGCCAGGTCGGCGATCGTGCGGGCCACCTTCAGCACGCGATGGTAGGCGCGCGCCGACCAGTTCAGGCGTGACATGGCGTTGCGCAGGAGCTGTTCGCCGGCATCTTCCGGCTTGCAGTGCGCGTCGATTTCTCCGGTCGACAGGCCGTGGTTGGCCTTGCCCTGGCGCCTGAGCTGCCGTTCGAAGGCCTGCTGCACGCGATCTGCAATCGCGCTCGACGGCTCGCCGTCGGCCTGCTTCAGCAAGTCGTCGTGCGGCAGCGCGCCGACCTGGATCTGCATGTCGATGCGGTCGAGCAGCGGGCCGGAGATCTTGTCCTGGTAGCGTGCCACGCCATCCGGCGTGCAGCGGCAGCGGTTCGCGTGATGGCCCAAATAACCACAGGGGCACGGATTCATCGCCGCCACCAATTGGAAGCGTGCGGGGAAATCGGCTTGCCGCGCCGCGCGTGAAATGGTGATGTGGCCCGACTCGAGCGGTTCGCGCAGCACTTCCAGGACCTTGCGATCGAACTCCGGCAATTCGTCGAGGAACAGGACGCCCCGGTGCGCGAGCGAGATCTCGCCGGGACGCGGCGTGCCGCCGCCGCCGACCAGCGCCACGCCGGATGCCGTGTGGTGCGGAGACCGGAATGGGCGTGCTTTCCACTTCGATATGGTAAATCCGCTGGTGAGCGAATGCACCGCCGCCGATTCGAGGGCTTCTTCATCCGTCATCGGTGGCAGGATGCCGGGGAAACGCGCCGCCAGCATCGACTTGCCCGTGCCTGGCGGGCCGACCATCAATACGCTGTGCCCGCCGGCGGCCGCAACTTCCAGCGCGCGCTTGGCCTGCGCCTGGCCCTTCACCTCGGCGAAATCGGGATACGCGGGGCGCGTAGCATCGGCTCGGGCCTGGTGGCGCGCGAGCCTCGCTTCGCTGTCGCTGGCGGCGAAATGCGCGCACACCTGCAGCAGCGAATCGGCCGGAAAGATTGTCGCGTCGCGCACCAGCGCGGCTTCGTCGGCATTGGCGCGCGGCAGGATGAAGGCGCGTTCCTTGCCGCCGGCATCGCCGGCCCGGTGCATCGCATAGGTCATCGCCAGTGCGCCACGGATCGGACGCAATTCGCCGGACAAGGACAACTCCCCGGCAAACTCATACTTGTCGAGTTCCTCCGCGGGCATCTGGCCGGAAGCGGCGAGAATGCCGAGTGCGATCGGCAGGTCGAAGCGGCCGGATTCCTTCGGCAGATCGGCGGGAGCGAGATTGACCGTGATGCGGCGGGCGGGAAATTCGAAGCGAGCGTTCTGCAATGCCGCGCGTACCCGGTCTTTGGATTCCTTTACCTCGGTTTCCGGCAGTCCGACGATGGTAAAGGAGGGAAGGCCATTCGCCAGATGGACTTCCACCGTGACCTCCGGCGCCTGCATGCCGGCCAGCGCACGGCTCTTCAATACGGCAAGGCTCATTGTTCAGGCGCTTTTTTCGGCAGCGCCTCGAGCTCGGCCACGCGCGCTTCCAGCGCTTCCAGCTTGGCGCGGGTCTTGGCCAGCACCTGCGCCTGGATATCGAATTCCTCGCGCGTAACGAGGTCGAGGCGGGAGAAGCCCTGCGTGAGCATGGCCTTCACATTCTTTTCGATGTCCTTCGCCGGCGAATTTTCGATGGCCTGGTTGATCCTGGACTGCAGGTCGTTGAAGAGGTTGCTTGCGTTCATGATGGATTCCTGTGTGGTATCTCGCCCATTATTGGTGCGCCGCGCCGCGGTGGTGCGACTGATTCTGGTGCATTGATTGAATTCGGTGCGACCGCAAGAGCGATTTATGGTTACCGATGGTAATTAAAGCAGAAGAACCGGCCTGAAATAAAAAAATGATAACGCATCCCGCCGGGAAAATGGATGGCATGAGTCCTGCTAAGACGTTGGAGAAATGCAATACGGGTCATTCTTGTTCCAACATCCAAAGGGAAACGTCATGAAAAAACTGATTCTTGCTTCCGCTGTGTTCGCTGTCTTCTGCGGCAGCAGCGCACAGGCGGAAGAACAAAAGCCGGACAATGAATTCAGCTTCAACGCCTCCGTCGTCAGCGACTATCGCTACCGCGGCATTTCGCAAACGCGCCTGAAGCCGGCCCTGCAGGGCGGCGCCGATTATACGCACAACCCGAGCGGATTCTACGCCGGCACCTGGCTGTCGACCATCAAGTGGATCAAGGATGCGCGCGGCGACAGCGATGTCGAGTGGGATATCTACGGCGGCAAGCGCGGCGAGATCGTGAAGGACCTTTCCTACGATGTGGGCGTGCTGCGTTACCAGTACCCGTCGAACAACCTCAATCCGAGCGCCAACACGACCGAAATCTACGGCCAGCTCGGCTATGGTCCCGGCTATGTCAAGTACTCGCACTCGCTGACCAACCTGTTCGGCTTCGCCGACAGCAAGCGCAGCGGCTACCTCGACGTCGGCGCCAATGTCGAGGTCGGGCAGGGGCTGACGCTGAACCTGCATGCAGGCCATCAGAAGGTGAAGAACAGTTCCACATTCAGCTACACCGACTGGAAAGTCGGCGTGACCAAGGACTTCGGCATCGTCACCGCGTCGGCCGCGCTGGTCGGCACCAATACCGACAACTATGTCGGCCCGGACGGCAAGAACCTCGGCAAGAACGCGCTGCTGGTGTCTGTCGCCAAAACCTTCTGAGCGAGGCTGTCATGAAAATGATCACTGCGATTATCAAACCATTCAAGCTCGATGAAGTGCGCGAGGCCCTCTCGGCGATCGGCGTGCAGGGCATCACCGTGACCGAGGTCAAGGGCTTCGGCCGCCAGAAGGGCCACACCGAGCTGTATCGCGGCGCGGAGTATGTGGTCGACTTCCTGCCCAAGACCAAGATTGAAGCGGCGGTGGACGACGCGATCGTCGACCGCGCCATCGAAACCATCGAAAGCGCGGCCCGCACCGGCAAGATCGGCGACGGCAAGATTTTCGTGTACGACCTGCTGCAGGTCGTTCGCATCCGCACCGGCGAGACCGGCAACGCGGCACTCTGAAGGAGGGGCGAAATGAAAAAACTCTTTGCAAGCATCCTTGCGTCCGGCGCGCTGCTGTTCGCGTCCTCGTTCGCGCTGGCCGCCGACGCGCCTTCCGCCAAGGCGGACGCGGTCGTCGCGCAGGCTTCCACGCCTGCGGCGAGCGAGTCGGCTCCGGCTGCGTCGACACCGGCGCCCGCTGCTGCCCAGGCCGCTCCCGCTGCTGAACCTGCGGCTGCATCTGCCGCCGCTCCTGCTGCGCCGGCCGCTGCCCCGGCGCCCGCCCCGAACAAGGGCGACACCGCCTGGATGATGGTCGCCACCGTGCTGGTGATCCTGATGACGATCCCGGGTCTGGCCCTGTTCTATGGCGGCCTGGTGCGCTCCAAGAACATGCTGTCGATCCTGATGCAGGTCTTCGTGATCTTCGCCCTGATCATCGTGCTCTGGTGCATCTACGGCTATTCGCTTGCGTTCACGGAAGGCAACAGCTTCATCGGCTCGCTCGACCGGCTGTTCCTGAAGGGCATGACGCCGGATACCAACACCGGCACCTTCAGCAAGGGCGTGGTGATTCCGGAGTTCGTGTTCGTCGCCTTCCAGGCCACGTTCGCGGCCATCACCTGCGGCCTGATCGTGGGCGCCTTTGCCGAGCGTATCCGCTTCTCCGCCGTGCTGCTGTTCGTCGCCCTGTGGTTCACCTTCTCCTACCTGCCAATCGCGCACATGGTCTGGTTCTGGCCAGGTCCGGATGCCTTCACCGACGCGGCCGCCGGAGAGAAAGCCACTGCCGCCGCCGGCTGGCTGTTCCAGAAGGGTGCGCTTGATTTCGCAGGCGGCACGGTGGTGCATATCAATGCGGCAATCGCCGGCCTGGTCGGCGCGTTCGTGGTCGGCAAGCGTATCGGCTACGGCCGCGAGTCGATGGCGCCGCACTCGCTTACGCTGACCATGGTGGGTGCATCGCTGCTGTGGGTGGGCTGGTTCGGTTTCAACGCCGGCTCCGCGCTGGAAGCGGGCGGTACCGCTGCACTGGCATTCATCAACACCCTGCTGGCAACTGCCGCAGCCACGCTGTCGTGGACCTTCGGCGAATGGATGGAAAAGGGCAAGCCGTCCATGCTGGGCGGTGCGTCCGGTGCCGTAGCCGGCCTGGTGGCGATCACCCCGGCAGCCGGCTTCGTCGGCGTGATGGGCGCGCTGGTGATCGGCCTGCTGGCCGGCATCATCTGCCTGTGGGGCGTCAATGGCCTCAAGCGCATGCTGGGTGCGGACGACTCGCTCGACGTGTTCGGCGTGCATGGCGTCGGCGGCATCCTCGGCGCCTTGCTGACGGGCGTATTCGCCGCACCGTCGCTGGGCGGCACCGGCATCTATGGC
>JAKACN010000031.1 GCA_021821365.1 Pseudomonadota bacterium | reverse complement strand
GGCAGCACAGACTGGGCCGTGCCTGAGGCCTTGGTAATGGTTGATCTACATCAATGGCCGGAATTTTGATATTGGAGATAGTGTTGTCGTGGTTTCCCCTCCGTAATGACGCGGCAGCCGGGCGCCCCGCAGCACACGTGCGAAAAGAAGAAAGAGAACGTCATGCAGATTCAATTCCTCGGCGCAACGGGGACCGTCACGGGGTCCAAGTATCTTGTCACCCTCGGACGCACCAAAATACTCGTCGACTGCGGCCTGTTTCAGGGCTTCAAGCAATTGCGCCTGCGTAACTGGGCGGATTTGCCCGTACCGCCATCGGCGATCGATGCCGTTGTGCTCACCCATGCCCATCTCGATCACAGCGGCTATATTCCCCTGCTGGTGAAAAACGGCTTCCGCGGCAAGATCTATTGCAGTGAAGCGACCTACGACCTGTGCCGTATCCTGCTGCCCGACAGCGGCCGTCTGTTGGAAGAAGAGGCGGGCTATGCCAACAAGCACGGTTTTTCAAAACATCAGCCCGCATTGCCGCTTTATACGGAACAGGACGCGGAGCGTTGCCTGAAATCGTTTTCCCCGGTGAAATTCGGTGTGCGCTTTCCGGTCGCGGGGCGCTTGCACGCGGAGATGGTGCGTGCCGGACACATCCTCGGCGCGGCCATGGTGACGATCGACGACGGTGACACCCACCTCGCGTTTTCCGGCGACCTCGGCAGGCCCGATGACGTGCTGATGGCGCCGCCGGCGCAATTGGAGCGCGCGGATTACCTGGTGGTGGAATCGACCTACGGCAATCGGCGCCATGACCGGACCGACCCGATGATCCTGCTCGGCAAGACGATCCAGGAAACGGTCAATCGCGGCGGCGTGGTGATCGTGCCGGCATTCGCGGTCGGCCGCGCGCAGGTTCTGCTGTATTACATGCATTTGCTGAAGCAGTCGGGAACGATTTCCTCGGTCCTTCCGGTATACCTGAACAGCCCGATGGCAGCCGACGTCACCGGTCTGTACCGCACCTATCGACAGGACCACCGCCTCAACGACGAAGAGTGCCGGGCCATGTGCCATGCGGCGAAGATCGTGAACACGGTGGAAGAGTCCAAGGCGCTGAATCTGAAACGCATGCCGATGGTCATCATCGCGGCCAGCGGCATGGCGACCGGCGGGCGCGTCCTGCACCACCTGAAGGCGTTCGCATCGGATCCGCGCAATACGATCCTGTTCACCGGGTTCCAGGCCGGCGGCACGCGCGGCGCATCGATCGTCGGCGGCGCCGACGCCGTGAAGATCCACGGCGAGTACGTGCCGATCCGGGCACAGGTGGTGCAACTCGAAAACCTCTCCGCACATGCGGACGGCGACCAGGTACTGGACTGGTTGTCGCATTTCAGCACGCCGCCGCGCCGGACCTTCGTCACACACGGTGAGCCGGACGCGGCGGATAGCTTGCGACGGCGCATCGAAGAGAAACTGAAGTGGTCCTGCATCGTGCCGGAGTATCTCGAAACGGTGGAGCTGAGCTGAATGGCGCATCAGGCGCATTACCCCGAACATGCGGGGCGGAACGGCAAGGCGCATACCTTGCGCATGCGCCGCATGGGCATCGATACCTATCTCGAGCCGGTCATTTACATGCGCGCCGATTGCCACATCTGCCGCTCGGAAGGTTTCGAGGCCTTGGCGCGCGTCGAGGTCTGGCGCGACCACAAGCACATCGTCGCCACGCTGAACGTGGTCAAGGCGCCGTTGCTGGAGGAGGATGAAGCCGGACTGTCGGAGGCGGCATGGCGGGCGCTCGGCGGCGCGAACGGCGACCGTATCAAGGTCTTTCATCCCGCGCCGATCCAGTCCTTTTCCCACGTGCGCGCAAAGATGTTCGGCCATCCGATCACGATGGCGGGCGCGAACGAGATCATGCACGACATCGTGGGCGGCCACTACTCCGATATCGAGATGGCGGCTTTCATTGCGGCCTGCGCCGGCAATCGCATGGATGTCGAGGAAACCACCGCATTCACCCAGGCAATGATTAACGTCGGCAAGCGGCTGCATTGGGGCAGCCAGCCGGTGGTCGACAAGCATTGTGTCGGCGGACTGCCCGGCAACCGGACCACGCTGATCGTGGTGCCGATCGTCGCCGCGTGCGGACTCACGATTCCCAAGACCTCGTCGCGCGCCATCACCTCGCCGGCCGGCAGCGCCGACACGATGGAAACGCTGGCGCCGGTCGATCTCGATATTGCGCAGATCCGGCGCGTCGTCGAACGGGAGCATGGCTGCATCGCGTGGGGAGGGGCGGTCAATCTCAGTCCAGCAGACGATATCCTGATCCGGGTCGAACGTCCGCTGGGACTCGACAGCGACGGCCAGATGGTGGCGTCCGTGTTGTCGAAGAAAATCGCCGCGGGCTCGACCGCCGCGCTGATCGATATTCCGGTCGGCACCACTGCGAAAGTGCGTTCGCGGGAGGCGGCGCAGGAGCTCAGCGCACGCCTGATCACCGTTGGCCATTCGCTCGGTATCCACCTGGAGACGGTCATCACCGACGGCTCGCAGCCGGTCGGCCGCGGTATCGGTCCGGCGCTGGAAGCAATGGATGTACTCGCTGTGTTGCAGAATGCGTCCGAGGCAGCGGAGAGCCTGCGCGAACGGGCGCTGATGCTTGCCGGCCGCGTGCTGGAAATGGGGGGGAAGGCGGAAGCGGGCAAGGGAATGGAACGGGCTCGCACCGTATTGTCGAGCGGCATGGCGTGGAGCAAGTTCCAGGCGATCTGCGAAGCGCAGGGCGGCATGCGCGTGCCGCCCAAAGCGGCACATACGCATGTCATCGTGGCCAGGCATCGCGGCAAGGTGGCGGAGATCGACAACCGCCGCCTCGCGCGCATCGCAAAGCTGGCCGGCGCGCCGAAAGCGCATGCGGCGGGACTGGTGCTTCATGCGCCGCTGGATAGCGTGGCCGAAATCGGCCAGCCGCTGTTCACGATCCATGCCGAGTCGCCGGGCGAGCTGGCCTATGCGCGCACCTATGCGGAGGCGCAGGAGGACGTGATTCTCCTGCTGGAACGGTGAGGCCTGCCAAGGAATACATCAACTGGAGTGAACAAAAAATGATACCGGTACTATTTGCAATGCCAGGAAACGAAACATTCGCCCTGCACCTGGACAGGGCGATTTCCTGCGAAATGGGGCAGATGGAAACGCGCCACTTCCCGGATGGAGAATCCTATATCCGCCTGCTGACACCGGTGCGCGGACGCGACGTGATCTTCGTCTGCACGCTCGACCATCCTGACGAAAAGATGATCTCGCTCTATCTCGCCGTCAGCATCGCGCGCGAGCTTGGTGCGCGCCGTATCGGCCTGGTCGCGCCTTACCTGGCGTACATGCGGCAGGATGCGCGTTTCCAGGATGGTGAAGGCGTGACGTCGGCGCATTTTGCGCGCTTCGTTTCGGATTTCTGCGACTGGCTGGTGACGGTCGATCCGCATCTGCACCGGCACCACAAGCTCAATGAGATCTACAGCATCCCGACCAAGGTGGTGCGCGCGGCGCCGGTCATCGGCGACTGGATTGCCGAGCATGTGGAGGATCCGGTGGTGGTTGGTCCCGACGCGGAAAGCGAGCAGTGGGCGGCCAAGGTGGCGAAATCGGTCGGTTGCCGCTACATGGTGCTCAACAAGACGCGCAAGGGCGATCATGACGTGACGGTGGCGGCGCCCGAGATCGCCGCATGGAAAGGCGGCACGCCGGTGCTGGTGGACGACATCACTTCCACGGCCCAGACCATGATTGGCGCGGTGAAATGCCTGAAGCAGGCCAAACTGCCGTCTCCGGTGTGCATCACGGTGCATCCGATTTTCGCCGGCAACGCCTTCCAGGACCTGCAGGACGCCGGCGTAGAGCGCATCGTCAGTTGCAACACCATCGCGCATCCTAGCAACCAGATCGACCTGAGCGACGCCATTGCGGTGGCCGCGGTCGAGTTGATGGCCATCCTCCCGATCAACATCTGATCGCGGCATTCTCCCTCGTGGCGCCGCCGCTGAGTGTCGGCGGCGTACGACGCGTCTCCTGATGGCAACGCATTGCGGCAACGATTGACATCGGCCGGCGTTTTCGATGGAATAAGTCATGTCGTTTGCCGCTGGAAATCTTCTGCGGATGGAACAGACTTTGCATCAACCATGGTGTCCGGCGGGCATTGCCTTGCTGTTATCAAGTTTTTCCGATCGCACTCGATAACAGGAGTAGCGCCCCCGCGCGCTGTTGTTCTTGCATGATCCGTTCGCAGGGATCGGCATGCACCAGGAGTTTTTGCCATGACGATCACACTCGCCCGCTCTCATACTATCTACAGCATGAAAGCAGTCGAAAGCGCTCAGGAAAGGGCGCGCGCACTCAAATCGCCCGAACTGGAAGCGTTTTACGAAAGCATGCTCGAGCTTGGTGCGGAACGCTTCGTCACCACGCCGTCCTCCACCGACGCGCTTGAACCCCTCTACGATGACTGCCCGAATTTCGGCGAGGTGCTGGACGACCTGACGCGCTACCTTGGCCTCTCCATCGCCGGCGGCGCCGGAATCAACGTGATGCCGGTGCTGCTGCTGGGCGAGCCTGGCGTCGGCAAGACCCATTTCGGCAAGCGGCTCGCCACGGTGCTGGGCACGGAATTCGAATTCATCGGCATGAACGCCCTGTCGGCCGGCTTCGTCATCACCGGCAGTTCATCGACCTGGAAAGGCGCCAAGTGCGGCAAGGTGGCGGAACGCCTGGTGCGCGGCAAATTCGCCAATCCGGTGGTCTTGCTCGACGAAGTGGAGAAGGCGACCGGATCCACGCAGTCTGATCCGATGGCGGCACTCTATCAGTTGCTGGAGCCGGAAACCTCGCGCGCTTTCCATGATGAATTCATCGATGTCGACCTCGATGCCAGCCAGGTGTTCTGGGTGCTCACGGCTAACAGCCTGGAAGGCATTCCGCCGGCATTGCTGAGCCGGATGGCGATCTACGAAATACCCTCGCCGACACCGGACCAGGCGGCAGGCATCGCGACGCGGGTCTACGTCGGCCTGTTGCGCGAACTGAAACTGCAGCACATGGGCGAGGAACTGCCGGGCGGCGTGCTCGACAAGCTCTCCGAAGTGTCGCCGCGCGAAATGCGCAAGGCGCTGCTCGACGGCCTGGGCTTCGCCGTCGCTGCCGGTCGCGACTCGCTGGCGCCGGAGGATGTGCGCCTCAAGGCGGATCCGTGCAAGCGGCGGATCGGGTTCTGATCATTCGGCCTCGATGCTGCCCGGATTCACCACCAGGCGCCGGTAGCGCAGCGTCGATTTGGTTTCGATGTGGCCGGCCCATTGCTTGACCACCTCGACCGGCTTTGCCCTGGCGAGCTGGCGCATCAGGAAGGAATTGCGCAGCACCTGCGGCCCGAATCCGCCATGCGGACGCAACGTCGCGTCATGTGCCTTGAGGACCGATTGCACTTTGCGATAGAGGGTCGCCGGCAGCATCTTTCCGCCCTTGCCGGAGATGAATACGGTGCGCCCGGATGCCGCCGGCAGTGTGGCGCGTACAGCCAGCCATTTTTCCAACGGTTCACGTGCGAACGGCACAATCGGCGCCTTGCGCTCGGGCACCTTGCCATGCGCCGCGACGTTGATGTACGGCGGATCGGCATCCAGCACCAACTGGCCCATCTCGAGATTGATGATTTCGCTCGCGTACAAGCCCGAGCCGATGATGAGTACCATCATTGCCTGATCGCGAATGTCGCGCCAATAGTGCGCCGGCTCCGCCAGCACCATGGCGACGAATTTTTCGTCATCCTGCGCGGCGAGCGCGACCGGATTTCGATCCGGCGCCGGGCGGAAGTACCTGAACAGTGCGGTGCAGGGATTCGCGCCGTGCAGGATATTGGCGGACAGCAGATGTTCGAATACCGCCGACAGGAGTTTCAGATAGCGACGCCTGGTCGAGTCCTCGGCCGGGCCGCCGTCCTTGCTGCGCAGGCTGTCGAGAAAATGCGCGAGGCGGTCGGTCTGAACGGTGCGCACGTCGAGGCCGTAACCGCCGAGGTAGTCGACGAAGCGGTTCCACATCGCACAGTGCTGGCGTACCGATCGTTCGGCGTAAAGAAAGCCCTCGGAGTGCACTGTGGTGCGTTGCCAGTTTTCGAAGGCGGCGCGCGGACTGTTCAGCCAAAGGTCAGATGCATCGACGCGCGGCAGGTCGATCAGGCTCAATTGCTCCATGAATACTCCCATCGTGAATTGCATGGAGTAGAGTTCGGTTCGGGGGGAGTGGTTCAGCGAGGGCAGCGTTTGCAGGCAGAATGCAATATACCGGAATGGGAATAATGAAATAACGAGCCGTTTGCATGCCGGATGCAGGCAAGACAGGCAACGCAAGTTCCCGTCCCCGTATATTTCATTTTGCGGCGGGCAAGAATGAGGCAGGCAAGAGGAGAACGCAACTGCCGCATCTGCGCTCCTATCCTGCGCGGGCTTGCCTACTTTCAGGAGGATTGATGGGATCGATAATCAGTGCGCTGGCGCTCATCGCGGCATGTGTTTTCCTGTTCGGCTGCGACAGGCAGGGACGCCCGGTCGAGGAGTTCGGACTCGACAGACTGGAGCGCGGCGTGTCGACAGAGGGCGACGTGCGCAGCGTCATGGGGCAGCCGGATACGGTGCGCGACGAGAAGGACGGCACGCACACGCTGGAGTATCCACGCGGACCGGAGGGCGTGCGCACCTGGTTCTTCAGCATCGACAGCTCGGGCAAGCTGCGGGATTTCAAACAGGTGCTTACCGAGGAAAACTTTACGCACGTCAAGCCGGGCATGGACAAGGAAGACGTGCGGCGCATGCTCGGCAGGCCGCGTAGCGTGGTGCAGTTCCAGCGGAAGAATGAAGAAGTGTGGGACTGGCGTTACCAGAGTTGGGAGGGGCCGAGGTTTTTCAACGTGCACTTCGACATGACCAGCGGCAAGGTGACGGGCACCTCCAGTTCGGATGCGGTCATGAATTGATAATAATCTTCAATCTTGACGAAACTGAAACTGCTTCCGGCAGTCCTATTTCGAGCGAGCGCGCAAGTCTGCACGACGCAGGCTGCCGCGCGGCAAGTTGTTCCAATCGACTCGCATTCGACTTACTTAAGGAGGCAACGATGAAGAAAGCATCTCTCGCGGTATTCGTTTCACTGCTTGCGCTGACGGGCACGGCGTTCGCCCAGGCGTCATCCGGAATTACGGAGAGCACCGATCCGCAAAAGGCGGCGGAAGTCGAGCGTCACGCCGCCGAGATCCAGGCACAACAGCAACAGTCCGAGCGAACCATGACATCGGGCGATAGCGGCACAGCGAAGAAGGCGTCCAAGCGTGCCCATGCCAAGAAGAAGGCAAAGAAGTCGAGCAAGGCAAAATCGGCCGCGCCGGCCAGCACCTCCGGTTCAAGCGGCAGCGACACCAGCAAAGCGTCCGGACAGGAAAGCAGCGCCGGCACCAGCAAGTAATCCACACGCGGCGCAGGCGGGAAGGACGCTTGTTTGCGTGACCGCCTGGCCGGCCGATGGAATTCAATGCCTGAACCCGCCAGGCTCCTCCCGCGCCGTTTCCTCGATCCACCTGAAGATTGCCGGCCACAGTTGCCGATGGGCGCTCGTGCCCACCAGTGCGCCGACATGCGCCAGCGCGATGCCCTTGTCGCCGTTATAGGGCAGCAGGCATTTGTTGCGATTGGCGACGGCGGCAAGGAACACGGCAATGGAAGCCGGCGGAATGATCAGGCTGCGGGGGTCGTGGACGGCAAGGAGCGGACACACGACATCCGTCGGACCGATGCTTCGTCCGCGCACGGTCAGTGTGCCGCGCATGAAGCGGTCTTCGCGATATAACTGGTCGACCACTTCCTCGAACAGGCGGCCCGGCATAGGCGCTTCGTCGAGCGTCCAGCGTTCGACCTGCATGTGACGGCGCAGCAGTTCATCCGACTCCATGCTGGCGACCAGGTCGGCACAGCGTTCGACCTGGAACGTACTTGGCGACGCCGCGACGCTCGCGAGGCTAAGTGCGGAGCCGGGAATGTTGTCGAACAGCCGAGCCACGTCGCGCGCAGGCGGCGACAGCGACAGCAGGGGCGCAAACGATCCCGTCGCCGCTCCGAAATGCAATGGCGCTTCGATCAGGACCAGGCCCGCCACGCGCTCTGGGTGCAAGGCGGCGTAGACGGACGCGAGAATGCCGCCCAGCGAATGGCTCAGTAGAAACAACCTGCAATCGGGCTGCACGGCGCGGATTGCGCCGACGCATCTGTCGAGCAAGGCGTCGCCGTATTGTTCGAGGCCGAAGCCTGCCTGCTCGGCTTCAGGCAGCGTCCATTCGACCAGGTAAACCTGCATGCCGGCGGCGAGTGCGCGCCGGATCACGCTGCATTCGGGCGACAGATCCCAGATGTAGGGGCGTTTGATGGGCGCGGGAATGATCAAGGCAACGCGCTTGCCCGCCGATGTGCCTCCATAGAATCGCAGTCGCATTCCCGGCATGGCAAGTACGGTCCGGTAGGGGCTTTCGACCGGGCCGTACCCCAAACGATCCATGGAGGCGCCGCGCATCCTGCGTGCCCTGTCGAGCGACTGGAACCACCAGTTGACCGCAGATGTATAGGCTTGCATCGCGTTGCCTCATGACGGTTGCCGGGAGAGAGCCTGTTTCTTTCTTTGTCACAAAACCTGGCCGATTGTTCAATCCATCCAGGCTGGCAGGATAGGGCAATAGAACCCAGGCGCGAGAACCACCGCACAACATGATTTTCTTTCGCACGTATCGCGCGCATCGGAATGCGCTCCATCGGTATTTGCCAAGTCGCAATTTCCCTGGATCAAGCTGGATCAGGGCTTTTGCGTCCGCGTGGAACGCCGTACAGGCAGCTTTAGCAGGAAAACCTTGGCAACAAGGGAACGAATTGATAACAGGGTTGTCTTTTTCCCGGGGTCAAACCATTCAGCATTCTCACCCGCGGCGTCAGTCGCACGCATTCTTAAAATAATGACACCTGGGAAAAACACATGAGCAAGCGCACTTCATGGCAGTCCATGTTGAGCAGGCCGGTTGCCGGCCAGCATATCGTTCAGGTTTATCGCCATGATGACCAGCTGACGGAAACGGTCAGTCATTTCATCGCCGAAGGTTTGCGCAACAGGGAAGCCGTCGGCGTGGTGGCGACGGCGCAGCAATGGGCGCTGCTGGTCGGCCGTCTCGTGATGCACAAGGGCTTCGACCTGGTGGATATGGTCATGCGCGGACAGTTGCGTATCGTGGATGCCGACCTGATGCTTTCCACTCTCATGGACAACGGCGTGCCGCAGTGGCACCGCTTCCATGACAAGTGCAGCGATTTCCTCCGGCACAGCAACCGGCAGCATGCGTCCGTTCGTATCTATGCCGGCATGAGCGACATGCTGTGGCAGGAAAGGCAGGAGGACGCGGTCGGGTGCATGGGGGATTACTGGAACGAGCTCGCGAAGGAACACCGATTTTCCTTGCTGCGCGCCTACAAGGTTGACGGCGTCGATACCCATCTGTATTACCGCGCCCTCGCTTCCGCCCGCAAGGCCTGCACGCATCTTCTTCCGCGGCATGACGGACGGCCGCATCCGCTGACTGTGCCGCCGGGGATGCTCGGCGGAGCGGATTCGAGATCGGCCATCGCCTGAGCCAGGCCGAACAACCGCCTGCAATCCGGCGCACCACCGGCATCAGGGAAGGACGTCGATCCTGGCCGGCCCGTCCAGCATTTCGCCGATCACCGCGGCGTGGGCAAAGCCCTCGCGCTGAAAGAGCGCCAGCACGTCTGGAACGGCGCTTTCGTCGCACGACACCAGCAGGCCGCCGGAAGTCTGTGGATCGGTGAGCAGGGCTCGCTGCACCGGCGTGATGGCTTCGGCAAGCTGCACCTCGTGTCCATAGCCAGCCCAATTACGCCCCGACGCGCCGGTGACGCATCCTGCCGCCGCCAGGTCATGGACCCCGGGCAGCAATGGGATGTGCGACATATGCAATCGCGCGCTCAGCTTCGCGCCGCGCGCCAGTTCGAGCAGGTGCCCCAGCAGGCCGAAGCCGGTGACGTCCGTCAGCGCATGGACGCCGCGCATGTCGGACAGGGATCTGCCCGGTTTATTGAGCTTCGTGGTGTTGTCGATCATGGCGCGGTAACCGGCCTCATCCAGCGCATTCTTCTTCAGCGCCGCGGACAGGATGCCCACGCCCAGCGGCTTGCCAAGGATGAGCTTGTCGCCGGGCTTTGCATCGGCATTGCGCTTGACCTTCGACGGATGCACCAGTCCCATCACCACCAGGCCGTAGATCGGCTCGACCGAATCGATGGTATGGCCGCCGGCAATCGGGATGCCCGCTTCCGCGCAGACCGATTCGCCGCCCTGGAGGATCTTGCCGATGACATCGACCGGCAATTGATTGATCGGCATGCCGACCAGCGCGAGTGCCATGATCGGCGTTCCCCCCATTGCATAGACATCCGATATCGCATTGGTCGCGGCGATGCGGCCGAAATCGTAGGGATCGTCCACAATCGGCATGAAGAAGTCGGTGGTGGCGATCAGCGCCTGCTCGTTGTTGAGTTTGTACACTGCCGCATCGTCGGCAGTCTCGATGCCGACCATCAGCTCCTTCGGCACCGGGAAACCGGAGGAATTCCGCAGGATGTCGGCCAGCACGCCCGGTGCGATCTTGCAGCCGCAGCCGCCACCGTGGGAAAAGGAGGTGAGCCTGAGGTCGGTAGCAGTCTTGGTGTCCATCATGTTTGCCGGGTGCGTGCGCAGTGTCTGTTCAAGGTCGAAATTATCGCCGATCCGGCGCGCCGCGACCATGAACAATGCGCGTGATGGCGGAAATGCGGCGAAAACGGGCTTGTTGGCCGTAAAATACCGGCCATGTACGATTTCAATTCCTTTGACCTGATCATCGATGCCCGCAGCTCGCGCGAGTATGCGGAGGATCACATCCCCGGCGCCGTCAATCTGCCGGTTGTCGACAATGACGAATACGCCGAAGTCGGCACGCTGCATCGGACCGATCCGTTGGCAGCCTATCAACTCGGCGCGTGTTATTCGCTGCGCAACGTCGCGCGCCACATCGAGACGCATATCTCCAAACTGCCGGCGCGCAGCAGGATCCTTGTCTACTGTTTCCGCGGCGGCAAGCGCAGCCGCGTCTGGTTCGACGTGCTCGATACCATCGGTTACAAGGTCGAGAAGCTCAAGGGCGGCTGGAAGACTTATCGATCGTGGGTGAATGAGCAGTTGGCCACGGTGCCGTGCCAATTCCGTTATATCGTGGTCTCCGGCGCGACCGGCAGCGGCAAGACACGCCTGCTGACGGCACTGGAGAAAGAGGGCGCGCAGGTGCTGGATCTTGAAGGCCTGGCCACGCATCGCGGGTCGATCATCGGTGCGGTGCCGGGAAAGCCCCAGCCCACCCAGAAGATGTTCGACAGCATGCTGCGCCTGAGGCTCTCGGAGTTCGATCCGTCGCGCCCGGTCTGGGTGGAATCGGAAAGCAAGAAGATCGGCCAGGTGCAGGTGCCGGAGGCGCTGCTGGCGACCATGCGCAAGGGACTGGTCATCACGGTGAGCGCGTCAATGGCCCAGCGCGTGCAGCTGCTGCGCGAGGACTACCGGCACTTTGAAGAAGACCCCAAATCGCTGATCGAAAGACTGGTCCATCTGCGCCCGCTGGTCGGCGGTCCGGAATTCGACGAGTGGCAGCTGCTGGCGGAACACCGCCAGGTGCCCGAGCTGTTCGAGCGCCTGATGCGTTACCACTACGATCCGAGCTATCTCCGTTCGATCCGGCGCAACTACCCCGACATCGACAAGGCGCCGACGGTGGTTCTCGATGATCTGTCGCTGGAAGGCTTGCAGCCGGTGGCGCGAAGAATCCGCGCGCAATTCGAGGAAGCGTTCACCGCCCCGGCGGAATGAGCCTTCAGCCAGGTTATTTCGCGTTGCCCGCGACCACGCGGTTGACGAACATGACGCTGTCGAAGGTGCGGTTCAGCACCTTGCTGTGGAAGTTGTTCATCACGGCGCCGTCTTCAAAGCGGATCACGGTGTCTTTCTTCAGCTTGATCGCCGGTGCAGCGAGCCAGAAGGTCTTCTTGTCCTGTGCGACTTCGATGTAGGTGTACTCCTTGGCATCGATGGTGCTGACCACCTTGCCGGTCTGAGTCAGCGCCGGCAGTTGCTGCGCATCGATGGCAGGCGACGGATGTCCCGGCTGCGGCGCGGCATTGACAGTGGCGGTGGCGACGAGGGCGGTGAGCGCGAACAGGGCGGTGGCAAGTTTCATATAAGTTGTTTTTCCGTGTAAGTGAAAAGCGACGCAGGCGTCGGGGGACGGATCGACCCATCCCAGGCTTTCATCCAAGCATCTTTCGCGCCAGCCAAGCATGGTTTCGCTTGTTCTCGCCCTCCGCGGGCGAAGACAGGCAGAGTCGGGTTTATTGCGTCATCGGCAAGTCCCGAAAACGGGACTTCCATCTCATTTCTGGGAATGCGAACGATCAAAAAGAAAAAGCCCCGGGCGCGATGCGCGGGGCTTTTTTTGTTTGCCGAACGATGGCTCGTCCGCAGAATCTGTGCATGGATGTTTCACTCGCCGCGAGCGCCAAGTGGTTGACGCGTCTGGCCAAATAGTGGGGGGCGAGGCGCATTTGTCCGGTGGTTTTTCCCGGAACACCATTTTGTCGCTCTCGCCAAGACGCCAGGAACGCCAAGGAAACGGGAGGAATTCCTTGGCGTTCCTGGCGTCTTGGCGAGAGGAGGCTTCCTTTCTCTGCCTCCACAAATGCTGCAGACCAGCCCGAAAAATGACTCAGGCGGCCTTGCGCTCCGATTCGGTCAGGTCGGCCAGCAGGGCAAAGACTTCATCCTTCGACAACACGTAGCGTTCCAGCAGGATGCCGGTCAGCGCGCCGATCAGGTGCTGGTAGCCCTTCATTGCTTCCAGCGTGCGGTTGTACAGCTCATCCGCCTTCGTCTCCACCTGTCGCAGCGCCTCCTCCGGCGAGCCTTCGCGCTTGAGCTGGCTATAATCGAGCTTGGAGTGCGAATACATCGACAGGCGGTTCACCATCGTATCCAGCAGCGAAGTCACCTTCTGGATGTCGTTGTGGCTGCCGGTCGAAATGCCGCGCGCGCCGTAGAACAATTCCTCGGCCGCGACGCCGCCGTAGAGCTGGATCACGTCCTGCTCCATTTCTTCCAGCGTACGCAGGGAAGCGTCATGCTGGGCGGACAGCACATAGCCGAGCGCGCCGATCTTGGACACCGATTCGGTGCTGATCTTCAGCAGATTCGACCTGGCCTTGACTTCATTCCAGCCCATGCCCTGGCGCAGGTAAGGATCGATCTGCATGAAGAAGTGGCCGAGTTCGTGCCGTGCGACGCGCTCGCGTTCCTTGTCCTTTTCGGCCGTGGTGGCGCGGTCCGTCAGGCCGATCGCGGTACGTTCGAAGGCGCGGAACAGCACGTCGGTGTCGATCAGGATCTTCTCCTGGATCGCGATCATGCTCGCGCGATCGACCACGGTTTCCAGCAAGGCCGGGCTCAGGTTTGCGGTGATCTCGGCAACATAGTCGAGGTTCAGGCGGCTCCAGTCCACGCACTCGGCATCCTTGCGCGAGAGGAAGACGTTCAGCAACTCGCGGCGCTCGGCCTTGTTTGGCAGCCGGAAGTTGATCTTCACCGAGAAGCGGCGCAGCATGGCTTCGTCCATCTGCATGTTGGCGTCGTCGAAGTTGGAGGCCACGACCCAGATCACGCCGGCGCCCTGGTCGCTCTTGATACCGTCGAGCAGGCCGAGCAAGGTATTCGCGGTGTCGTCATCCCACTTCTTGTCGCCACGGCCGCGCGGCATGAACAGGCTCTGCGCTTCGTCGAGGAAGATGATGCAGCGGCCTTGCGCGCAGGCCTTCTTGTAGATCCCGTTCAGCGCCTTGGAGCCGCCGCCGACGAAGCCCGACTCGAGGCCGGAGCCGGATGCCTGGATCAGCGGAATGTCCAGCTTCTTTGCAAGGTAGCCTGCGAGCTTGGTCTTGCCGGTACCGGCGGGTCCGGTCAGCATGACATTGAACGGCTTGTCGATGTTATGCGAACGGTACAGGTCGCGGTTGCGGATCATTTCTTCCAGGTGCGCGACTTCCGCCTTGATGTCTTCCATGCCGACGAGATCGTCCATGCTGCCCTTGAGGTTCTCCGGCTTGACGAGCGAGCCGCTGGAACCGCCCACGCCAGGCAGGTGCTTGCGCAGGCCGACGAACATGGCGACCAGCAGCAGGATGCCGATGGCATTGCGTGCCAGGAACAGGCCGATGTCGGCGGCCGTATTGTTGTCCGCATCTTCGTCGCGCAGGATGTCCTTGTGCGCGGACAGGAAATCATCCTTGGCGATGGCGTAGGGAATCGCGTTCTTCAGCAGCACCTCCCGCTCCAGATTGATGTGCGAGGTGCTTGGCACCTTCACCACATGGATTTGCGGCGTGTCCTTGTACTTGAAGACATAGCGCGGAAAATTCGACAGCGGATTGGCGAGCAGCAGGTACTCAAGGCGGTTCTTGTTCGCCGCAAGCCTGGTGATTTCGGAAATGTCCTGCGATTGAACGACAGGGTTGGCCTCGGGCAGCACCATCGGCTTGTACGCAACCGCCACCGCGACGAGTGCGACGAAAAATACGAGCGCTGCGCGGACGTAAAGATTTTTGGTGGATTCAAAGACTTTTGAAAAGCTGGGCATTGTCAGTCCTGTTACAGTGAAAAGATTGCATGACAATGGCTTTGGAAGACTTCTGGAAGCACGTCACGCATACGTTTCGATCGAGCATTTATACGACAGGGCGCACGCGCAATGGTTGCCTCAATCAAAGATTAAATCCGCGAATTTTTCGAATATTTTCGTGTGGCGGACGCTGAATCGTGCGAATTCTTGGCATTTTTGCTTCAGCTTTGCCGCATTGTCTTTCAGCTCTGGTATCGTTCCGTCGCCGCTGAGGAGGATGTCAGCGATGCTTTTTGCTACACTTGCGCTCCGGTCAATCCTGTATCTCAGCTGAAAACATGCGCAACAAACCCGCCCGCACGCTCACCTTCAAGTGCAAGAAATGCTCGAAGCCGGTCACGGTATTCCTGCAGAAAGTTTCCGCCTGCTCGCACATCCAGCCTTACCAGGGAATCTGCTCCTGCGGAGAAGTGCTGAGACATGCAACAGGGCAGAAGGACGCCGTCGAATCTTACCTGGCGTCAGGCGACGCTGAATGGTTTCATCACCATCACTGATCGTTGGAAATCCGCAAAAAGAACACGCGCCCTGCGAAAGATCCGAAAAGAATTTTCGTGTTTTTTGTGTTTTTCGTGGACCAAAAATATTGGCGTGAACCATCCCTTCCGTGGATGAGCCATTAGCAGGATCTGAGCCGTTCACTCAACTAGGGAAGCGCACCATAGCGCGTTCGGCGAATCGCGTTGCGCTCCGCGACGGCACGCTCCAGCATCGCCTGCGCATCTTCCACGTTGTGTGCCAGCGCATTCTGATCGGAGCCCCGCGCTGCCGATTCCTGCCGATGCTTCGCATCCTCCAGCAGCATTTCCGCCTTGATCACGTCGGCGTTGGCCTGTTCAATGGTTTTGCGCTTTCCGGGTACCGGAATGGACGGTACCTTCTGGACGGGCGTGGACTCCGCATGTCGCGGAATGACAGGCCCTGAGCCCGGCTCCGCCGACCACAGATTGCCTTTGACCGGTGGTTCCACCGTCATCGTGTGATCGATTTTCGCACCCTTGATGGTCTTGTCCGAGTAGACAACCCTTCCGTCGGGTGTGATCTGGCGATAGACGGTGGTCGGGCCATGGGTTTGCGGCAGCGGCTGCGGTACGGGCAGCTCTGCGGCACACAGCAGGCCGGCGGAAAAGCCTGCAGCGATCGCCATGAGTCCGGCAAGGAACGTGTGTGGCATGCCTCACTCCTTTGCACCAACGAACGAAGATGCGGGCCGGCGTAACCGGCCCAGTGGAATGATGGCACGAACAGGCGGTGAATTGGCAGGTTTCAGGCAGGCATCGGTTCGCGCTGGATCAACAACATTGCGCGATGCCTGCAGCCGCCCCGATGAAGGGGCGGCAACACTCAGATCGTTTCCTGCTCAGTCTTGATCGCCCCGCAGGGGCATTCCGCCACGCAGATGCCGCAGCCCTTGCAGTAATCGTAATTGAACTGGAATCGCTTCCCGGGCCCGAGCTTGATGACGGCATTGTCGGGGCAGACACCGTAGCAGTTGTCGCATTCGAAACAGTTGCCGCACGACAGGCAACGGCGCGCCTCGAACAGGGCATTGTGCTCGTCCAGTCCGCCCATTACTTCGTCGAACGTGGATTGGCGGCGGATGATATCGAGCACCGGCTGCACGGTCTTCGGCGCGTCGGTGTAATACCAGGTGTTGAGCTTGTCGAAGGTTGCCAGTTCATGTTTCGCCGGGGCGTCCAGCTTCGCGCCGCGCAACCACGCGTCGATGTTGCGCGCGGCTTTCTTGCCGTGGCCGATGGCAACCGTCACGGTGCGCTCCGACGGCACCATGTCGCCGCCCGCAAACACGCCGGGACAGGCGGTCATCATGGTGCGGTCTACCTGCACCATGCCGTCCTGGATCACGAGGCCGGGTACATTGTCGAGCAGGGACAGGTCGACGTCCTGGCCGAGGGCCAGTACCAGCGAATCGGCTTCGATGGTTTCCAGTTCGCCGGTCGGCTGCGGGAAACCGTTCTCGTCCAGTTCCATCTTCTCCACCGTGAAGCTGGTCTCGCCCGCTTCCTTGATGGTGGAGAGCCACTTCATCATCACACCTTCCTGCAAGGCCTCCTCGACTTCGAAGTCATGCGCCGGCATCTTCTCGCGCGTGCGGCGGTACACCACGATGGATTCCTCGGCGCCGAGGCGACGTGCCGTGCGCGCCACGTCGATGGCCGTATTGCCGCCGCCGTACACGACGACGCGGCGGCCCAGGAGCGGCTTGTCTTCGCCTTCCATGCTGTGCAGCACCGAGACGGCGTCGAGGATCTTGTCGGCATCGCCGGCGGGGATGTAGGCGCGCTTGGCGAGATGCGCACCGACCGCGAGAAAGACTGCATCGAACCCGCCTTCCTTCATCGCCGCCTGGACATCGTCTACCTTGCGGTTGAGCCTGATGGTGACGCCCATGTCTTCGATGCGCTTGACTTCCGCATCGAGAACGTCACGCGGCAGGCGATACTGCGGAATGCCGAAGCGCATCATGCCACCGGTCAGGGGACCCGCCTCGTAAATCGTCACGGTATGGCCGAGCAGGCGGAGATGATAGGCCGCCGATAGCCCGGACGGGCCGGCGCCGATCACGAGCACGTGCTTGCCGGTATCGGGCGCGGTCTCGACTTTCCAGCCGCGCCGCAGTGCCTCATCGCCGAGAAAGCGTTCGACCACGTGGATGTTCACCGTGTCATCGAGCTTGCCGCGATTGCAGGACGACTCGCACGGGTGGTAGCACACGCGTCCCATGATGGAGGGCATCGGGTTGTTCTTCACCAGCTCGCGCCAGGCCTTTTCATAGTCGCCCGACTCGGCGTGGAACAGCCAGCCCTGGATGTTCTCGCCTGCAGGGCAGGCGTTGTTGCAGGGCGGCAGGCGGTCGACATACACCGGACGGATGGTGCGCCAGGAGCCGGTGTGATTCGCCAGCGAGGAACCGACGTCGAGGGTGATTGCAAACGGCTTGTCCATCTCAGCGATCCTCCAGCAAATCGAATTTCCTGATGTTCTTGTCGGCGATGGCCTGGATACGCGCAATCGTTTCCACGGCCGGTTGCTTGCCGAACAGGTGCGCGAAACGTTTCTGCAGCTTGAGATATTCCTCGACCGGCACGCGGCGGCGGATCTTGTGCGATTGGGTTACCTCGCCGTATTCCGCTTCGAACAAGGGGAAAACGCCGGTTTCCACGGCCAGGCGTGCGAGGCGGATCGTGTCCTGCGACGCAGCGCCCCAGCCGAGCGGGCACGGCACGAGGATGTGGATGTAGCGCGCGCCACGCACCGACATGGCCTTGCGCACCTTTGCTTCCAGGTCGCGCAGATAGGCAACGGAGGCGGTGGCGACGTAGGGAATGCCATGCGCCATGGCGATCAGGGGCACGTTCTTGCCCTGGCCGAAAGGCGCCCCGGGTTCCTCGCCCAGCGGCATGGTGGTGGCCGTGCGTGCCGCCGGCGGCGTGGCCGAGGAACGCTGCACGCCGGTGTTCATGTAGGCCTGGTTGTCGTAGCAGATGTAGAGCACGTCGTCATTGCGCTCGAACATGCCGGACAGGCAGCCGAAGCCGATGTCGGTGGTGCCCCCGTCGCCGCCCTGCGCAATCACGCGCACTTCGCGCCGGCCCTTCACCTTCATGGCGGCAGCAACACCGGTGGCGACTGCGCCGGCGTTGCCGAACAGCGAATGCAGCCAGGGAATCTGCCAGGAGGTTTCAGGGTAGGGCGTCGAAAATACTTCGAGGCAGCCGGTGGCGTTCACCGCGATCACCTGATTGTTGGCGGCGCGCATCGCGGCATCGATCGCATAGCGCGCGCCGAGCGCCTCGCCGCAGCCCTGGCAGGCGCGATGGCCGGAATTGAGCGAGTTGGTGCGCGTCATGTTGGCCTGCACCGACCGCTGGTTCGGGTCGAGCAGGCGGTTGCCGACGGTGAAGGTGCCGGTCTGATAGAACTTGATGGGTTGCTTGTCCATGGCCGGCTCCTATCGCAATGTCGCGCCCACCGCGCCGATCTGGCGCAGGACGTTCTCGGCGGTCGGGCCGGAGCGGCGCTGTTGTTTCTCGCGTTCCAGTTCGCGGTTCACCATATCTTCGTTCAGGTCGAGGAAGGTGAGTGCTTCGAGCTCGTCCTTCAATGCCTTGTCGAACAGATTGCGCAGGCTGGCCTTGGTGATCGCCCGCCCACCGAGGCCGGCGACGACGGTGTAGGCATGCAGCGAGATACCGGACAGCGCCATGCGCAGGTTATGCGACACGATGCCGCCGATGCCGACCGCCAGCGATTTCTCCAGCACCACCATGCGCTTCGCATGCGACAGCACGTCGTGCAGTTCCTCGCTCGGGAAGGGGCGGAAGGAACAGATCGAGACGGCACCGATCGAATTGCCTTCGTCGCGCATTTCGTCGATCACGTCCTTGATCGTGCCCATCACCGATCCGAGCGCGACGACGATGGTCTTGGCGTCTTCGCAGCGATAGGTCTTGATCAGGCCGCCGGAATCGCGGCCGAACTGTTGCTTGAACTCGGCGGAAAGTTGCGGAATCAGCTCCAGCGCGCGCATCTGCTTGTGATGCGCGAGATAGCGTACTTCCATGAAGGCTTCCGGGCCGACCATGGCGCCGATCGACACCGGATCGCGCGGGTCGAGCACCTGCTGCGGTTCGAAGCGCGGCAGGTAGGCATCCACCTGTTCCTGCGTCGGCACGTCGACGCGCTCGTAGGCATGCGTGAGGATGAAGCCGTCGACGCACACCATCACCGGGATCGACAGTTCCTCCGCGAGGCGGAATGCCTGGATGTGCAGGTCGACCGCCTCCTGGTTGTTCTCCGCGTAGATCTGGATCCAGCCGGCGTCGCGCATCGACATGGAGTCGGTGTGGTCGTTCCAGATGTTGATCGGCGCCCCGATCGCGCGGTTGCCGATGGTCATCACGATCGGCAGGCCGAGTCCGGCAGCGTTGTACACCGCTTCCGCCATGAACAGCAGGCCCTGGCTGGCGGTTGCGGTATAGGTGCGCGCGCCGGCGGCGGATGCGCCGATGGCGCCCGAGAGCGCGGCGAATTCCGACTCGACGTTGATGAATTCGCAATCCTTGAGTTCGCCCGCCTTCACCATTTCCCCCAAGCCTTCGACGATATGCGTCTGCGGGGTAATCGGATAGGCGCAGATGACTTCCGGACGGCACAGCGCGACGGCTTCCGCCATGGCATGGGAGCCTTCGGTTTGCTTAAGCATGACTGGCCTCCATTTCTTCCTGCACGAAGCGATAGGCTTCGCGCGCCGCGGCGATGTTGCCTTCGGCGATCTTGGGCGGGAACTTGTCGCGGATCGCGGCGCACACCGAATCCAGTTGCACCCGCCCGCTGATCGCGGCGAATCCGCCGAGCAGGGCGACGTTCGGCAAGGGCCGGCCGACGTGCTTCAGCGCGAGTTCCGTGGCCGGCACCGTACACAGGTGTTCGGCGCGATAGCCCTTGACGAAATCGCCGATGCCGAGCTCATCGAAGCTGCGGGTGGAATTGATGAGAATGTAGCCGTCGGGCGAGACGCCGGAAAACAGATCGACCTGGTGCAGGAGGGTGGGGTCCTGGATGATCAGCGCGTCGGGGTGCATCACGGGCTCGCGCAGGCGGATTTCCTTGTCGTCGATGCGGCAGAAGGCCATCACCGGCGCGCCCATGCGCTCTGAACCGAAACTGGGAAAGGCTTGCGCGTGTTTTCCCTCAAGGAAGGCGGCGACCGAAAGCATTTCGGCGGCCGATACCACGCCCTGGCCGCCACGGCCATGGATCCGAACCTGAAATAGCATGTGCTCTCCTTGCGGATGACAGTTGATAATCGTCACGTGCTTCGCTGCCGTTTCCCTTGTGGAGAAGCGGCAGCATTGAAAAGAGCGAAGGCATCTATCGAAGTGATGCGTTGACCGCCTCCAGCGCTGCCGCACCCGGACACAAGGCACGCTCATCGAGCGTGTTCAAGGGTGCGTCGACCGTGTTCAGGTGCACATGCAAATCGCATGCCTTGGGATCGACGAACAGCAGGCCGGTCACGATCTCGCCCATCGCATGATGCTTCTGCAGGTGGTTCATCGCCGCCACACGGTCGCTCGCGTCGTAATCCGCATGCAGCTTGCGCAGGCGCAGTACCGAGCCGTCGTGCTGCGTGACTTCCTGCATCGTGCCAGGTGCATAGTCCGCGGTAATCTCTTTCCCGGGAACGAGAAAATCGATGCGGTTGACCGCCTCGTTGTGCTCGCGCACATAGTCGTAGCTCTTGGTCGATCCTGCATGGTTGTTGAAGGTCACGCACGGCGAAATCACATCGATGAAGGCTGCACCCTGGTGCGCCAGCGCGCCCTCGATCAGCGGCACCAGCTGCGCCTTGTCGCCCGAGAAGCTGCGCGCCACGTAGGTCGCGCCCAGTTGCAGCGCCAGCGCGACGAGATCGACTGGAGAGTCGGTGTTAACCACGCCTTTCTTGGATTTGGAACCGAAATCCGCCGTCGCCGAGAACTGGCCCTTGGTCAGGCCGTACACGCCGTTGTTCATGACGATGTAGGTCATGTTCACGCCGCGCCGCATGACATGCGCGAACTGGCCGATGCCGATGGAGGCGGAGTCGCCGTCGCCCGAGACGCCGAGATAGATCAGGTCGCGGTTGGCCAGCGCGGCGCCGGTCAGCACCGACGGCATGCGTCCGTGCACGGTATTGAACCCATGCGAGCCGCCAAGGAAATAGGTCGGCGCCTTGGACGAGCAGCCGATGCCTGACAGCTTGGCAACCTTGTGCGGCTCGATGTTCAGGTTGTAGCAGGCCTGCACGATGGCGGCCGAGATCGAATCATGGCCGCAGCCGGCGCACAGCGTCGACACCGCGCCTTCGTAATCGCGCCGCGTATAGCCGATCTTGTTGGCCTGCAGCGACGGATGGTGCAGCTTGGGTTTTGCGATATAAGTCATTGCGCCACCTCCTTGAGCGGGCTGAACAACGCCAGGCGCGAAGCGATGGCCTTGGTGATGAAACGGGCGGTGATCGGCGTTCCGTCATAGTGGAGGACCGGGATCAGCAGCGCCGGGTCGAGTCCGCATTCGACGGTCAGCATGTGGCGCAGCTGTCCGTCGCGGTTCTGCTCGACCACGAACACATGGTCGTGCGCCTCGATGAAGTCGACTACGCTGGAGTGGAAGGGGAAGCCGCGCACGCGCAGCGCATCCACATGCATGCCCTGCTGCTCGAGTTCGTCGAGCGCTTCGTGCATCGCGGGCGTGGTCGATCCGAAATAGATCACGCCGAACTTGGTCGGCTTGGCCGCCAGGCGTCCGATCGGTTTGGGCACCAGCTCCTTGGCCGTCTCGAATTTCTTCAGCAGGCGCTCCATGTTGTCGACATACACCGGGCCTTCCTCGCTGTAGCGCGCATAGCGGTCCTTGGTGGTGCCGCGCGTGAAGAACGCGCCCTTGGTCGGATGCGTGCCGGGGTAGGTGCGGTAGGGAATGCCGTCGCCGTCGACGTCGAGGTAGCGGCCGAAATCGCGGCCGGATTCGAGGTCGTCGTAAGTCATCACCTTGCCGCGGTCCATGCGCTTTTCGTCATCCCATTCGAACGCATCGCACAGGCGGGTGTTCATGCCGATGTCCAGGTCCAGCATCACGAACACCGGGGTCTGCAGGCGGTCGGCCAGGTCGAGCGCGGCGGCGGAGAAATCGAAACTCTCTTTCGGGTCCTGCGGGAACAGCAGCACATGCTTGGTGTCGCCGTTGGATGCGTACGCGCAGGAGAAGAGATCGGACTGCTGCGTGCGCGAAGGCATGCCGGTGGACGGACCGCCGCGCTGCACGTTGATGACGGTGGCAGGCACTTCCGCGAAATACGCAAGGCCGAGGAATTCGGTCATCAGCGAGATGCCCGGGCCGGAAGTCGCGGTGAAGGCGCGCGCGCCGTTCCAGTTGGCACCGATCACCATGCCGATCGAGGCCAGCTCGTCTTCCGCCTGCACGATCGCGTAATTGTGCTTGCCCGTCTCCGGATCGATGCGAAGCTTGCGGCAGTACTTGTCGAACATTTCCGGGATGGACGAAGACGGTGTGATCGGGTACCAGGCGCAGACATTCGCGCCGCCCCATACGCAGCCCATCGCGGCGGCCTGATTGCCGTCGACGAAGATGCGGTTGCCGACCTTGTCGGCGCGCCTGACCTTGAGGCCGACGTTGCCGCAGTCGAGGTTGGCCAGCGCGTAGTCACGGCCGAGGTGCAGGGCCTTGACGTTGGAATCCAGCAGCTTTTCCTTGCCCTTGTACTGTTCGCTGAACAGTTGCTCGATGACCTTCGGATCGATATCGAACAGCGCGGCCAGTGCCCCGACATAAATGATGTTCTTGAACAGCTGGCGCTCGCGCGCATCGGTGTACGTGTCGTTGACGATCTGCGTGAGCGGCATGCCGATCACGGTCAGGTCGTCGCGGAACTTCGACGAAGGAATCGGGCGCGTGCTGTCGTAGAACAGGTAACCGCCCGGGTCGACGTCCTTCACGTCCGCGTCCCAGGTCTGCGGGTTCATCGCGACCATCATGTCGCAACCGCCGCGGCGGCCGAGGTAGTCGTCTTCGGAAACGCGGACCTCATACCAGGTCGGCATACCCTGAATGTTGGACGGGAAGATGTTGCGCGGGCTCACCGGCACGCCCATGCGCAGGATGGAACGCGCAAACAGTTCGTTGGCCGAGGCCGAGCCCGAGCCGTTGATGTTGGCGAACTTGACCACGAAATCGTTGTTCGCCTGGATTTTCTGGATCATTTTATGCAGGCTCCTGGGTGGGTTCGGCTTTGACGACGGTGCGAGTGCGGCATCCCGGGCCCGCATGGGTCATCGTCAGGTGGAACTTCTGCATGTCCCATGCGCCGGTCGGGCAACGCTCCGCGCACAGGCCGCAGTGCAGGCAGAGGTCTTCATCCTTGACCATCACGCGCCCGGTCTTGAGCGCCGGGGACACGAACAGGTTTTGTGCGGGATGCAGCGATGGCGCCTTCAGGCGGCTGCGCAGGTCCGCATCTTCGCCGTTCTCGGTCAGCGTGAGCGCGCCCATCGGGCAGATGTCGAGACAGGCGTCGCATTCGATGCAGCGCCCGGCGGTGAACACCGTCTGCACGTCGCAATTGAGACAGCGTTGCGCTTCCTTCGCCGCGAGCGGCGGCGAGAAACCGCGTTCGACTTCAATCTTGATGCTCTTGAGCGCGACCTTGAAATCCGACAGCGGCACCGGATGGCGATGGTCGAGCGAGACGACGTTGTCGTAGCTCCATTCATGGATGCCCATTTTCTGGCTGGACATCGCGACCTTCGGCAGCGGGCGCAGTCCCACGTCTTCCTTGTGGCAGAAACGGTCGATCGAGACTGCCGCTTCATGGCCGTGCGCGACCGCCGTGATGATGTTCTTAGGACCGAATGCGGCGTCGCCGCCGAAGAACACGTGCGGCAGCGTCGACTGCATGGTGCGCGCGTTGACCACCGGCATGTCCCACTTGTCGAACTGCAGGCCGATGTCGCGCTCGATCCAGGGGAAGGCATTCTCCTGGCCGACGGCCACCAGGACGTCGTCGCAATCCACGAACTGGTCCGGTTCGCCGGTCGGAATCAGGCTGCGGCGGCCTTTCTCGTCGTATTCGGCGCGCACCTTTTCGAACCACATGCCGGTCAGCTTGCCGTTCTCATGCGCGAAGGACTTCGGCACCATGAAGTTGAAAATCTCGATGCCTTCATGCTGCGCATCTTCCTTTTCCCAGGCGCTGGCCTTCATCTCGTCGAAGCCGGAGCGCACGATGACTTTCACCTTCTCGCCGCCGAGTCGCAGCGCGGAGCGGCAGCAGTCCATCGCGGTATTGCCGCCGCCGAGCACGATCACGCGCTCGCCGATGCTGTCGATATGGCCGAAGGACACGCCCGCCAGCCAGTCGATACCGAGGTGAATGTGCGCTGCGGCTTCCTGGCGTCCGGGCACGTCGAGGTCGCGTCCACGCGGCGCGCCGCTGCCGACGAAGACCGCGTCATAGCCTTGCGACAGCAGGTCCTTCAGGCTGTCGATGCGTTCGCCGGCGCGGAACTCGACGCCCATGTCGAGCACATAGCCGGTTTCTTCATCGAGCACTTCATCGGGCAGGCGGAACTTCGGAATCTGCGTGCGCATGAATCCGCCGGCTTTCTTCTCGCCGTCGAATACGGTGACGTGGTAGCCGAGCGGCGCGAGGTCGCGTGCGACCGTCAGCGAAGCCGGACCGGCACCGACGCACGCAATGCGCTTGCCGTTCTTCGGGCTGACCTTCGGCATGCGGCTGCGCACGTCGCTCTTGTAGTCGGATGCAACGCGTTTCAGGCGGCAGATCGCAACCGGATCCTTCTTCGCGTCGCTTTCCACGCGCATGCGACGGCATGATGTTTCACAAGGACGATCGCACACACGTCCCAGTACGCCGGGGAACACATTGGCCTGCCAGTTCAGCATGTAGGCATCGCTGTAACGGCCGGAGCCAACCAGGCGGATGTATTCGGGGACGGGAGTGTGGGCGGGGCAGGACCATTGACAGTTGACTACCTGGTGATAGTAGTCGGGATGGCCGGTATCAGTTGGCTTCAATGCGTATCTCCTATTACCGCACCCTCGTTGCCACGCAGTGTCAGTGACTTTTGGTCACGAGGCGGTGTGGTTTCGATGAGCGCACCAGCGGACGCGATCTTTCGCGGCCGGCCCGTGCGCATTTTGCAGGGAGTAGCAAGAATTGCTACTTAGCAAGCACAGTGTATGGAGCCACCTGATTTATTTGATTGATGTACATCAAAATGCCCAAGAATGCTTTGGGTTATGCCGGCCGGCAATCCCTGGTGCTTTGTTTTCGTTGACTTGAGTCAATTGAACTTGGAAGCGCGGCAACTAATCTGGTACCGGATGTCGGGAAGCGCCATGCATGACGTGCATGACGATGCGGATTCGGTCGCCGTTCACGCGGCATGCAGCACGAAAGCACAGAGTGCTTCTACCGCGCCTATTCCCGGTCGCGCACGGAGGTGGATCATTCATGGGACGCATCGCAGTCGTCACCGGCGGTACGCGAGGGCTGGGCAAGGCCATCTCGCTGGCGCTGCATGACAAGGGTTACCGCGTCATTGCGATATGCTGCAACAACGTCGGTGCGGCGCTGGAGCTCTGCGAGGAAACCGCGATCCCGGTGTTCAAATGGGATGTCGGCGATTTCGACGCCTGCCGCAACGGCATCGAGCACATCGAAAAGGAGTACGGGCATATCGACATCCTCGTCAACAATGCCGGCATCACCAGCGACGCCGCTCTGCATCACATGACGCCGGACCAGTGGTGGCGCGTCGTCAACAACGACCTCGGCGCCGTGTTCAACATGTGCCGCAACGTCATCGAAGGCATGCGCACGCGCGGCTTCGGGCGCATCGTGAACATCAGCTCTGTCAACGGACAGAAGGGACAGTTCGGCCAGGCCAATTACTCAGCCGCCAAGGCCGGCATCCTGGGATTCACCAAGTCGCTGGCGCTCGAAGGCGCGCGCAGGAACATCACGGTCAACGCCATCGCACCCGGCTACAGCGATACCGACATGGTCGCGGCCATGCCGCATGATGTGCTGCAGTCGATTGTCGCGGACATACCGGTGGGGCATCTGGGCGAGCCGGCCGATGTAGGGCGAATGGTGGCGTTCCTCGTGGACGACAATGCCGGGTTCATCACCGGGGCGACGTTCGCGGTGAACGGCGGGCAGTACATGAGTTGAGATGCGAGGCGCCGCGGAATGCGCACGCTGTCGCGCAGCGCGCGGGCATTGCGAAAACTCAAGTTTCGGCGATCTGCTGATCGTGGAACAACATGATTCTCCATTGGGAAATCGAAACATTTGCATGCGCGCAATGGCGTGTGCGCTGCAAACTGTAAATAATTGTTAGAACGCTCTCCGGACTCCGAAGCCAGACGTTATATATCTCGTACCAACAAGTGCTTCGGGACTATTTATGAATATTCAAGCCAGAGCAGAAATCGATCTGACCATCCGGTCGTTCGCCTATGTCGCGAGAAAGCTGGCAGAGACGTCCGGCGGAATCACGGCATCTACGCCGCACGCGCAACTTGTCGGCGCAGCGGAAAAACATCGCAGTGCGCTGCGCCTCCTGAAGCGCGACGTGATCGAAAGGGCGGAGCAGGGCGTGCGCAAGCAGGCGCTGTCAAAAGAGGAGTTCCGGCAGCTGCGCGAGGCCATGACACAGGCGGTCACGCAAGCGCAGGAGGCGATTACCAGCATCATGGCGCAGTACGCGGCACAGAAGCTGGCGGCCTGAGAAGCCGGACTGTCCGCGGCATCCCCGCGAGCTGCTACAGGATGAAGACCGCCATGGCAACCACGGTCGGCAGGAGTGCGCCGAGCAGCAAGCTGCCAACGCCAACCGATTCGTCGGCGAATCCGTGCCGGACAAGCGCAACGCCGGCAGGGTTCGGCGCATTCGCGATCACCGTCAGGCCGCCACCGGCAACCGCACCCGCCACGAGCATGTACTTGGCCTGATCCGACAAGCCTTCGATCAGCGAGCCGAGATAGGTCAGCGCTGCATTGTCCGTGATCGCGGTCAGCGCGACGGCACCGAAGAACATGGCCACGGGCTCAAGGCGGGATACCAGCGGCTGCAGCCACCATTGCTGGGTGCCGCCGAGCACGACCAGGCCGGCCAGGAAGAAGCCGACAAGCAGGCCTTCCTTGAGAATCAGCGCGTTCTGGTATTGCGAATAGGCCTGGGTGAATCCAAGGAAGAAAAGGAAAATTCCCAGGAAAATGACGGGGTGGTGCGCGAAGACCACGACGCCCAGCAGGAACACGAGATGGATGGCGCTGACCCATGGCGGGACCGGCGTGCGTCCCTGGTCTTGCGGGCCGGCTGCTTCATCCGCGAGATGGCTCCTGAGAAGGAACGTGACGGCCGTTGCATTGAACAGCACCGCCGCGCAAGCCTTCCAGCCGAATGTGGCGACCATGAATGCCGTATTCCATTGCCATTTGGCGGCAACCATGAGTACAGGCGGGGCGGCGAACGACGTCAAGGTCCCGCCGATCGAGACATTGACGAACAGCACCCCGAGCGCGGCATACTTGACCCATTCCGGCATCTGTTTCCTGAATACGGAGGGCGCCAGCATGAGCGCTGCCAGCGTCATTGCCGCGGGCTCGGTGATGAGGGAACCGATGAGCGGAACGATCGCGAGGCACAGCCAGGTACGTGCAAGCGCGTCGCGCACCGGCATAAGTCTGGCGAGTGCCGACACGAACGCCATGACCGCATGCAGGACGGGGCGCGACGCGGCCACCACCATGATCACGAATACGAACAGCGGTTCGGTGTACTGCCGCGATTCCACGTAATCGATGGCCTCCTTGCTGCCCTGGATGAATGCCATCGCCACCAGCAGGATGAAGGCCCACAGGCCGAACACGACTTCGATTTCACCCAGCAGGTGGAACAGGCCGGCATGCTTCGCACTGCGTTCCGCAAGGCGTTCGAATGATTTTGCGGCGAACGTATGCACCAGGGCGAGCGCGAACAGGATTGCCGAAACGAGATTGATAGTGTCCATTGAGACGATTTATTGACGCCGGAATAAGGAGGTTGCGAAAGCCGGAAGCATAATACAGACAGTGTTTTCGTGTCGGCACGCCGATTCCCGGCGGCCGCGGCACTTTCCGGAGCGTGCGATGACTCCTGTGCTGAGCGTTTGGACACAGTTCGCGGCGTGCGTCCTGCTCGTCGGTGTGGCGGGCGTGCGCCTGATCCGTTACGGAGACGCACTGGCCGGCCTGGCCGGGATATCGCGCTCCTGGGTCGGCTTGATCCTGGTGGCAACCGTCACCTCCTTGCCCGAGCTCGTGACCGGCCTGAGCGCCGTGACCATTGCCGCAGCGCCGGATATTGCCGTTGGCGATGCATTGGGCAGCTGCGTGTTCAACCTGGCGATCCTCGCGATCCTGGACGTCCTGTACCGGAAGGATGCAGTGTATGCCGTGGCAAGTGCCGGCCATATTCTTTCAGCCGGTTTCGGCGTCATCCTGCTGGCGGCCGCCGCGCTGATCCTGTTGCTCGGCGCGCGTGACATCCTGCCCCAGGTCGGCCATGTCGGCGGCGGCAGCCTGGTTATCGTCGCCCTGTATGCCTGGGCGCTACGAACCATCTACCTCGCCGAGCGGCGGCAGCGTGTCGAGTCCGAGCAGAACCGTCCCGCCATGTCGCTCAAGTCCGCCCTGGTCGGATACGTCGCCGCGGCGATGGTCATCATCGCCGCCGGAACCTGGCTGCCGCTGCTGAGTGTTGAGCTGGCGCGGATCATGGGATGGTCGAATTCCTTCGTGGGAACCTTGTTCGTTGCGTTGGCGACCTCCATTCCGGAGCTTGCCACCACCCTCGGCGCACTGCGTGCAGGCGCAATCGACATGGCGATCGGCAACCTGCTGGGCAGCAATCTGTTCGACGTGCTGATCCTCGCGATCGACGATATGGCCTATGTTGCCGGTCCGTTGTATGCAAGGGTGTCCCCGTTGCATCTTCTGTCCGCGCTCAGCGCCTGCCTGATGAGCGGCGCCGTCGTTGTTGGACTGGCTTACCGTCCGGCGTCACGGGTCTGGCATACGGGAAGCTGGGTGAGCATCGGCTTGCTTGCGGTATACCTGCTCAATTCATGGGTCCAGTACCTGCATAGCCGCTGACGCTAGCCGAAAAACCAGTAGCACACGCCGATCGAGGCAAGGACCCCGGCGGCGTCCGCCAGCAGCGCGCATCCCACGGCATGCCGCGCGCGCTGGATTCCAACCGCGCCGAAGTAAACCGCCAGCACGTAGAAGGTCGTCTCGGTACTTCCCTGTACGGTCGCCGCGAGCAGGGCGGGGAAACTGTCCACGCCGGACGTTTTCATCAGCTCGATCAGCATCGCGCGCGCGGCACTGCC
>JAKACN010000273.1 GCA_021821365.1 Pseudomonadota bacterium | reverse complement strand
CATGAATGCCACCAGCATGTTCTGGCCAAGCGCGAGTTCACCGAGGTCGGTGGAAGCGCCGTCGGCGATCACGTCATGCTTGGCAACACGGTCGCCAACCTTCACGATCGGACGCTGGTTGATGTTGGTGTTCTGGTTGGACCGGGTGTACTTGATCAGATTGTAGATGTCCACGCCAACTTCACCCGCAGCCGCTTCTTCGTCGTTCACGCGAATAACGATACGGCCGGCGTCGATGTAATCAACCACGCCTCCACGCAGTGCCTGCACGGTAGTGCCGGAGTCGACCGCCACGGTACGCTCGATGCCGGTACCGACATACGCCTTCTCCGGACGCAAGCAGGGAACCGCCTGGCGTTGCATGTTGGCGCCCATCAGCGCGCGGTTCGCGTCATCGTGCTCGAGGAACGGAATCAGCGAAGCCGCAACCGACACGACCTGGCCCGGCGCCACGTCCATGTACTGGACACGTTCCGGCGACACCAGGATGGTTTCGCCGGCCTGACGTGCTGATACCAGTTCGTCGGACAGCTTGCCGTCGTTGTCGATGGTCGCGTTCGCCTGGGCGATCACATAACGACCCTCTTCGATGGCGGACAAATAGTCAATCTGGTTCGTCACGCCGCTGTTGTCAACCTTGCGATACGGCGTTTCGAGGAAACCGTATTCGTTCAGGCGTGCGTACAGCGCCAGCGAGTTGATCAGACCGATGTTCGGACCTTCAGGCGTTTCGATCGGGCACACGCGGCCGTAGTGGGTCGGGTGCACGTCGCGCACTTCGAAGCCTGCACGTTCGCGGGTCAGGCCGCCCGGGCCAAGGGCCGAGACGCGGCGCTTGTGGGTGATTTCCGACAGCGGGTTGGTCTGGTCCATGAACTGCGACAGCTGTGAAGAACCGAAGAACTCGCGGATTGCGGCCGAGATGGGCTTGGAGTTGATCAGATCGTGGGGCATCAGGTTGTCGGCTTCTGCCTGGCCGAGACGTTCCTTCACGGCGCGCTCGACGCGAACGAGGCCAGCGCGGAACTGGTTCTCCGCCAGTTCACCCACGCAACGCACACGACGATTGCCAAGGTGGTCAATGTCATCGACCTCGCCGCGACCATTGCGCAGTTCGACCAGAATCTTGATGACGGCGAGGATGTCTTCGTTCGACAGCGTCATGGCACCGGTGAGTTCATCGCGGCCGATGCGACGGTTGAACTTCATGCGGCCCACGGCCGACAGATCGTAACGCTCTTCGCTGTAGAACAAGCCGTTGAACAAAGCCTCAACCGACTCTTCGGTCGGCGGTTCGCCCGGACGCATCATGCGGTAGATAGCAACACGCGCGGCCATCTGGTCGGCCGTGTCATCCATGCGCAGGGTCTGCGAAATGTAGGCTCCCTGGTCCAGGTCATTGGTGTACAAGGTCTGGATTTCGGCGACACCGGCTTCCCGCAGGCGTGCCAGGGTTTCTTCCGTCAGCTCGTCGTTGGCACTGGCAATGACTTCGCCGGTTTCCGCGTCGACGATGTTCTTGGCGAGCACGCGGCCAAGCAGGTAGTCTTCCGGCACAGAAATGTGCTTGATGCCAGCGGTATCGATTTCACGCACGTGCTTGGCGTTGATGCGCTTGTCCTTGGCGACGATCACCTTGCCCGACTTATCAGTGATATCGAAACGTGCAACTTCACCGCGCAGGCGCTCTGCGACGAACTCCATCTCACCGCCGTCGGCGCGCAACGTAAAGTTGTCGAAGACGAAGAAGTTCGCGAGGATCTGTTCCGGCGTCATGCCGATCGCCTTCAGCAGGATCGTGACCGGCATCTTGCGACGACGGTCGACGCGGAAGAACAGGATGTCCTTCGGGTCGAATTCAAAGTCGAGCCACGAACCGCGATACGGAATGATGCGCGCAGAGAACAACAGCTTTCCGGACGAATGCGTCTTGCCGCGATCGTGTTCGAAGAACACACCCGGCGAACGGTGCAGCTGCGATACGATCACACGCTCGGTGCCGTTGATGACAAAGGAACCCGTCGTCGTCATGAGCGGCAGTTCGCCCATGTAGACTTCCTGTTCTTTCATTTCCTTGACGACGGGCTTGGTTGGCGATTCCTTGTCGAGAATGACCAGGCGCACCTTTGCACGCAGGGGCGAAGCAAATGTCAGGCCGCGCTGCTGGCATTCCTTGACGTCAAATGGCGGATCACCCAACACATAAGACAGAAACTCTAGCCGTGCGAAACCATTGTGAGATACGATTGGGAAAATGGACGTGAAGGCGGATTGCAGGCCCTCGTTCTTTCGTTGCGATGGAGCGTTATCGGCCTGCAGGAAGCTCGTGTACGACTCGAGCTGGGTCGCCAGCAGGAACGGAACGTTGTGAACGTTAGCGCGCTTCGCGAACGACTTGCGAATGCGCTTCTTCTCAGTGAATGAGTAGTGCATGGACACTCCGTGAGTGACAGGAAGGATTGAGAATTCAGGACTCGCTGGCGACCATCGACGTCACCTCTTGCTCTCTGCGAAACCTCAAGTCTCTGCCCTTCAGGCTTAACTAGACTTGGTACTCTTGATACCGGCGGACCCTTTCGCTTGATTCAGAAAAAGGCTCTTTAAATCACGAAAACGACAAAGGAGCCAAAGCCGAACCCCCTCTCACAAGAGGGTTCCGAGCTTTGACTCCGGCGATGTTCAGTTCGCCCCGGCAAGCCGAAATTACTTGAGTTCGGCTTTCGCGCCAGCTTCTTCCAGCTTCTTCTTGGCTGCTTCTGCATCTGCCTTGGCAATGCCTTCCTTGACGGGCTTCGGTGCGCCGTCGACCAGATCCTTGGCTTCCTTCAGGCCCAGGCCGGTGATTTCACGCACAGCCTTAATGACGCCAACCTTGTTTGCACCCACTTCAGCCAGGACAACGGTGAACTCGGTTTGCTCTTCAGCTGCCGGTGCTGCTGCACCGCCGCCTGCCGGACCTGCAACTGCCATCGCGGCTGCGGACACGCCAAACTTTTCTTCAAAAGCCTTGACCAGGTCGTTCAGTTCCATCACGGACATCTGACCTACTGCTTCAAGGATATCGTCTTTGCTAATTGCCATTTGAAACTCCTAAATTTATTCGGTTATTACATCTGATCGGTATTGACGCGGGAAGAAACGAAAGGCAATTACGCGCCTTCGGTTTCCTTCTTCGCTGCGAGTGCGGCCAGGGCACGGGCAAAGCCAGAAACCGGAGCCTGCATCACGCCCAGCAACTGGGAGATGAGGACTTCACGGCTCGGGATGCTTGCCAGAGCGGCAACGCCGGCTTTATC
Source organism: Pseudomonadota bacterium (assembly GCA_021821365.1). GTDB lineage: Bacteria > Pseudomonadota > Gammaproteobacteria > Burkholderiales > Burkholderiaceae_D > Noviherbaspirillum. The sequence goes on along the minus strand of JAKACN010000273.1, from coordinate 3,119 downwards.
CAGCTGCTTGCCTGCATAATTGCCTGCCTTGACGACCAGCTTGTCGTTGCCCTTGGCAAAGTCGTGGACGACTTTGGCAGCAGCAACGGCGTCCTCGGAGATCGAGTAGATCAACGGGCCGGTCATTTCGGAGGCAAGGCTTGCAAACTGCGTTCCCTCAACAGCGCGGCGTGCGAGCGTGTTTTTCAACACGCGCATGTATACGCCCTGGGAACGCGCTTTCGCGCGCAGTTGCGTCAAGTGACCAACCTGGATGCCACGGTATTCGGCCACGACGATCGTCTGCGCATTTGCGACCTTTGCGGAGACTTCGGCGACGACGGCCTTCTTGTCATTCAGATTGAGACTCAAGATCAACCTCCAAAAATGATGCTCGGCAAATGCCTCGCATCGGTTCGAACACGGCGTCCGAAGTTTAGGAGTTCAGTGCCAGCGAACTAGCGTTGAGACTACAAAACTTTTTCGGGTGCACCATCTGCGTTGGGCGCTGGCGATTGCTCGTTCAGCATTTAACTTTGTGCGCATGCTACCTGCACTCCGCCCAACGGTCTTTGATAATCCGGACCTCCTTCGATGTTGCAAAAGCAGGTCCAGCCCAAAGATTCGCCTCGTGCGACATGCCGCACGAGGACTTGATTCAATACATCAAGCAGCCAGACTCGCCTGATCAACACGAACGCCCGCGCCCATCGTCGACGAGATAGCCACTTTGCGCAGGTAGATGCCCTTGCTGGTGGCCGGCTTGGCCTTGTTCAGCGCATCGATCAGTGCCAGCAGATTGGTCTTCAGGTCTGCGTCACTGAACGACTTGCGGCCGATAGTCGCATGAATGATACCGGCCTTGTCGGTGCGGTACTGAACCTGGCCAGCCTTGGCGTTCTTGACTGCAGTTGCCACGTCCGGGGTCACGGTGCCGACCTTCGGGTTCGGCATCATGCCGCGCGGGCCGAGGATCTGACCGAGCGTACCAACGATACGCATGGTGTCCGGCGAAGCGATCACGATGTCGAAAGGCATGTCGCCAGCCTTGATGCGGTCAGCCAGGTCTTCCATGCCAACCAGGTCTGCACCAGCTGCCTTCGCTGCTTCAGCCTTGTCGCCGGATGCGAACACGGCAACACGAACGGTCTTGCCGGTGCCTGCAGGCAGGACGACGGAACCGCGAACCACCTGATCGGACTTCTTGGCGTCGACGCCAAGTTGAACGGCGACGTCGATCGATTCATTGAACTTGGCGGTTGCGCATTCCTTGATCAGAGTGATCGCGTTCTCGAACGGATAAGCCTTGGTGCGGTCAACTTTTGCCTTCAGTGCCTTTACGCGCTTGGATACCTTAGCCATTACAGACCCTCCACCGTGATGCCCATGGAACGAGCGGAACCGGCGATCGTGCGCACGGCGGCGTCCATGTCAGCTGCCGTGAGATCCGGCATCTTTGTCGTAGCGATTTCTTCTGCCTGCTTGCGGGTGATCTTGCCGACCTTGTCGGTATGCGGCTTGGAGGATCCCTTCTGAATGCCGGCAGCCTTCTTGATCAGGATGGTTGCGGGCGGCGTCTTCATCACGAAAGTGAAGGACTTGTCCGCGAAGGCAGTGATCACGACCGGAATCGGCAGGCCCGGCTCGACGCCTTGCGTCTGTGCGTTGAATGCCTTGCAGAATTCCATGATGTTCAAGCCGCGCTGACCGAGCGCCGGGCCAATCGGGGGGGACGGGTTTGCTTTACCAGCCGGCACTTGCAGCTTGATAAAACCTATGATTTTCTTTGCCATGACGGCTCCTACGTTAATTGAGTGTTAGCGCCTGTTCGCCCGACTTTCGCCTGACTACTTGGGCTCCTCCTTGCTGCTTTTTCAGATTCCACGAGCGGAAATGCTGGCGACGCTCCGAAATGGCGTTTATTGCAAGTCGTTGCAGAACGGAAGATTAAACCTTCTCAACCTGTCCGAATTCAAGTTCGACCGGTGTGGCACGGCCAAAAATGGTGACTGAGACGCGCACGCGCGATTTCTCGTAATTGACTTCTTCAACATTGCCGTTGAAGTCAGTGAAAGGACCATCCTTGATGCGGACGAGCTCGCCCACTTCATACAAGACCTTCGGACGTGGCTTCTCCACACCCTCCTGCATCTGATGCAAGATCTTGTCGACTTCATGCGGCGGAATCGGCGTCGGCTTGTTGGATTTGCCACCGATGAAGCCAGTAACCTTGCTAGTGTTCTTCACCAGGTGCCAGGTTTCGTCGGTCATTTCCATTTCAACCAGAACGTAGCCAGGAAAGAAGCGGCGTTCGGTAACCGACTTTTGGCCATTCTTCACCTCAACGACTTCTTCAGTCGGGACCAGGATCTGACCAAACTTGTCCTGCATGCCGGCGCGCTCGATGCGCTCCGTCAATGCACGCTGCACGCTCTTCTCCATGCCGGAGTAAGCGTGCACCACATACCAGCGCTTGTTACCACCCGATTGGGCAGTCGCGCTATCTTGCATGTTCTCGCTCATTATTTTTTCCAGCCAAGGATCAGGTCGTACAGTACAAATTCAAGAATTTTGTCCGTACCCCAAAGAAAGATCGCCATGATCAGCACGAAACCAAACACGACGGCGGTAATCTGCATCGCCTCCTTACGGGTCGGCCAGACAACTTTCTTTGCCTCACGGACGGACTCCCTTGCAAACCCAAGAAAATCCCGGCCGGGCTGCGAAGTCCAGGCAACAGCGATTGCCACCAACAGCCCGGCAACCAATGCTGCGGCGCGTATGACGGTAGGCTTGTCTGACAGAAGATAAAAACTGACGACACCCGCAATTACAGCAACAATAGCCAAAGCGACCTTGACCTTGTCGCTTGATGTGCTGACGGTTTCCACGGGGTGGTTAGACATACCAGTTTCTTTCGGTGCCCTGCACCTTGATGGTGGCAGGGGCAGAGGGAATCGAACCCCCAACCTTCGGTTTTGGAGACCGACGCTCTGCCAGTTGAGCTATACCCCTACACTAAAAACTTTGCTTGAATTGACAACGCTGCGAGGCCAGGCAGACACCCGACAATCGCAGCGCGGCAGCTCAAGATTTACTCGATGATCTTGGCAACGACGCCGGCGCCGACGGTACGGCCA